>NZ_JBXANE010000013.1:0-185112 GCF_058801365.1 Pedobacter sp. GW822-FHT03F06
AAAGCATTTAAATTAATGCTTCTCAGAAGATAAAATTTTATCAACTTTTATTTGCTTTTAAAGACAGTACCTTTCCGCTTTATCCAGATAAATCGGAGAGCAGGGCTATAAACTTAGGGCCGTGGTACAGAAACTCAACCTAATTGCGCAGGACTAACTAAACTAAACCTGATCGAACGGATGCCATTTTTCATGGCAGCAGGTAGAGCAGGAAGACATTAACCGATAGAATACTGCAATTGCTTTTCAAAAAAAAATAAACGACCATATCATAATGAGGTATAGTTTTATCTGTCTTTAGTGCAACACCCCAATATTTTTTTGTGAACCATTTCTTTGGCTAAACTTTTGTAGCGTCAAAACCATATATCTATCTAGTTTAAACTTTTTAATTGAAAATGACCGAACCTACCTTAGATCAACAGTTAAATGCCCGCAAATTCGAAGAGGCTAAAAGCATGATGCATAACGGCGAAAAACTTTCTAAAAGCATTCAGGAACATCATAAATCATCAATTTTTGATCATCTGGTGAGAGAGAAACAGTACGAAATCCTGAATATGATGCTAAAAGACAAAACCATCGAAACCGACGTCTATGAATTCGACAGTTTTGACAAAAGCATTTTTCAGGCTATTGTCCGTAACCTTGGCAATGATGATGAAGATATTGCATTTTTTAATGAATTTATTACTCATTTCGACAACTTAAATGACGAGGTTAACACCAAAACACTATTAAGTTATTTCTTCGAAAACGGGGTGAGCTTAGCACTGATCAAAGCATGTATCAATGCAGGTTGCACCACCACCTTCAAAAACAATGCAGAGGAAAACTACATCCACCAGGTAGTAAAAAGCAGTTTCCGAAGGTATAACCTAAACGATGAACAGACTACCGATCTGCTTAAAGGATATATCGATATCCTCCTTAACGAAGGTGTTGATATCAACGAAGGCAATGTGGTGCAGGAAAGTCCATTAATTACCGCAATAAAATTCAACAAGAAAAATTTAATTGCCCATCTGCTCGAAAATGGCGCCGATCCCAATCATACCGACCGCGATGGAAATTCAGCTTTCTTTTATGCAGTGGCGCATTTACAGAGCGAAAACATATATGATACGCTGCGCAATTTCGCCTCACCAGCTTTCGATCAGGTTAATAAAAACGGCGAAACACTATTATTTGAATATGTAAGGATGATGTCGAACAGTGAAAGTGGCACCAAATTCCTTAAAAAACTGATTGAAGATGGCGCTGATTTATACCAGGCAAGTACGTGGTATGGCGCTGATAAAACACCATTGGATATCATTGCCGAAAAACAGGCTGATATTTTACAGGCTGTTTTAGAAACCGGACAGATAGATGTAAACAGGGCCGATAATAAAGGAAATACCCTGCTGCATAAAGTTTGTACCTACAATGTAAATTATGAAGCAGAAAAAGCGAAAGAAACCTATCGAAAAGTAAAGCTCCTGCTCGAAAACGGTGCAGATATTACTATCACCAACGATCAGGATCAAACCGCTCTGATGCTTGCATCTGATGATAACCTGAAAATAAAAACTGTAGAACTGCTCATGAAACAATCTTAAAATATGTCGATGTCATTTATTATTGCCTGCGAAAGCGGCAAGCGCAAAATAGCCGAATTTTTATTGGCCAACCAAGAGGTAGAGGTAGGCTATACCGATGAAAAAGGCAGAACAGCCCTCCATTATGCCGCCCACCGCGGGTATTTAGACCTTGTACAGATTTTGTTAGATCGTGGGGCAGCTTTAGATTACGAAGATCATGCCGGCGAAACACCGTTTTACTTTGCCTGTTTACAAAAACAGAAACAAACCGCACTATTTCTTTTAGATAAAGGTGCAAGAGTTGACATTAAGGATTTTAAAGGCAACAGCTTATTACACCTTACTGCTCAAAGCGGGCAGATTGAAGTATTAGAAAAATTACTTAATGAAGGTCTTGAAGTTGATGGCGAAAATAATGAAGCAGAAACGCCTTTGCTTATTGCTGCAGGCTGGCGGAACAAAGAAATTGTTCAAAAATTATTGGAATTTGGTGCCAATATCAATACCACTAATAAACATGGCGATTCACCCCTAATTTTTGCGGTAAAATCTAAAAACACGCCAATGGTTGAATTGCTGATTGACAAAGGCGCCAATATTAACCATGTTAACCACGCAGGCGAATCGGCACTGCTGCTTGCCTGTTATGACGCCAACCGCATGCTCACCAAAACATTGGTAGAAAAAGGTGCCGATGTATTCGTTTCTTCAAAAGATGGTCTCTCACCAATCTGGTATGCCTGCGCCAATAACCAGAAAGAAATTGTCGATTTATTTTTAAGCCAGGGTGTAGATGTAAATTATGCGAAACCACTTTCGGGTAACGACGATTCCATGTATTCATATTTAGAATGGGTAGAAACCGCCAATAACATTTCCATTTCGGCCAGTTTCTCTTTCGATAACAACTACAATTACGGAGGCGAAAGCATGTTACATGTAGCAGCCAAAAGCGGCCATTTAAGTATGTTAAAGCTATTAACAGAAAAAGGTGCTAATGTTAATATTCAGGATGAAAGCGGAAACACAGCTTTACATTATGCAGCTGCGAATGGTAAAAAAGATGCAGTAAAATTTTTACTCGAAAAATCAGCTGACCCTTCCATTGTAAATGTTAAGGAACAGAAAGCAATAGATTATTCGAACATTAAGGGGTTCAATGAAATTACAGGACTCTTGTTAAAATTTGGTCCTTCAAACATTTCTAACCAACCAATCAAGGGTACAGCACCTGCTGAAAACAGTACAGAACCGACTAAAAATGATATCACATCAAAAAAACAGGCACTGTTAGATCTGAAAGAATTATTGGATGCCGGTATTTTATCGCAGGAAGAATTTGATGCCGAAAAAACCAAAATATTAAAAGGTTAAGTGATGATACTATAAAAAATTACCAAAAAAGTTTAAGACTTAAATTTTAGTTATAAATTTATGTCATAAGATTTTTCCTGGCTGAATGACTAAATTTAGCCAGTAAAATTCAACTTTAATGCTCACACAAATGAAAAACCTCAACAAAATCAAACTGCAGTTATTTGCCTTAATTGTTATTGCTCTTGTGATATATAGCTGTTCGCCAAAACTGTATCTGGATGAAACTAAACGCTATCAGGCAGGAACATTAACCGATTCACAAGTAGATTCCCTGCATCTTTTTTTAAAAGAAAACCAAAGGCTTGCTTTAAAAGATACCATTATCATTAAATACGATTTCAATAAAGACGACTGCTGGAAAGACCTTAGTTATCAGAACGCAGAATTCCTGAACAATGTAAGGTGGACCTTTCAGAAAAACATTCTCGAAAAAGCAGAGGCCAGACCAAAAGTTGCCATTTACCAATACCGCGAAGTAGGAAAAAGTTTCAGTCCGATTAAATCGAAAGGTTTAGAGATAGAAACCGATTCGGGCTTTCTTAAGAAATTATTATTTAAAGAGGCCACTTCTTGTGGAACTTCAGCAATCATCCTTCCGAACGGAAAATTTTTACTGGTAAAATCAGACCCGCAATTCTCTGCGCTGATCTTAAACGCTAAAGACATCGAGAAAAAATTACAGGAAAATCTGGTTAAATAATAGCCAAAAAAATCCAGCCTTCGCATTAAAAACGATTTAACAAAATTTAACTAAAAAATTAGGTGTAATACTGTAATTTAGTTTTAATTAATCGTTTTCAAATTAACAACTGGAAATTTATGCTCAAATTCCTTTGCTACACTCCCATAACTCTAAAAACGGATCGTCTTTTCGGTGATCAGATTTTTGTTGCTCAATCAATATCTCAATTTTAAAAGATTATATAAAAGTACTTCCCTGTTAACCATAGCATTGGGCCAGGGAAAATAGTATGCGCTCTCCAGGAAGGTACTTCAGGGTACTTTCCTTTTATTATTTTACAATGATCTTTGTGCACCGGCAAACCATCTGTCCGTTTTTGATGTTATATTTTTCTGAACTAATTTCCTTTATCAAAACGGATTAACATGAAAAATAGAATTTTCTGCACAGCAATACTTTCATCCATTATTTTTTTCGGATGTCGGTCTGATTCAGGTTCGCAAAAGCAAGGAGAAGATACAACACTTACTACTAAAAGCGGAACCGTAAACTTACCTGCACCAGATACCAACGCAGCCAAAAGTAAATTTAGTAAGGTTATCGATTGGCCTGAAGGTAAAACGCCAATTGCCCCAGCGGGTTTTGTGGTAACCAGATTTGCTTCAAATATTAAAAGCCCGCGCAACACATATATAGCTCCAAACGGGGATGTACTTGTGGCCCTTTCCAATTCAGAAAGAAGTACTGCAGAGGCCGTTGCCAACGCAGTAACCGGCAAAGCTAAATCTGAAGTACCTGGTAAAAGTGCCAATACGATTTTACTATACCGCGATGAAAATAAAGATGGCAAGCCAGAAACTGTTACCACTTTTTTGAACGGGCTCAATCAGCCTTTCGGAATGCTGATTATTGGCAATTCATTTTATGTAGCCAATACCGATGGCTTGTGGCAATTTCCTTATAAAACAGGTGATACGAAAATCAACGCTACAGGCAAAAAGATCCTGAGTCTCCCAGCTGGTGGATACAATAACCATTGGACGAGAAATTTAATTGCCAATGCAGATAAAAGCAAAATTTATATTACCGTTGGATCGGGCAGTAATGTTGGTGAAAATGGCATGGAAAACGAAGCAAGAAGAGCTAATATCCTGGAAATCACCACAGATGGAACTGGTGAGAAAATTTATGCGAGTGGTTTGCGCAACCCCGTGGGAATGGATTGGGCACCAGCTACAAATATGCTTTGGACAGCTGTAAACGAGCGCGATGGATTGGGAGATGATCTTGTTCCCGATTACATCACCAGCGTTAAACCTGGCGGTTTCTATGGTTGGCCATATTCTTATTTTGGTCAAAATGAAGATCCCCGTTTAAAAGGTAAAAACCCGGAGCTGGTTAAAAAAGCAATTGTGCCTGATGTTGCTGTAGGTGCGCATACCGCCTCTTTGGGCTTAGCTTTTTACAAAGGCACAAAATTCCCTCAAAAATATCAGGGAGGTGCATTTATAGGTCAGCATGGATCATGGAACCGCTCTGCCATTTCCGGATACAAAGTTGCATTTGTGCCCTTTAAAGATGGAAAGCCAGCAGGCAAACCAGAGGACTTTTTAACTGGTTTTGTAGCTGATGCAGATAAGGCCGAAGTTTATGGCAGGCCTGTTGGCGTTACCCTGACGCCCGATGGAGCATTACTGGTTGCCGATGATGTTAGTGGCATAATTTGGAGGGTTGCTGCTAAATAGTTTACAAAATAACCGCAGGTTAGCAGAATATGCGCTAAATTTATCTGCCAATCTGTGGTTAAACCATCAATTATTATCCTATTGAAACCGAACCTTCTACTATTCTTGACTTTATTTTCCTTTACTGGTTTAGCGCAAACGATAAAACCCGATTCGACCAAAAAACTCGAAGAAGTTACCGTTAAAGGTTATTACAATCCGCACTCATTATTAAGATCGGTATCAGCCGTAAATTTGATCGATAGCAATTTAATCGGAAATCAGCAGAACAGTTCCTTAGTGAGCACTTTAAATACTGTACCTGGTGTAAGAATGGAAGAACGTTCGCCTGGTAGCTATCGTTTATCGCTCCGAGGCAGTTTACTGCGATCTCCTTTTGGCATTCGAAATATTAAAATTTACATTGATGAATTCCCCTTAACTGATGCAGGCGGAAATACCTACCTCAATGCTTTAGATGTTTCTGCAGTAGGTATGATGGAAATTTATAAGGGGCCTGAAGCCAGTATTTTTGGTGCAAATACAGGTGGTGCTATTTTACTTAATCCTCCTGCCATAAACCACAATGAAATTAATATTTCAGCGATTGGAGGCTCTTATGGTCTTTTACATCAAACGGCGTCAATCAAACAGCTATATAAAAAGTATAGTTTCAGCTTTAGCGAAGGATACCAGAGAAGCGATGGGTATCGGCAAAATAGTGCAATGGGCAGAAAATATTTTCAAACGATACAGCAATGGAATTATAGCAATGCTGGCAGTTTAAAGGCTTTTGCTTTTTACAGCGATTTAAATTACGAAACACCAGGTGGATTAACGGCTGTACAATTAGATCAAAACCCTAAACTGGCCCGTCCGGCAACACCAACATTACCTGGCGCCATTTCACAGCAAGCCGCCATTTACAATAAAACCATTTTCGGGGGAATATCCAATTCATACCAAATCAATAAACATCTAAAGCATGTTATTGCTTTGTTTACCTCGTATACCAACTTCAAGAACCCGTTTATAACTAATTACGAACAGCGCTACGAAAGTACGCTTGGGTTAAGAACATTTTTAGAATACGCTCAGGCAAATGAAGACATTAAATTTAATGCCCAGATAGGACTAGAAAGTTCTGCTACCAAAAGTCAGATTAAAAACTATAATAACAATGGTGGGGAAGCTACTTCAATGCAAGCCTCAGACCGCTTAAAAGCCAGTCAGGATTTTGCTTACTTCAGAGTAAACTTCGACATTAACAATAAATTTCTGATCGAACTTGCATCAAGTTTAAACTTCTTCAGCTACAGCTATGAAAGCTACTTTCCTGTAACAATTGCAACAAAAGAGCGCAAGTTTAATACCCAATTTATGCCAAAGGCTGCTTTATCTTACTTAATCGCAAATGACCTCTCTATCAGGGCTTCTGTAAGTAAAGGTTATTCAACGCCTACTATCGCAGAAGTGAGGTCGTCTGATAACAACATCAATAATGACCTGCAAGCAGAGTCAGGCTGGAATTATGAACTGGGCTTAAGGTATAAAACGGGGAATAACCGTTTTTACGCCAACGGAAATGTATTCCATTACGAGTTAAAAAATGCTATTGTAAGAAGGCTAAATCAAAATGATGCTGAATATTTCATAAATGCAGGTGGAACAAAACAGGAAGGTATTGAATTGGAAACAGCCTTGTGGGTTATCAAAAACAATACTTCATGGTTAACAGGATTACAACTAAGAAGCAATTATACCTGGAGCCAATTTAAATTTGAAGATTTTGTAAGCGGCACTAACAATTACGCGGGTAACCAACTTACTGGCGTTCCAAAAAATATATGGGTTAATAGTCTCGAATTTAACTTTAAAAAGGAACTTTACTTCTTTGCTCAACACAACTACACCTCAGCTATTCCGCTAAATGATGCCAATACCACCTTTTCTAAAAGGTATCATCTGCTTGAAGTAAAAGCCGGAATAAAAAACCTGAGATTAAGCAGAACCCATCTTGATTTATTTGCAGGCATAAACAATCTGCTAAATGTTGATTACAGCTTAGGCAATGATTTAAATGCCGCAAATGGGAGGTATTTTAACCCAGCCCCAGGAATTAATTTTTATACTGGCCTTTCTATTAGATTGTAATCTTTAAATCGCATCATATAAATCAAATATTTACATGATGCGATTATTCTACAGGCTAAAAAGCATCCTGTTTTTCATTTTCTCTAATTACGACGTCACTAACTACTACATCTACTCCATAACGCTTTTTCCCGTCATGACCATCGTAACTATTAGCCTGTAACCTGCCCTCTACCCTTAAGCCTGTACCCTTTTTAACCTTAGCTTCGGCAATGTCGGCTTTTGCATTCCAGAAAGTTAAATTGAACCATTGTACTTTTTTTACGTCCTCGCCTGAAGCATTCCTATAGCTTTCGTTTATGGCCAGGTTAACCCTTGCTAATTTTTGATTTCCAAAAGTTTTAATCTCAGCATCTGCTCCTGCAAATCCGCTCAATACTACTTTGTTAATTGCACTTTCCATGATCTTTAAATTTTAAGTTTCTAAATATTTAACGAACAGTCATCACCTCGATAACCGACAGGACAAAAGTGCCAAGATGATCAAAAATTAGTCGGATTGTAAACATTTATAGTCGGTTATAAACGTTTATACACGGAAAACATGCATTTAAAGCTTCAAGAGGATGTTTTATATTTTTTTTATTCCACCATTTTATTTTATAAATTAGGTCATCATCCCATAATAAAAAAAAGAAATTATTATGGAACGTTTATGTTTAGACTGCGGAACCCTGATTAGAGGAAGGGCCGATAAAAAATACTGCGATGATTCTTGTCGCAACAATTACAACAATCGTTTAAAGATTGAGAATAATCTCGTGATTAAAAGGGTAAATAGCATACTCAGAAAGAATCGTGCTATCCTTGCTGCGCTTAATCCAAATGGTAAAACCAAGGTTACCGGTAAAAAGCTAATTTCGGCAGGCTTTAATTTTGAATACCATACTTATAGTTATGAAACCCAGAACAGTAACACATACATTTTCTGCTATGAATATGGCTATTTAATTTTAGGTGATGACAGGTACCTGCTGGTAAAAAGGGAGGAAAAGCTTTGGTTGGCCTAGGTTAAAACGCTTTGGTTTGCTAGGTTAAACACCTAAAATTGTAGAAGGCTCATCCTATGATTTTTTTATTCTGGAAGAGATGATTAGTTTTATCATCTTATGATAAACTATAACAACAAGCTTTTTAAAGCGATCAATAATACAGAAAATGGTGAAACATCAAATGAAACCGTTTTTAGCTATAAACAAACCGTAAATATCCTTACTGCTGAATACACGGGTGGAAAAATTATTTCCGGTCATTTAATTGGCTTAGTTGATGAAAACGGCAACATCGAAATGCGCTATCACCAGGTAAATAATCAAGGGGAACTCATGACCGGGATTTGCCATTCAAAGCCAGAACAATTAGCCAATGGCAAAATCAGGCTTCATGAAACCTGGCAGTGGACATCAGGAGATAAATCGAAAGGAAAATCGATCATCGAAGAGCAATAAGCGCTAGGCTATTTAAGCAGCTAAGATCAATCAGATAAAAACGTCTTATTTTCGTTCAGTTTCTTTCATCCCCTATTTTTTAACCAACATGTCGATAACTAAATTACCCTTGATATTACAAACTGCATCAAATTTAGTTTACCACCCGTTAGGCTATCAAATAAATAATCTGCAAACAGAAAGTGAAAGCCGGGAATATGTGGCCTGTACTTTTGAATTAAACAGGTTAAAAATCAAACATCGCCTTTCTAAAATCACCCCAACTAAAACCGGGCAATTTGTAACCATATGGAAGCGGAATGAAGCAGGAATTACTACACCCTTTAATGATCAGGATGAATTCGACCTATTAATAATCTCTACCAGTAGTGTTGACCGATCTGGCCAGTTTATTTTTCCAAAAGACATATTGGTACAACATAAAATTATTACCAAAAATGGAATAGAAGGTAAAAGAGGGATTAGGGTTTATCCGCCCTGGGATACGGTAACAAATAAACAGGCAGAGAAAACCCAACAGTGGCAAGCGCCTTATTTTCTTCAGATTGATATCAATGGAAATATCGATCTTGCAAGGGCGGAGAAATTAATCAGCAACGAAATTAAACAAACAGGATTTTAAAATCCCGGTTCAACTTAGCAAGTTTCGGGTAGTTTACCGTTTCTTTCCAAACTACTTTTGGATATAAATTATTCAAGACCATGAAAGCACAAGAAGAAATCAATTTCAATCGCATAGCCGATGCCATTGGCTATATCAAGGCGAATTTTAAAACACAGCCTGGTTTAGAAGAAATTGCAGAAAAAGTAAATTTAAGCCCTTTTCATTTCCAACGATTATTTAGCGAATGGGCGGGCACTACGCCTAAGCGTTTTTTGCAATACATTAGCATTGGTTATGCCAAAGAAATGCTGAAAGAAAACCAAAGTTTATTCGATACTGCATTAGAAACCGGTTTATCGGGAACAAGCAGACTGCACGATCTTTTTGTAAACATTGAAGGCATGACGCCCGGAGAATATAAAAACGGTGGCGAAAACCTCCACATCAATTATAGTTTTGCAGAAAGTCCGTTCGGCAACATTATTGTAGCCAGTACCACAAAAGGAATCTGCCATATCGCTTTTTATGACGACAAAAATATTGCTTTGGCGAATTTGCAACGCCAATTCCCAGCGGCTCAATATCAGCAGATATTAGATAAAGAACAACAGAACGCATTATTTATTTTCAGTCACGATTGGAACAAATTGCACCAGATTAAACTGCATTTAAAAGGTACTGATTTCCAGTTAAAAGTTTGGGAAGCTTTGTTAAAAATCCCTATGGGTAAATTGGCCACTTATGGTAACATTGCCAAAAAATTAAAAAATCCTAATGCATCCAGAGCAGTGGGCACTGCAATTGGCGATAATCCGGTTGCGTTTCTCATTCCTTGTCACAGGGTAATACAATCGAGTGGTGCCTTGGGCGGCTACCATTGGGGAGTAAACCGAAAAACAGCCATGATTGGCTGGGAGGCTGCAAAAACTAATGCTTAATGCCGTATGATCAAACATGCAGATATTTCAACGGAGGAACTCAAAAAACATTTAAAAAACAAAGATATTTGCCTTGGTGGAAATGCCCGATTGAAGATTTACGGATCACTTAGATGTACATCGGGAAAGCGGATGAAGAAAGAAAACCGTGTATTTTTCCGTTCTGTAGATGAAGCACTTCAACATGGCTACCGCCCTTGCGGGCATTGCTTAAAAACAGCATATAAACAATGGATTTATTCAACACCACAATAGATGTTAATCAAAATCTGCTCCCATACGGCGGAACAGTAAATTATTACGGCAAATTATTCCAGGTATCCGAAGCCGATCATTATTTTGATGTACTGATGAATACCATTGAATGGAAAAATGATGAGGCTTTTATTATGGGCAAACACATCATTACCAAAAGAAAAGTTGCCTGGTACGGAGATGAAGCCTATTCTTATACCTACTCCAATAAATCGAAAATGGCCTTACCATGGACAAAGGAGTTACTGGAGTTAAAAAAAATTTCAGAGGAGCAAACAGGTACCACTTTTAACTCTTGCTTACTTAATTTATACCACAACGGTAATGAAGGAATGGCTTACCACAGTGACGACGAGAAAGCCTTAGCTGAAGATTCTGCCATTGCATCATTAAGTTTCGGTGCAGAACGAAGGTTTCTTTTTAAACATAAAAAAACTAAAGAAACGGTAACTTTATTTTTAGAAAATGGAAGTTTATTGGTGATGAAAGATGAAACACAAACCAATTGGCTACACCGCCTTCCACCAACCAAAAAAGTAAATAAACCAAGGATAAACCTCACCTTTAGAACAATGGTGGTTTAGTTTACTTGGGTTTAGATATCGTCATTGCTAGAAGGCTTTTTCAGCCAACGAAGCAATCTTTATGGCAAGGGTCACTAGTATAAAAGATTACTTCGTCGTTCCTCCTCAGCAATGACGACCATTGTATTGGAGCCTGTCAATGGTAACCTGCCGAAGGACAAATATTTTGTTTCCGACCAATAAAAGGTCTTCGACAAGCTCAGATTGAAAATAATTCTAATTGAATTAAGGCATATTATAATCCCAGCCCATAAAACTTCAAAAAATTTTAGTGCTTAAACTCCTTAATATCTACAATGCGGTCATCATCAGCATTTTTCTTTAAGAAAGATGTTCCATTTGCATTCGCTACCCAAGTATAATCTCTTTGAATATTTCCGACAAGGGTTTCAGGTTCATTTATTAATGCTGCTGGCAATGGCAGGTTAAAAGTTTCGCCTGTTGCCGTATTTACCTGGTACAAAGAATTGGCGGTTAAAAAGACTAATGTGGTTTTATCGCTAGAGTACATGAAAAATTTCCCCTGGATACGCTCGTCAGGATTTTGTCTCTTAATAGGGTAAACCCTTGAATTTATAGTCGTGATAAAGAAATCGTTATTCACCAAAATATTACTACGTGTTAATTCTTCTAAACCGTTCGTATATTTTTTATCTTCAGCACCTTTTGATGGTTTATTCAAGCTCACCACTTCGGTTTTCCCATCATTAACAGAAATGATATAAAACGGAGCCATTTTACCCGTTTCATTAGCTACCTGTACCAATACAGCTGTTTTTTGTGTATTGATGAATAATGCAACAATAAATTTCTGCGCAGCGGCGTTTGGAGCATCGTCAACAATAATAGTGGTATCTTTATATTGAATGGCAAAGCGATCGGCTGCTGCCACAGTGCCAGAATCTGTTTTTAGGATAGTAAGTACATTTTTCTTCGATTTCGGGAAAACATTAAAATCGTCACTAACAGCAAATGGTCTTGCCTTGCAGGCTTTTTCAGATTTACCGCAGCCAAATAAAACAACGGAAAGTAAGAGTGCATAAAGCGTAATTTTCATAGATATGATTATTTATTTTTTTTGCTAATTTATAATCTTTATTGCGCTTATTTTATCAAAGTCACCATAAAATTACCGCATCTGCTTAAAAAGCACAACAGATCGTGTTTTATACCGGTATCCCACTATCTGTTAATCATAAAAACCACATCCGCTTGCATTTGCATCTCCGTCAGATTCAAACGACTTAGCTTCTGTATTTAGAGGGCAGAATTTGACTACTTCAGACTAAATTCCTTATTTTTGATTAACAGATAACCGATGGCAAACACACCGAATTTTCTCGCTAAAAATAAAAGCGTAATCTTATATGGGGTTTTCCTGGCTGTACTACTGTTTTTGCTGAAGTGGCTTGAACTTCGTTTCATTATCATCGACCATGCCTTCGAAATTTATGCCGGTTCGATAGCCGTTATTTTTACCACTTTAGGCATTTGGCTCGCGCTTAAATTAACCAGGCCCAAAACCATACTGATCGAAAAAGAAGTTTTTACGGAGAGACCTGAAACATTTATCCTCAACGAAAAAGAACTGACCAAACTCAACATCAGCAAAAGAGAGCTGGAGGTTTTGCAGCTCATGTCTGCGGGTTTAAGCAACCAGGAAATTGCGTTAAAGTTATTTGTATCTTTAAACACCATAAAAACACACAACGCCAGACTTTTCGAAAAACTGGAAGTTAAACGCAGAACACAGGCCATAGAAACAGCCAAAAGACTCAGTATTATCCCTTAATGAACTAATACATTGGTATTAAAAGGCTACCGATCTGAAAAATCACCCTAAAGTATGATGGTTAAAAAAAATAATCGAAGCAATTTTGTGGTGTAAACCTCTTAAAATTATAAACAGATGAAACCATCATAAGCAAACGCTCACAAACAGAGATGAACCGAGCCTGTGAGCTCTTGAACACAAAAAATCAAATAGAGACTGGTGAAAAATATTGCTCATGATAGTTTCATCACAATTAAAAAACAAACTATATACTGATGAAAAAGAACGTAATTGTATTCGGATTAATCGCCGGCTTAATTGTATCAACATTAATGGTGCTCTCTATGGCGAGATGTTATAGCGACCCGAACCTTGAGCATAGCATGCTTATAGGCTATGCCTCAATGGTATTGGCTTTTTCATTTATTTTTGTCGGCATAAAAAACTACCGCGATAAATACAACGATGGGTTAATCACTTTCGGCAAAGCTTTTAAAATCGGTGCATTGATCAGCTTAGTAGCTTCTACCATATATGTTATTGTGTGGTTGATTGATTATTATGTATTTATGCCTGATTTTATGGATAAATATGTTGCCCAGGCACTTAGAGAGGCCAAAAGTGATGGTGCATCCGCAGCTGAGCTGGCAGCTAAGACAAAAGAACTGGCTTCCAGTCAGGAAATGTACAAAAACCCGGTCATGGTTGTTCTATTTACCTATTTGGAAATACTGCCTGTAGGGATACTGATCTCGTTGGTAGCAGCACTCATCCTTAAAAGAAAACCAGGCACTCCATTAAATGTAAACACCGCTTAAGATACCTGCTTATCTGATTTCCTTTTATTAATTAAAAGCCATTAAAAAACAACTATGTATACGATACCCTTTACCAATATAGATTGGAGTCAGATAGAAAAAGTAGAATACCCTGGCGAAACAGGTATGGCAACCTGGCAAACCTTAAACCTGGATGGCTTAAGGATCAGGATTGTTACCTACTCTGCGGGCTACCTTGCTGATCATTGGTGTAAAAAAGGGCACATTGTACATTGTTTGGCGGGTAGCTTTGTAAGTGAAATGGAGGATGGAGCAACATTCGCGCTTAGCGCGGGGATGACCTATGTGGTTTCTGATAATTTAAGTTCACACCGGTCAGTATCACAGGAAAGCGTGAAACTTTTAATCATTGATGGCAGTTTTTTAAAACCAAAAGACGCTTAAGGTGATTTATTAAGCACCACCCCATTTCGCAGTTATTATAAAAAATAAAATGATGCTGGTTAAATCACTTTTGGGTGAATTTCTTCATGAAGCAGAAAACACCCGCAAACTTTTAAACGCAATACCAAACAGTGCTTTGGATTTTATACCTTCAGCATACTCCTGGACTACGGCCCAATTGGCATCGCACATTGCTGAAATATACGATTGGTATCCCGGGACTTTTCATGGTAATGAATTTAACATGGATACCTATAAGCGTGACGAGGTAGATATCAGCGATATCGAAAACATTATAGGCAAATTTGAACGGGCCTTTAACAGGGCTAAAGAAAGTATCGAATCGGCCACCGATAAAAGCATGTTCGAAGACTGGAAAATGACCGCTGGAGGTAAAACGGTTCTCCAGCCCATGCCCAGAATCCAGGTGATACGGGGCTTTTTAATGAACCATATTTATCACCACCGGGGCGAAATGATTGTATACCTGCGTTCAACAGGAAATAAGGTACCAAGTATGAACGGGCCCATTTACGAAGACAGTCTTAGATAAGGTTTAGAAATTATCTTAATTTTGAACAAAAGATTGTAAATGAAGATTTTTGCCGAAACCGAACGTTTAATTTTACGCGAATTGCTACCTACAGATGCTGAGGGCATGTTTGAAATGGACGGTGATCCTGAAGTGCACCTTTACCTGGGAAATAAACCTGCAAAATCAATCGAACAGAGTATCGCAGAAATAGAATTTATCAGAAAACAATATATCGAAAACGGTATTGGCAGATGGGCTGTTATCGAAAAAGCAACGGGGAATTTTGTGGGCTGGTCGGGCTTAAAACTAATTAAAGAATCTACCAATAGCCATATTAATTATTACGATCTGGGCTATCGGTTCAGTAAACGGTTTTGGGGCAAAGGCTACGCTACAGAAACTGCAATGGCGGCACTGGACTATGGTTTTAATGAACTCAATCTAAATGAGATCATTGGCATAGCAGATATCGATAACCTGGGGTCTATTCATGTTCTGGAAAAAGTGGGCTTAAAACGGATCTCTATTTTCGATTACCGCGGCATAAAACACCACTGGATGAAGATTGAAAAACCAATTTAGCGTTTTCAAAAAGCAATTTTATCTTTATGGTTTAGTTTTTGATGTTAAAAAGGAAAATCATTTAAACCTTACATTATGAAACACCTTATGTTCTGCGGAATGCTGATCTTATTATTGAGTTCTTGTAAAGAAAAATTAGATCCGGCGAGCTTTACCAATACCAAATGGGAGTTAACAGCGCTGCCAGGTTTAACCTTACCTACAACAGCAAAAGCAACGCTAAACTTTGCCGACAGCCTTAAAATCAGTGGAAAATCGTTTTGTAACAATTACGGTGGCCAGGGAGAAATAGCAGATAATAAAATAACCGTTAAAAATGTTTTTGGCACAAAAATGTTCTGTCAGGAAACTGATGCAGCCGAACGTGCTTACTTACATGCCCTTAATCAGGTTAATGGAGCTAAAATAACTGATAATAAGCTACATTTGCTGAATGGCGATAAAACCTTACTGGTTTTCACCAAAACAAACTAGAATCTTTACATGCATAGAAAAGGCTGAATAAAGTATTTTTACTATTTTCGGCCTTTTGAGTTTAACGCAGGAGTGATGCCATCGATAACAGAAGATCTGAAGTTTTTTTTCTCGACAATAAGAAAAGCATTTAATTTATTTCAGCAGAATGATCCCTTACGTCTGGCCGGTGCTACTGCTTTTTTTACCAATTTTGCCTTACCCCCAATATTAATTATCCTCATCAGGCTGTTTGGTATGTTTACCGATAGGCGCTTATTGGCTACACACCTTTTCGAACGTTTGGCCAGTATTCTTGACGATGAGAGTATTTTACAGATCAGAACTACATTGCGAAACATCCGGGGTATCGATCAGGCCTGGTATGTTACATTCTTTAGTTTTATATTTTTCCTTTTTGTAGCTACCACCCTATTTAATGTGATTAAAAACTCTTTAGAGCAGATTTGGAATATCGGCCAAAAAGATAAAAAAGGGATTGTTAATACCCTTAAATCAAGAGCTATATCCGTTACGATTATCCTATTTGCCGGCATATTATTTTTTATAGGCTTGCTGGCCGATAGTGTGCAGGCTTATATTGGTGCCTATCTAAAAAACGGTTCTCCTTCTTTCGGATTGGTCTTAACTTCGATCATCAACCAATTGGTTTTTGTGATCATCGTAACCACCTGGTTTACCATACTTTTCAGGTATTTAACAAACGGACGCCCTACCTGGCGTGCCGCAATTTCTGGAGGCTTGTTAACCGGATGCCTTTTTACGGCAGGAAAGTATATTTTAAGGATTTTATTGCCGTTGAGCAACATTAGCAATATTTATGGATCAGCCGGATCGATTATCGTCATTATGCTTTTTGTATTCTACTCTTCATTGATATTTTACTTCGGCGCATCATTTATAAAAGCTTTAAGTGTAGGTAGGGCTACGCCGATAATACCAAAAAATGGATCATTTGCGTACGAACTTACCGAGGTTGAACCGGAAAAAGAGAATTAATTAGGCTTGGAACGAGCGTTTACCAAATTACTTATTTGTTCAGGTTGAAAATTAACTTATCAAGAAGGCTTTTTAACTGGTTAATTTCTTCAAGGCTCACACCGAGATTATCGCTCAGCTGAGCACGCAATACAGGGGCCTTTTCTTTTAAAGCACTGCCTTTTTCTGTCAGGGATATTACAATACTCCTTTCATCTTTTAAAGACCTAACGCGTTCAACCAGTCCGGTTTCCTGCATCCGCTTAAGCAACGGGGTCAAAGTATTCGATTGTAACATCAGTTTTTGTGAAAGCACCGTCAAACTAACCGAATCAGTTTCCCAAAGCACCATTAGCACAAGATACTGTGGATAGGTAATTCCCAAACTATCGAGTACCGGCTGATAACATTTAGTTACCAACCTGGAAGCAGCATAAAGCGGGAAGCACAATTGATTTTCGAGTTTAATAGCATCATTTATTTCCATCACAACTTTCTTTACTAAGAATAACAAAATATTCAGCTAAGTAAATAATTTTTAACTGAAATTTTCTATCACGGGCCTAATCATTGAAAATCGTTATTGCGGGATGCACAATAACGATTTCATTTTGATTCTATTAAATTACTTCCAGCTTAACATCGATGTTTCCGCGGGTGGCGTTAGAGTATGGACAAATTGTATGGGCTTTTTCTACCAGTTGCTGAGCTTGCGCCGCCTCAACTCCTGGTATATGTACCTGTAGCGATACACCAAGTACAAAACCTCCCTGCCCATTCGAATGAAGAGCAACATTTGCTTTAACCGTAGAAGGTTCTTCAGGTTTAACTTTTGCCTGGCCCATAACTAAATTAAGTGCGCTATCAAAGCAAGCTGCATAGCCTGCAGCAAAAAGTTGTTCGGGGTTGGTATAGCCTTGCTCGCTTCCACCCAATTCTTTTGGCATTCTAACTTCTAATTCCAATGCACCATTTTCACTTGTTATTTTTCCATTACGGCCACCGGTTACGGTAGCACTAGTTTCATACAACGTTTTCATATTATGTCTATTTTTTTAAATCGTAAACGATTATATCGCTTACGATACAAATATATATATCTATTTATTAAAAACAAATTTTATTGCTAAAACTTATTTCTTTAAAATATTGGACACAAAAAAAGGTGTCCATTAGTTAATGAACACCTTTTAAATTTTTAATAAGTAGGCTTAAAAAATCCGGTAACCTAAGCCAACTGTAAATAAGTTTAACTTAGTTCCAGGATAACCTGCTTTATTAATTTTTGATAAGCCAAGTTCGTAACGTGCATCGAAGCTTAATTTTTTAAGGTCTAAACCTGCTCCAAACTGCCAGGCCAAAGCCTGATTTTTAAAGTCGGCCCTGAAAACGCTCCCAGCAGCCTGACCAAAACTTTGATTTTCATCTAATATCAATGAAAACATTGGTCCGGTGTTTAAACGGAGTCCAATACCAGCGGCACCAAACTTAGTACCTACCAATAATGGCACATCTAAACTTGTGAAACGTACTTTATTTACCTCTCCCGTTGACTCACTTACCAAATCTGCTTTCTTTCCCGACACATAAAGTTCAGGTTGGAAGTAAACGCCTGCCGCACCTACCCTGGCCCAAAGGCCACCGTAAAAACCAGCGCGGTTGTTACTGTTAAAAGTGTTTTCACTATCAAATTTCGAAAAATTTGCCCCAGCTTTAATGCCCAGCTGGAAAGATGGCAGTACCTGTGCGCTGGCGAATAAGCCAACAAGCAAAAAGGCAACGGTTAAAGATAAAAATTTCATATGCGATTAATTTTAGCTGGTGGCGTTGTTAATGGCTTCCTGTTCTTTTAAAGCATCAACATTGTTTTTATCACCAAAGTTTTGTGTTTTACCTGCAAAGTAATCTAAAATTCCCGAAATAGTATCTAAGTTATCAGCTAAATTTTGATGAATATCCGGTAAATCTTTTTCCAGGCGGTTATCGCCCAATTCGATATTATCGACTTCAATTTTACCAATTTTTTGAATAAGTGCCTGCTGAGAGTTTTGCAAATCTTCCAATTCACGCACGATCTTTTCCATTAATTCAAACTTCTTTAAAGTATTCATAGGTTCTTATTTTTAGTTAAACTATTCCTTATAAACCCCTTAGCGTTGGTTTTGTTTTATTTAGCCAATCTTTTAACAAAACAGATTTGGAAATACCGAAAACAACTAATAAATTAGTTTAAAATTATTTGTTATGAAAAACCTCCTTACACTATTGGTCTTATTTGGTTTAGGTTTAGCTGGTTACGCACAAAATATCAGCGCTGTAGATAAGGAGAAACTTTTCGATTTCTATCAGACCCAGCGTTACGGCGATGCCGCTCAATACCTCAAAGGTATTTATGGAGAGGACGTGAATGATTTTAAAAACCTCAGCCAGATTGGTTATTGTTTTTTAATGGCGGGCAATAATGTAGATGCTGAAAAATTTTATGCCAAGGCCTATTCACTACAACCGCAGAACCTGCCTATTCTTTTCAGCCTCGGCAGTATTAATACAAAAAGGGGTAATACCGAAAAGGCCAAACTGTATTACAGTGAAATTGTAAAAATAGACAGCAATAATTTTAATGTTTATAAGCTGCTAGCCAATTTGTACACTTCTCCAAAAGATGATTCGCTCAAACTCGTTTACCTCTTAAAGGCTAGCCTGATCAATCCACTGGAAGGCGACGTTGCTGCTGATCTCGCGGAGATCCATTCTGCTTATCAACAATATGAAAAAGCTTATCACGTACTCGATGTTGCCATTAAGGGAGACAGTGATAACCTGGTGCTGCAAAGGGCGAAACTTCCCATTGCCAACCAGCTTAAAAAGTATAGTGAAGTGATCGCTTCAGGCGAGAAATTATTGAAAGATGGTGCAGATGCAGGGGTAATAAAAGATGTAGCAAAGGCCTATTACTACACTAAGAAATATCAAAAAGCGATAGCGCTTTTCAGACAATTGGAGGCTGCAGCGATGCAAAATGAGGCTACCTTATACTATACTTCTCTCAGTTACCGGGCCTTAAAAGATTATCCGCAGGCTGCTCTTTATACTAAGAAAACCATAGATGAGGCCATCTCACCCAATACTTCCAGTTATTATTCTTTATTGGGCTTGGTTTACGAAGAAAACAATCAACTGGCTTTGGCAAGCGCAGCCTACAAAAAAGGCCTGCAATTTAAAGCAACAGCAACTTTATATTATCGTTTAGCCGTATTTTACGATACCCGCTTAAAGCAGGGAAAAAATGCACTAAAATATTATAACCTTTATCTAAAAAGCAAACCGAGTTTAACAGATGATAAAGAAGAAATTAAATTTTCGAAGGATAGGATTGCTCAACTAAACCTGGCCGATTAAACCAGATCTTCGAAAACAGGTTTGACATTATCCCAAAATTCATCTAAGGCAATTATTCTGGGTTTAAAAAAGGAGATTAATGTAGACCAGTGCTGTTGATTAAAAATGCTCACTCCGGAAATGCTGATCGAAATCTGAGATACTGTTTTACCGAAATCATCGGTTGCATCTTTAATCCAATCCCATTCTTCGTTTACGGTATTGGTAAATAAGAGTTTAAATTCTTCAAACTGTTCGAAAATAAGGTGTCTGATGTCAGTATCTGGATGTGATAACTGAATGCTGATAAAGGCCTTTTTACCATCAACATCCATTTTAAAGAAGATGTTCTTCACCCCCGTTTTGTAGTTCGTCCAGTTTACGGTAGAACCACTCGCCGAAGGGACGGGTTTCATGTATTGCCCGAAACTGATCCAAAACTGTTGGCGCAAGCGTGCTGCTTCTTCTTTACTGTACATTTAATATTTAAAATCGATAAGAGCTATATCATAAAGTTAATTTCAATTCGAATTGTCACGTTGAGCCTGTCGAAACGCCTACCATACATTATGCTGGTCCTTCGACAGGCTCAGGATGACAAATCTATAATATTTATATAATCTCTTTTAACGAAGCTGCAATTATAAGCGATTAATATTTATATTCAAAATGATAGCTACCTGAGCCTATTTCTTCCTTTTTATCGTTTTTTGGTAATATCACTGTAGCGGTTGCATTGGCAGGAACGGTTACATCGAGTTTAAAAACACCATCTGCAATCGTCCATGATGACTTAACAGTACCATACACCGTTTCCAGTTCTGCGGATGCGCTGGTTAATTTCCCGCCCGGTCTTGGTGCAATTAAAATGGTTTTGTAACCTGGTTGCGCTGATACCGGATTAATACCGGCAATATTTTTATACATCCAATCGCCGATAGCTCCGTAGGCATAATGGTTAAAAGAATTCATATCAGCCGTTTGGAAAGATCCATCTTGTTTAATACCGTCCCAACGCTCCCAGATGGTGGTTGCTCCCATTTTAACCGGATATAACCACGAAGGATAATTTTCCTGCAGTAACAGACTGTAAGCTACATCTTCATGTCCAAAGCGGCTCAATACGTGGCACAGGTATGGCGTGCCCAAAAAACCTGTCGTCAGGTGGTTTCCGTAATCTTTTACATTATCTACCAATCTTTGTGCAGCCTGTGCACGTAAGCTTTCAGGCAACATATCAAACTGTAAGGCCAAAACATATGCGGTTTGGGTGTTAGAGATCAGTTTGCCATTGGGCGTCATATTTTCCTTGATATAAGCCGCTTTAATCTGCTCCAATAGTGCAGTATATTTGGTTACATCATCTGTTTTGCCCAATACCTTTGCTGCATTTATAAGCAACTGTGTAGAATGCGCATAAAATGTTTGGGCAATCATATACTTATCTGTTACCGCGGCACGGCCATCATTATCATCATTAGGACGGTAAAACAACCAATCGCCAAAGTGGAAACCCGTGTTCCAAAGATTGTTCTTTGTTACCGAAGAAATATAATCGACCCACTTTTTCATGCTACCATATTGTGCTTCCAATATGCCTTTATCTCCGTACGAAACATACATATCCCAGGGGATAATAGTGGCAACATCGGCCCAACCAGCAGAACCGGCGTCATTTTGGTTGAGCACATTCGGAACAACAAAAGGAACACTGCCGTTAGGAAGCTGATCTGCAGAAACATCTTTTAGCCATTTGGTAAAAAAGCCCGATACATCCATATTATATGCTGCTGTTGTGGCAAATGCCTGTGCATCGCCTGTCCAGCCTAAACGTTCGTCCCTTTGCGGGCAATCTGTCGGCACATCAACAAAATTCCCTTTCTGTCCCCATGAAATGTTATGCTGCAATTGATTGAGCAAAGGATTTGAAGTCGTAAATTTTCCGCTTGTTTTCATATCCGAATAAACAGCTACAGCGGTAAGGTTTTCCAGTTTCAGTTCGCCAGGGTATCCATCTATTTTGACGTATCTAAACCCCTGAAAAGAAAAATGAGGTTCAAATACCTGTTCGGTTCCGCCTTTTAAAATATAATTGTTCTGTTGCTTGGCCGACCGGAGGTTAGTGGTGTAAAAATTCCCTTCTTTGGTTAATACCTCAGCATGGCTGATGGTAATTTTGATACCTGCTGCACCTTTGGCTTTTAACATTACCCAGCCCACTAAGTTCTGCCCAAAATCAACCACGGTTTCACCTTTTGGGGTTTTAAATATTTTTAAGGCTTTAAACGTTTCGTGTTTGCTTACCTGCGGTCCGCTCATCCCAACCAGTTTTTCAGGGCCCTTGGCGAGTTCCGTCACGGGTTTCCAGGAAGTGTTTTCTTTAAAACCAATATTATTCCAGCCTTTGGACTCTAATCGGGAATCGTAGGTTTCTCCGTCATAAATATTAGAGGCAAGTATTGGCCCATAACCTGTTTTCCAACTGTTATCGCTTATAATGGTTTCTGTGGTTCCATCAGTATATTCCACTTCCAGTTGCAGCAATAAAGCCCTGGTATCGCCATAAAATTGTTTTTGATTACTAAATCCGATACGTCCCTTGTACCAGCCATCGCCTAGCGCAATACCAATTACGTTGGCCCCTTTCTTTAGCGACTGTTTAACATCGTAAACCTGATATTGAATATGATCTTTATAACTTGTCCATCCTGGTGCAAAATAAGCATCGCTAACACGCCCGCCGTTAATATTGGCCTCATACAAACCCTTAGCCGTAATGTAAGCCATGGCAGACCTTACATTTTTTTTCAGGTTAAATTCTTTCCTGAACAAAGGACTGGCCAGGGAGGTATCTGTTCCTGCTACCGAAATCCATTTTGCACTCCAGTCTTCAGGTTTTAAACCTGTTTGAAAAAACTGAACGGGTGACCATGCAGACGCATTTCCATGGTTGTCTTTTACCCTAACCTGCCAGTAATATTTAGTTTTTGAGGATAGCCCGGGGCCATCGTAGGCAATCAATACCGATTGATCATCTTTTACCGCCGCTTTCCATAAAACTTTGTTAATATTTGCTGTTGTACCCAGCCTGATTTCGTAATTGCGCTGTTTGGTATTTTTTAGATCCGAAACGATTTTCCAGCTAAATCTGGGTTTTGGATTATCAATACTAAAAGGATTTACTAAATGCTCAACAGTTAAATCTTTTACAGAGATTTTCTGTGCTAAAACATTCGTCGTAAATATAAGCAATAAGGTAAGGGTAGCTATTGTGCCTGAGTAACGGGAATTCTTGTTCATATTGGTTAGCGTTAATTTTTTAATCTTAACTGTACGATAATCAGAAATATTATTTATCCAACCATCCTGTACTGTTATGAAAAATTAAGCGTTAGCACAACGACAATAATTAACAAAATACTATTTATCAACCACTTACAAACACAAACTAATATTAAAAGAATATAGCTTATCGGTTCATTAACCGGGCAACATATTTGCCGATAATATCGAACTCTAAATTTACGGTATCGCCAACTTCAACTTCCTGTAAATTGGTATTGTCGAAGGTATAAGGGATGATAAATACCGAAAACTCATCTGGCTCGGAATTTACGACAGTGAGGCTGATACCGTTTACACAGGCAGAACCTTTTTCTACGGTTACATTTCCGGCCGAAGCATCGTATTTAAAGCGGTATTCCCAGCTTCCGTCCAATTCTTCGCGTTTTATACAAACGGCAGTCTGGTCTACGTGGCCCTGCACAATATGACCATCTAAACGGGCATTCATCTGCATGCAACGCTCAAGATTAACTTTACTGCCTATTTTTAAACCATCGAGATTGGTTTTACTTAGCGTTTCATCTATAGCGGTAACGGTATGTGTTCCATCATTTAAGGCCACCACTGTCAGGCACACTCCATTATGGGCTACACTCTGATCGATTTTCAGCTCATGGCTAATTGCAGAAGAGATGGTAAAGTGGATATTGGTATGGTCGTTTTTAATGGCAGTAACTTCGCCAAGTGTTTCTATAATTCCTGTGAACATTTTATATTTATTTACAATAAGGTCGTCATTTCGACTGGAGTGCAGCGAAATGGAGAAATCTATATTATTTTAATAGATTTCTCCACTACGGTCGAAATGACGATCCCACACAATGACGATTCATTTATTCTAATATTTCAATCTATTTTTTCTCCAATCAGAGCCATTTTTAACCAAGCTATCACCCAACTTCACCTCTTTCTTTTCAAACAGCTTTGCTGCAATTACCGCAGCAATCAGGGCTTCTGTTTCATCATGTACCTTTAAGCTTTCTGGCTTAAAGTATTTACCTACAAAATGCGTGTCGAAATTACCTGATTTAAAAGCTTCATGCTGCATCACAAATTTACCAAAACCCAAAGTAGTTTCTATCCCGGTAATATCATATTCTTCAATAGCCCTCACCATTCGCTCAATCGCTTCTTCCCTATCTTTACCATAAGTGATCAGTTTGGCAATCATCGGATCATAATAAATCGGAATCTCCATGCCCTGCTCAAAGCCATCATCAACCCTTACGCCATTGCCTTTGGGTGTGCTGTAAGTCTCCAATGTACCAATATCAGGCAGAAAATTATTGGCCGGATCTTCGGCATAAACGCGAAGTTCTATGGCATGTCCATTGATTTTCAAATCCTCCTGACTAAAGCTCAGTTTTTCGCCTGAGGCAATTTTTAGCTGCTCTTTTACCAGATCTATACCTGTGATGAGTTCGGTTACCGGATGTTCTACCTGTAAGCGGGTATTCATTTCCAGGAAAAAGAAATCGAGGTTCTCATCCAAAATAAACTCAACGGTACCTGCGCCGGTATAATTAACCGAACGGGCCACATCTACCGCACATTTACCCATCTGTTGCCTGATTTCCTCGGTTAAAACCGATGAAGGCGCTTCTTCCACCACTTTCTGGTGACGGCGCTGTACAGAGCATTCCCGTTCAAAAAGATGAACAATATTGCCATGGGCATCGCCCAAAACCTGTATTTCGATGTGCCTTGGTGAGGTAACATAACGTTCGATAAAAACAGCCCCATCACCAAATGCCGAAGTAGCTTCACTTACGGCAAGCTGCATCTGTTCTTCAAAATCTTCAGCCTGCTCTACAATACGCATTCCTTTACCTCCGCCGCCTGCAGCTGCTTTGATCAAAATCGGAAAACCAACTTCAATAGCACGTTGTTTTGCTTCGTTTACATCCTGTATCGCTTCTTCCGTTCCCGGTACCATAGGGATGTTATATTTTAAAGCGGCTGCCTTTGCCGAGAGTTTATTACCCATCGTTTCCATCGCTGCCGGTGAAGGACCAACCAAAATCAGCCCTGCATCTGCAACCATTTGTGCAAAACCAGCATTTTCTGATAAAAATCCATAACCAGGGTGAATGGCTTCTGCACCCGTTAATTTACAGGCTTCGATAATCTTCTCACCCACCAGATAACTTTGGTTAGATGGAGCCAGCCCGATGCAAACCGCCTCATCAGCATAACGTACATGCAGTGCATTACGGTCAGCTTCAGAAAAAACGGCAACTGTTTTTATACCCATTTCTTTCGCCGAGCGCATGATACGCAAAGCAATTTCGCCACGGTTAGCGACGAGGAGTTTGGAGATTGGCTTGTTGGTTTGCTGACTCATTAGTTTGGCATTTTTCGTTGTTTCTTTTTTCTAATTGCACCATTTAAATAATGTATGGACTTTTTAAAACATCCATTTTATTTACTATTTTGACCAAAATTGCCACCAGAGCCGTTTAGCTTTTAATTCTTCTACTCTCGTATTAGCGCTATTATCAATATTTCCGATCTGAAAGGTGATAGGTACTGATGAGGAATCTGTACTTGTACTAAAACTGAGTTCATATTTTGTAATGCCACTATCCGCTACTATTTGTTTTGCAATTTTATGATCAGGCAGTATTTCTTTGAGTTGAAATACACATGTTGTTTTGTTATTTTGAGAAAATCCTGCAAAATTCTCTTTGATAAAATTGAGCACATAGAATGTATGCTGTTCAATCAAAGCCAGGTAACCTAAAAATGATAAGGCAGCTCCACTTTCAGTTTCATCAGCACTATAAATCTTACTAGCAGCATAGTGCAAGTTTTCGTGGGTGAATAATTTACCAATTGATACGCATAATTGTGAAGGCATTGGAAGCGGGTTCTCATTTTCTGATAAAAATCGTTGACAGTAAATAAAAATGTCAGTTACTTGATTCAGATTTTCGTTTTTAAATCGATTACGCAAGCTGGCGACCGCTTCTTTTCGAACATCTTCGTCCTTTGTTCCTTCAATAAGCTCAGTAGTGTTAACAATATCATCATACAAAGCCATATTAATATTTTCAATTGACTTTTCATGCTGTTGTTTTAAAATTCCTAGAAATCCATCCAAAGGTGATTGATTGTTTTCACTCATAATATTGATGTTTACATTTGGTTATAGCGACAAAATATAAGTTTCTGATTAAAGGTGCAAAATTATTTCGATAGCCTGATCGATCATTTCAGTACTAAGATCCAGGTGTGTAACCAAACGGATCGTACTTGCACTGGTGGTATTGCAATGCAGTCCTTTTTCTTTCAATTGGTGTACAATTTTCTCTGCCGCTCCCTTTTCTACTTCAAAAATAACAATATTGGTCTCAACAGGCATGACCGATTTTACATATTTTGCCCTGGCCAGTGCATTTGCCAAAGCCTGCGCATGGGCATGATCGTCTTTTAAGCGTGTTACATGATGGTCTAAGGCATAAATGCCAGCAGCAGCCAAAAAACCTGCCTGGCGCATACCTCCGCCAAAAGCTTTTCTAATTTTCCTGGCTTTATGGATCATTTGTTTGCTGCCCAATAGCACAGAGCCAACTGGTGCACCAAGTCCTTTAGATAGGCAGACCGAAATGCCATCAAAATATTTCCCGTACGCTCCCGCCTCGTCGCCTGTAGCCACAAGTGCATTAAAAATACGCGCACCGTCTAAATGCAGTTTCAATCCTTTTATATTACAGAGGTGATGGATCGGGGCAATCTGTGATAAGGTATAACAGCTTCCGCCACCTTTATTTACTGTATTTTCTAAAACAACCAAACTGGAGTTGGGATAGTGGATATTATCTTCGTTGATTTCAGGCTCAATCAACTCTGGTGTCAAAATTCCGCGCTCGCCATACAACAACCTTACCGATGCGCCAGAGTGATAGGCAATGCCTCCAATTTCGTAGCGGTAAACATGTGCGGTCTGATCGCAGATCACCTCGTCCATGGGCTGGGTAAAACATTTGATTGCAATCTGGTTGGTCATTGTTCCAGATGGACAAAATAATCCGGCTTCCATGTTAAAGGTAGAAGCCAGTTTTGTCTCTAACGCGTGCACCGTTTCGTCTTCACCAAAAACGTCGTCGCCCACTTTTGCATTCATCATGGCATCCAACATTCCGGCAGTAGGTTTGGTTACCGTGTCACTCCTGAAATCTAAAAATCTGTTATTCATTTCGCTATCTGGTTGTAAAATATTGTTGATGTTAAAAAAAAAGACCAATGCCTTTTCTGGTATAATTTTAAGGTTTTTAGGCGATTAAACACCCTATATAGTGTATTTTTTACACACTTAATTTTCGACAACAACAAATTGTTAAAAAATTATTAAAAAAAAGGATACAAAATATAAGACTTTTTATACTTTTATCGTGCTAAAACCAAAAATAAATAAAATGATAGTAATTGCAGACGGCGGATCTACCAAAACAAATTGGTGTTTGATTAACGAGGCCGGCAGAAAAATTTACTTTAACACCGAAGGTTACAATCCATATTTTTCAAAAGGAGAGTACATTGTAAAGTCTTTGAATGAGACTCTTCCAGACCACTTGGAAAGAGAGAAATTAACAGCAGTTTATTACTACGGTGCCGGCTGTTCTACACCTGCAAATGTTAAGATTGTGGCCGATGCCATGCAACTGATCTTTACCAATGCAACCATTTTTGTAGGCCATGATTTACTTGCTTCATCTAGAGCACTCCTTGGAAACGAGCCAGGATTTGCTGCTATTTTAGGTACAGGTACAAATTCATGCCTTTATGATGGATCTGAAATTACCATGAACATCGATTCATTGGGTTATTTCCTGGGGGATGAAGGTAGCGGATCGTACATCGGTAAACGCATTTTAAGCGATTACATGAAAGGTTACATGCCGAAAGGGCTACGTGAAGCTTTTTACGATAACTATGCTTTAACCAACGAAGATATTTTCGACAACATTTACAATAAGCCATTGCCAAACCGTTTCTGCGCAAGCTTTAGTAAATTCTTATACGATTTTAAAGATAACTATGAGGATTATGCCTTTGCTACCATTGATTATGCTTTTACTGCATTTTTCGAAGCTTTGGTCATCCACTACCCTAACTACAAAGACCACAAATTGAACTGTGTGGGTTCAGTAGGTTATAGTTTCCGTGATATTTTAAGTATTGTAGCCGACCGTTACGAAATGGGCGTGGGCAAGATTATCCGCTCACCTATAGATGATCTGGTTCATTACCACCTGGAGCTAGCGCCTAAGGCTTAGTTTTCAGTTTGGAGTTTCCAGTTCTGATCCCAAATTCAGAGTCCTAAGTCTGGAGTCTTTAGTCCGGAGTCAAATACGAGTTACAATAAAAATCCCCGATTTGAAATTCAAACCGGGGATTTTTTTTTTATTTATAATTGATTCAGTTGCTTTGGTCTTTAAGCTCCGCTATCTCACGTCTCAGATCTAATGTCTCACATCTAAAAAGAGATCTCCTTACCAAAAAGCTTCGCGTACTTACGCTTATCAAAACGGTACAAAGTAGCCGCCCGGTAAGAAACACCTTTTTGTTTTTCATCAAGCTCTTTTAGCACACCAAAACTCACAATCTTCTTTCTAAAGTTCCTTTTATCGAGTTTTTTACCCAAAACCAGCTCATAAACATGCTGCAATTGTGTTAAGGTAAACTTCTCTGGCAAGAGTTCGAAAGCAATGGGTTGGTGTTTAATCCGGCGTTTTATTTTTTCTAATCCTTTATCGTAAATTTTCTGGTGATCGAACGCCAGTTTAGGCAGGTCGGTAATCGGCAGCCAATTGGCGCGTTTGGCATAAGTACTGATCGGGCGTAGCTCTTTATCTCCACCCAAACGGATCAAAGCATAATAAGCCAAAGTAATTACCCTTCCTTGCGGGTGCCTGTGCGGATCGCCAAAAGCATAATACTGCTCCATATAAATACCGCGCAAACCAGTAAGTTCGTACAAAATGCGGGAGGCTGATTGATCTAAACTTTCATCAGGGCCAACAATGTTACCGGGCAATGCCCACCAATCTTTAAACGGTTCTTCATTCCTTTCAATTAGCAGGATTTTTAATTCCTTACCATCAAATCCAAACAAAACGCAATCTATCGAGAATACAGAATCTAAATGAGGTAAAATTTGTTCCAAAGTAAAATTTAGTTATTTTAAGCAGATAAAGGTATGACTTTCAATATTAAGTAAAAAAAATAAAATAAATTACTTAGTGTAAAAAATACACACTATATTCGTGTTATAAAGATGGAGCCAAATATAAAAAATATAGCTGTATTAACTTCTGGAGGCGATGCCCCAGGAATGAATGCTGCAATCAGAGCTGTTGTACGTACCGGAATTTACCATGGCATTAACATGTTTGGTGTAATGCAAGGTTACCAGGGTTTAATTACCGACAACATAAAACCAATGGACGCCCGTTCTGTAAGTAATATTTTACACTTGGGCGGTACCATATTAAAAACTGCACGCTGTTTAGAGTTTAAAACAGACGAAGGTCAACAGATTGCCTACAATAACTTAAAGAAAAACGATATTGATGGACTAGTGGTAATCGGAGGTGACGGAACATTCACCGGAGCGAAACGCTTTTCAGAAACTTTCGGCGTTAAGGTAATCGGTATACCGGGTACGATTGATAATGACTTAGTTGGATCTGATTTTACCCTGGGTTACGATACTGCTATTAATACAGTAATCGAAGCGATCGATAAAATCAGGGATACTGCCGATGCCCACGACCGTTTATTCTTTATAGAAGTAATGGGCCGCGATTCGGGATGTATTGCACTAAGAAGTTCGATTGCAAGTGGTGCCGAAGCGGTTTTGTTACCTGAAAAGGAAACCAGCGTTAACGAATTGATTAATAAACTGGCCTTAGGCGCAGCTACAAAAAAATCATCGAGTATTGTTATTGTGGCCGAAGGCCATAAACAAGGTGGCGCTTATGATATTGCCAAAAAGGTAAAAGAAACTTTTGATCATTACGACACCAAAGTAACCATACTTGGCCACCTTCAACGTGGCGGTAGCCCAAGCAGTTTCGACAGAATTTTGGGCAGTCGTTTAGGTTTTGCCGCGGTAAATGCGTTAATTGCAGGCGAAACGGAGCAAATGGTAGGCTTAAAAGGAAACGAAATAAAATTAACCAGCATAAGAGAGGCTTTAACCGCTCATTCTTTTAAACTCGAGCCCGATTTAATGGAAATGACAGAGGTACTTTCAATATAATATGATAGCAGTTGTTTATAGCGGATCGAAAACAGCATTTTGGAAAATAACACAAAATGGACAGGTAGTGGCACATTGCAACACTACCGGCTTAAACCCCTGCTTTGTTGATCCAAAAACGATCTTACAGATCTTAAACAAAAAAGTTGCTTTGGTTAACAATGCAGAAAACATCAAGAAAATTTATTTCTTTGCAGCCGGAGCATCATCAGCAGACAGAAAAGAGGAATTGGCCAAAACCCTTGCATCATTTTTTAAATACAGCAAAATTGTTGTAGAGAATGATTTATTCGGTGCCGCCAAAGCCGCCTGTTATGATCAGCCCGGTATTGTTGGGATGCTAGGCAGTGGAGCACATTGCGCTTACTTTGATGGAAAAAAGCCAATAAACAATAACTTTGGATTAGGCTATATCTTGGGCGACGAAGGTTCTTCAAATTACTTTGGGAAAATACTCCTTAGGGAATTCTTGAGCCTTAAAATGCCTAAAGACATTGAAACCAAATTCACATTAACCTACAATCTAGACCGCCCCCAAATATTAGAACGTATTTACAATAAGCCACAGGCGAATATATTTTTAACTTCATTTTTCGATTTCTTTACCCAAAACAGTAAACACGAATATATCCGCAAGCTTATTGACGGAGGGTTTGAAAAATATATGGAAACTTATGTTTTACCGATGGCAGAAAAATACAACGACCGGGAAATACATATTGTAGGTAAGGTAGCTGCCGAGCTCGAAGACCGGTTAAGGTTGGTAGCAGACAGGTACGACATAAAAATTAAAAGCATTATCAAAGAACCAATACAAAATTTATTAAAACATTACATTAATTAACAGAACAATGAGCAAAATTGGAATAAACGGCTTTGGCCGTATTGGCCGACTGGTTTTCAGAGCCGCATTAAAAAGAGGATTAGATATTGTAGCGATCAACGATTTGATCGAGCCAGATTATATGGCCTACATGTTAAAATATGATACTACACATGGCAAATTTGATGGCACTATTGAAGTTGTTGATGGTAATTTAGTGGTTAATGGTAAAACAATCCGCGTAACCGCAGAAAGAAATCCAGCTGATTTAAAATGGGATGCTGTAGGAGTTGAAGTAGTAATCGAATCTACAGGTTTATTCTTAACCCGTGCTGATGCGGAGAAACACATCGCTGCCGGAGCTAAAAAAGTAGTTTTCTCTGCTCCTGCTAAAGATGGCGATATCCCTACTTACGTAATGGGCGTAAACCACCATAAATTAACTGCAGATCAAACTATTGTTTCTAATGCATCTTGTACTACAAACTGTTTAGCACCAATTGCTAAAGTGTTAAACGATAACTTCGGTATTGTTGAAGGTTTAATGAGCACAATCCATGCGGTAACTGCAACTCAAAAAACAGTTGATGGTCCTTCTGCTAAAGATTGGAGAGGTGGCCGTGGCGGTTTCTCTAACATTATCCCTTCTTCTACCGGTGCTGCTAAAGCAGTAGGTATGGTTTTACCTGAATTAAAAGGTAAATTAACCGGTATGTCTTTCCGTGTTCCTGTTGCTGACGTTTCTGTTGTGGATTTAACTGCACGTTTAGAAAAACCAGCTACTTATGAACAAATCAAAGCAGCTATGAAAGCAGCTTCAGAAGGTGAATTAAAAGGTGTGTTGGCCTATACTGAAGACGAAGTTGTTTCTTCTGACTTTATTGGTGATGACCACGCGTCTATTTTTGATGCAAAAGCAGGTATCTCACTGAACGATAATTTCGTTAAAGTGGTATCTTGGTATGATAACGAGTGGGGATATTCTTCTGCACTAGCTAAATTTGTAGAATATTACGCAAGTTTGTAACAAAAAAAGTGCTTTAAGCACTTTTAAAATATATATAAAAGGCAACATTATTCATTTAATGTTGCCTTTTTATTTTAAACACAATTTTCACCTATAAAATTCCATTTCAATACTATATCGAAAATTTATTTTATTCAATTTTTACATCAAAAATTCACTTAATCACTTACAAAAACTAAAAAATCGCCAATAAATTTCAAAATAACCACTTTTAATCAGGAATTAAACAAACGTTTGCCTAAATCGTACCATAAATTGACAATATTTAACAATTACTTAACATATTTTTCTGCTATATTTGCAACACAGTCGTTTTAAACATCAAAATCTCCTACAAAAGGGTCGGTAAATAAAAAATGACAAAAAAAATACTTAAAATTTTCTTAGTGTATTTTTTACACTATCAAATTTTTTACTATATTTGTAGAGTAATAAACGGAACGATGTTTATCACCACAAAAAAAGATAAATCATTTTCTTGAAAAACCCCGGTTTAGATAGAAGATTAAAGACAAAGCCTGGCTCATAACAGGTTTATATTTGGTTAGAAAAAAGAGACAAGTCTGGATAGATTGTCTCTTTTCTTATTTAAGGGCATTTGTACCTGATTTATCTTCAAATTGCTTACTTCAGGCTTCCATCTTGATATTTATAAAACTTTTTATCTAACATGTCCATCTTCTGACTTATTTCCTCATCATAAAGTTCTTCAACTTTATTTTGCCTCAGCTTTTCGACAAATTCAGTTTCTTTTATGTTTCTTGGGTTTATTAAAGAGATTGCCTCTTCCAAGATAGCTGCCGTATTTGTTTTACCTGTTTTCTTTAAGAGCCTGAGTGTTTCGTAACAATTCTGCCCAGATGAGTTGATGAAATACTGGTTTAAACCTCCATTATTTACTTCCATTTCCAATTCATCAATATTAGCTACCAGTATTATTTTCTCCTGCTCAATTCCTTTCTTTTGTTGCTTAACATTTTCATGAGAATCGACCTTGCTTTGATTATTACAACTGGAGAATGCTGCAATGAATAACAATGCTTTAATTATTGAAGTACATTTCATGTTTTAGATAAAAAATGTAATTAAACTGAACGGACTGAAGGTAAGTTTCTTTAATCCATTCTATGCCTTTTGTTCCTAAATTGATGTCGGCCACCAGAATGACCAGATCAGCATTTCCGAAAGATAATTCAGAAACACCAAATTCTTGATGTAAATCACTTATGACCTGTATTTTCAATTGTTTATTTCAATTATTACTGCCACAAAATGCAATTGATGCTACAAAGAAAAGTACTTTTAATAGGCTTGCCATTTACCACAGGCGCTTTCCAGCCCTTCAGCACCAAAAGCTTTGCCCTCATTTTAGCTTCACAGTCTTTGGTGAGGCTTTCATCAGGAAAACCAACATCTGTTATATCTCCCTTTTCGTTAATATACAGGAGCATCTTTAATTTAGTTGGAGGATACCCACTGTTCTTAAAAACCTCCTTATCCATTAAGGGCATTACCTCATTACTTAAATACCTATAAAACACACCTATCCCGCCTTTTGTATAGGTTGGTAAAGTATTTTCATATTGGGACTGGGGAACAACTTTTTTAGATGTACTGGTTTTGATCTGCCCATGCCCCTCATAAAAGCATGCAACAATTAAAACCAAAAGAATAAGACGAATGCGTTTCATCTTATGAAGATAAAAAAAATCCGCTAAAGCACCTCAATCCCCAAATGCCTATAAGGCTCCAGGATCGCATTATCAGGACCTGTTTCAGTGATAATTACATCTACATCGGTAACCGGGCAAACATAGTAAGGCTCCACGGTATTTATTTTCTCAAGCGCGGATAGCGCAATGATTTTCTGCGCCTGGTTAATCATGATATTGTTCAGCTGGGCATCTTCATATATTATGGAGGTAATGCCCATGCTATAGTGCAAACTACAAATGCCAAGCATACAGACATCAGCCCTGACCTTTCTAAAAGTATCGATGGTTTCTTGTCCCATAGTGGTAAATGCCGTTTTATGCAATCTTCCGCCGGCAAATATTACTTCGGCATTGGGGTGATCTTCCAAAATATTGGCAACTGGAAAGCTGTTGGTAATAATGGTGATTTTTAAATCTTTAGGCAATGCCGCAGCCAGCGCCACTACCGAGGTACCGCCATCGAAAAATACCACCTGACCATCTTTCAAAAACCCTAAGGCTTTGTTTGCAATAACCTGCTTGTGCTGCTGATTGTACTTTTCCCTATCCCGGTAATGCTGTGGAATGGGCGAATGGGAAATTGCGCCACCCCTAACCGCTCTGAGCAGCCCTTGCATATCGAGCTCCTTAATATCACGGCGTACAGTATCTTCTGACACATTTAACAACGCACTCAATTCGTTCAGCCGTACTTTACTGTCCTTTTCCAGGGTATTAATAATGATCTGCAGACGCTCTTCTTTTACCATAACAATGCAATATGTTGCAAATATATAAATTTCTCAAGATTATAATTTGCAATATACTGCAATATTAAATATTTTTGTTGCAAAATATAGCAAATAATGAGAAAATCAATAGGCATTGATATGGATGGCGTTCTCGCCGACATAGAAGACCATATACTTCAGACCTACCAGGCAGAAACAGGCATTTCACTTACCCGCAATGACATAAAAGGTAAATCGGAAGAAGAACTTTTTCCGGACAGGGCAATGGTCATGAAGATATGCAATAGAACAGGCTTTTTCAGAAACCTGCCTGTTATGGAAGGTGCTGTTGAAGCCGTAAAAAAACTAATGGAAGACTACGAGATCTATATCGTTTCAGCCGCTATGGAATTCCCTTTATCGCTCTTCGAAAAACGCGAGTGGCTTGCAGAGCACTTTCCTTTTATCAGCTGGAAGAATATCATCTTTTGTGGCGATAAGCGCATAATAGATACCGATTATTTAATTGACGACCATTGTAAAAACCTTGATTTCTGTAAGGGAAAAGCCTTAATGTTTACAGCATTTCACAATGTAGAAAAAGATCATCACCAAAGGATAAATCACTGGAATGAGGTATCATCATTATTGAAGGAACTTGAAGAGACAAATCTTGCAATCGTCTAGTTAACATTTAGCCCCCTCATATCATATGCCAGGAATAAAAAAGGATGTAGCCACTGGCTACATCCTCTATCTAAATTAACGCTCTCAACTAGAAGTTGATATAAGGCTCTCACCCCTTATGCCCACAATATTACGGCAGAAAGATTAAGATTTGATGAAGATTTTAGTTTAAAGCAAAAAAATTATTAGTCGCCTCCACAACCACCGCAGCTACCACAAGAACTTCCGCAGGATGAACCGCAAGAACTGGCTCCGCCGCCGTCTTCCCCTCTACTCCTTTCGTAACTTACCAATGGAACAAGAGTTGCAGTTAACACAGCCGATCCATATAAAAAGTAACTCCATCGCCAATCCTGTTCATCTTTTATTGCAGGCAAAATTGCCGATTTATACAAATCAGGGATGGTACGGATGCAAAACTGCTGATTGAGTACATAAAGGTGTTTAACCATAAAAATCATCAAAAATCCTGTCAGAAGTGCAATCTCAAAAGTGGGTTTATCCCTTATAATACCTGTTATCAAGCGAATGAGCGGAAACATAGTAAGTGTTGCAAAAACTGTAAAATTCAAGTAAAACAGTCGTGCAAACTGTTTCGATTGGCTGAAATACCATTTAAACATGTCCATACTTTTGGCAGTATTTCTGAAAATCGCTCTTGTCTGCAATTGCCCTAGCAGTTCTGGGTAGAAGACTTCGCCTTTATCTTTTAATACCGAAACAACCTGGAGCTGCTCTCCTGAAAGGCTATCTACTTCTTTTGAAATATAAATACGGCGACGGGCATTTACATTTAGTACACCTGCATGAATAAGTTCGCTTATGGCCCCGTTTATTACCTCGGCAAGTTTCTGTCTTTTAAGATAAATCAGTTCAAATGGTTTAAGGTGGTAAACGAACGACTGCCGATCGAAATCGCGCGCAATCTGTTTAAATCTGTTTTTGGTATATAAACTGAGTATTACATAGGCGGGAAGCGCCAACCCGAGAAAACCCAAAATAAAATAAGGGTTATCAATATGGATATAAACAGGTTTAAGCAAATAATAAAATGGAACAGAAAGCAAGATGAAAACCAGTACACCGTATAAGATAAAAAAACCAGTCTTAAGTTTGGCCGATTCAAGCTTCAAGCCGGCCAACATGGTATCATATTCCCAAATAGCTTTGGGCTGTGCTCCAAAATGATCAAGGTAAACGCGCTTCGTCTGTTCTTTTGCCAGCCTAAACTGCTCTGCCTGCTCTTTTTGATGTGTAGAGGGCACATGCTGGATCTGCTTACCAACCAGCGCACAAAAATCCTGATAAGATTGTGTAAAAATGAGGTGCTGATGCCAAACCGTATCGACAATGGCTGAAGGGGAAACCATTACATCAGAAATGGCAGCCAGATACATAAATTTTTTATATTCTAGTATGGCTTTTTCGGTAAAGTCTTTTGTCCATTGGTTTTCACTAGCCAACCTGATCGAAAAGCTATATTCGCCCGGTGGATGATCGAAATCAAATTGCTGTATGCTTTTCCAGAGGGTATCATTCATATCCAGATGCCACTTACTTTTCAAATTCCAGCCACTTCCCTATCTTTTTCCAGGGAATGCCAAGTAACATAATTAATAATCCAACTACTACTTCCATATATAAATATACGACTAATCAGAAACATTAACAATATTGAGTAAAGGCTTAACCGTGTATATAAGCACTGGCAGGCTGAAACAAAATAAGCCTCCCTTAAAAGAGAGGCTTACGAGTGTAATCTAAATCGTCCCGTTGATTTAATTTTTACTTACCCAAATTTAAACACAAATATGATGTTTGGTATATGCAATTTAAGGTTGTACATCAATATGTAAAAAGTGTATAATGTATGTAAACATAGCGTTTAAAATACGTATTCTTTCCGCACGGATTTATCTAACCTGTTATGACCGACTGGGAAATAGTTTTTTAGTTAACTACACCATCTCTCTTACCAGCTTACTTCGTATACGGCTAAGTGTTTCCAAACGCATACCTAAATAACTGGCGATGCATCTTAATGGCACTCTAGATATATCAAAAGAGTTCATTTCCAAGAATTTTTCATAACGCCTTTCTGCCGAAGGAATTCGAGCTATTATGGCCCGCTCTGAGGCGGCATGATACTGGAGCGCTAAAATCTTTCTGCCAATAACATTCGTTTCCTGGTAACTGGCGTAAAGCTCATCAATCAATAAGTGTGGGATGGCAACCAATTCTGAATTTTCCAATGCCTGCAAATATTCAATTGAGGGTTGGGTGTTTGCATCGGGATGTTGAATCGCTCCAATAAATTCGTTCCCTAAACTGATCCAAGTGGTAATCTCTTTATTACCTTCTTTAATAAAACCTCTTACCATGCCTGATACTACAAAAAAAACATAATCATTATTATCAATAGGCGATAAAATGTATTTATTTTTCTTGATTAGCAGCGCATCTACATTTTTTTCTATTTCCTGGATAAATCCAGAGGTTATAGGACATAAACTGCTGAAATAATTTAATACAGCGTTCACTAAAAATACCTTTCGGGATTCGAGCATACACAAATAGGGATAGACTTTAGACCCTTAATAATAGTATTTTTTAACGAAATATAAAAATAAAGTAGATTATTGAGCCAATTATGATGTTTAAATACCTCTATAATGAGAATTTATTAATATTTTGAAGCACAAACTGATTTATTCTAGCAAAAAATGCTAAGCTTAATCTTAAAGAACCCGAATAGAGTAAACATAACAGAAGCTGACCATCTTAATATAACAGATGAAGTAAAATATTTTTGTAACATTCATTTCGTTCATTTTTTTTTACAAAAAACAATGCATGTAGCCCATGCAGAGATAATAGACGTTCAGTAAAAAAGAAAAGAAATAAAGAAAGTCGGGACCGAAAGCACCCGATTATTAAAAGTAACATTTTGGCCTTCTGCTTTTTGCAGTTTGCAGATAATACCCAATAGATATTTCGTGCGAACCATAATCATAGCTGCCGAATTTATTTAAACTATAATCGTAACCATAGCCAATCCGGAGGTTTTCGCGGACAAAGAACTCGGTAATCAATCCGATGGCACTCCTTGCCCTTAAATCGCTTTGTAATGCTGGCTTAGGATAAAATTTTACGGAGGTCCTATACGCAGCACCTAACCAAAGTTTTTCTTTGATCATTAAAAAAGCATTAAGATCCAATGAGGTTGGCCCGTTCAAATCATCTTTGATCAAAAAAGTAGGTTTGAACATAAAATCATTGTTCACTGGAAATACCATTCCCGCCGTTAAATAAAAATGCGGCTTAGAAGTAATACTTAAGAGATTATTATCCCTAAAAACAGGAAGGTATTGTGTAAGCAGGTTATTGGCAGAGAAACCGATAAAGAATTTTTCATTCGAATAATGTACACCGGCCCTAATATCCGGTACAATACGGCTTTCATATCCTGTTGGAATCTTGTTATCGCCAGTTTCATTTGGATCTAACAAACTCCCGTTTAGCCCCATTTGCATTACGCCCACTCCAACGCCAAAAGCAAGTACATTGGTTTCGGTACGATCTAGCTTAATGCGGTAAGCAAAATTCCCTGATAGGTTTAATGAGTTCTGTGCGCCAATTTTATCTTTCGACACCAATAAACCCAAACCTAAACTTTCTTCCTTAACCGCTTCATCTACCGATATGGAAAGTGTTTGAGGAGCACCCTGAATACCCATCCATTGAGCCCGGACAAAAGCCTGCATATATAGTTCTTCTTTGTAGCCCGCATAAGCTGGGTTGATGTATAAACCATTGAACATATATTGTCCAAACTGGGCATTCTGCTGAGCGAACAGACAAAGGAAAATTAAATTAAATAATGCCGTTACAACAATCTTTTTCATCTGTATAATTTAGTTTCATACCCTCATATTTTAAATCCACTTATCTGATTACAGTAACATAACCTTTAAATTCCTGCCATTGAGCACTTGCAGTTTTTACTTTAAGCACATAGAAATACGTTCCATCTACCAAACCGTTAGCTGTCCAGTCATTTAAATAACTATCTTTTTCATAAACAGTACTTCCCCAGCGGTTAATAATGGTAAGCTGGTTTTCGCTATAGCGGTCTAAGCGTTCAATAAAAAAGGTTTCATTTTTTCCATCGCCATTTGGCGTAAACACATTAGGTATTTTAAGCCCTGTAATTTCTTTGGTATCAACTGATGTATTATTAGACGGATCGGGATCTATTTCGTTGATGGTAACCCTGGCACTATTAATAACATTACCAGGTTTCATTGCCCTTACATTAATGATCAGCTCAACAAAACTGCCGTTGGCAAGTGATGGGATCGCCCAGGAAACTGTCTTAGTTTGATCGTTATAACTTGCGGTACCAACAATTGTAGGATCGACACTTACAAAGGTTAGATTTTCTGGAAGGTCATCCTTTACCTGTATGTTCGTAGCTTCACCAAGTCCGTTATTGCGCACCAATAAATTGTATTTAAATACTTCAGTATTGATTACCTGTCTGGTTTCAGATCTTTTAACTATGGAAACATCTGCTGATATGGCTGTCTCCATCACCACTTCCATTTCTTCTGACAGATCAGAGCTACAGCCACCCAAACTAAAAGTAATAACTGTATATTTCCCTGCGGTATTTACAACATAATCTTGCTCGGTAGCCCCCAAAATGGCATCTCCATTTCTGAACCATTGATAAGAGGTAGCACCTGTACCATTGGCCCTCAGTTTAACAGTAACGCCTGGTTTAAGATTAAGCGTATTCGGATTGCCAGATTGCGCAAAGCATGCTGCTGCAGAAAGCAGCAGCACGCCGAACACAATTATCCTTAACCTGTTAAACATCACGATAGTTAAACCTTATAAACAATAACACCTTATGGCGCTACAGTGATAGTTGCTTTACCTGGTTTAACGGTAACGGTAATGGCTTTACTCGCAGTTGCAGTACAAGTTGTTGCAGGTACAATCTGAACACCACCTGTAGCATAACTTCCAATAGCAGTGAAAACATACGCACCTGGAGCCACGCCAGCTTTAAGTGTAAAGGTATCTCCAGAACTAGATGCTGTACCTAAAGTTGTAATGTCTGCTACGGCAGTACCGCCTAGCGTTGCAGACCAGAGATAAGTCATGGTTACGCCCGTTGGTAATGTTATTGAGGCATCCTTACTCGCCGTAATTACCGTGGCCGCTGTTTGATCGGTACAATAAACACTTCCTGGAGCTGCAACAGCGATAATAGGCGCAGGTAATTTTTCTACAACGGTATTATCAGAGGCATCACTGGGACAGAGATTCGCATCTGCTGGCTGAACCTGAACAGAGTAAGTATGGTTTCCGACTGCCAATCCTGCTGCGATCTGATAAAAAGCATTTGTTCCATCAAATACAACTGGAGCTTGCGCAGTTCCATCAACGGTCCATACAATTTTATCGCCGTTAACAGGTGTATAACCAGTGAAAGTTGGATTCAATTTTACAGTACCTGTTCCGCACAGGTATACATTTGGCGCTTGTGCAAAGGCACCCAGCGGCAATAAAAACATTAAAAATACAAAGATTCTTAGGTTGCGTTTTGTAGATTTTTTCGTCATGATGTTAATTTGTTAGGGATGAATAATTTATTTTCTTTTTAATTAATAGATACTGTGGGTTTATGTGGCACAAGCTTTACCCTAAAACTAAAAGGGATAGCCCGTTCGCAGCCATTTGCATTTTTAATGGTCAATACCCCTTGATATACTGCTACCGGTGTATTTGATGGAACGTTGATCGTAATTTCATTTGGTGGCAAGGCTTGATTTGAAACATTCGAAATTGGTCCAGCCACCCAGGTGATGCTGTAGCTAACAGGATTAAAAACCGGATTAGTGTAAGCCATTTTGGTTGTATTAAGTCCCTCACAAATACCTGGATTTGATTCCAGCGTTAAATTTGGCTGCGGATTTACGGTTAAATTAAAATCCACTTTCTTCCCACAATAGGTAACATCATCAGCAATAGTGTAACTAATTACGGCACCGCCAGCGGCAACAGCTGTAACTTTTCCTGTAACATCTATCGTTGCAATGGTGGCATCACTAGTACTCCAAATGCCAGAAGGATTATCATTGGTTAAAGTTGTGGTAGTTCCTGCACAGATGGTATTTACGCCAATAATCGGATTTACAACAGCAATAGGTTTAACATTTACCAATACTGCTTTACGCCCCCCGGCATTCTTACAGCCTGTTAATGTATTAATGGCTTCTACGTAGTAGGTAGTATTCGCATTAAGGGCAGGTGTTGTATAGGTTGCCCCAGTATTAAAGGGTGTAACTCCATTGGCAGTGGTGTACCAATTGTAGGTATATTGGATGATATCGGAATTGCTGACCGCTAACGTAGCCGTTGCTCCGCTGCAGATTGTTGTGCCCGGAACATCGAGCGGAGGTAACGGATTAACCTTTAATTTTACACGGAGCCTTTCAGAAACCCCTGTTACGCAGTAGGTTCTGCTACCTTGTACATAATAACTATAATCTCCGGCAAGTAGGGAGGATGGAGGAGTATAATTTTCTCCGGTATGCAACAAATTGCCTCCTGTTTCAGCATCGTACCATTTATATTCTGTACAGGCCTGTGGATTGTTAACGGAAAAGGTGGTGGTTTCTCCCTGACAGATGGCCCTGGCATCTTCAGCAATAGGATCGATCAATGTGCGTGGTTTAGCCAATTTTCTTTTAATATCGTAAACCTGAAGTGAGCCCAGCACACCGGCCAATCCACCGGTAGTAATTTCTAAACGGTCGTAAACCTCGCTAATCGGAAAGGTTAATATATATTTATCTGTGGAACCCGGAAAAAGCCTAAGATTTAGAAAAGTCCCTGTATTATCGAAAGCATTCCCCGCTTTGACCCCATTTAAATAAGGTTGAATGATAAATCCCGTAAGTAAACTCAGATTAAGTAATCCACCCCCTGGCTTACCTATTATAATGCTCACAGAATCTTTCGGCTGAGAAGGTTTATTAAATATTGCCGTAAGGTATATTTTGTTTAATACCGAGACCCCAACATCCATCAGCGCATAGCTATCTTTATCGCTATCTATTGAATTGAAAGGATCAGTTACCTTTCCTGTTGCATTTAACACCCCACCAATAACAGTAGGCTGTACTCCGGATAAAACATCAATTACTTCATCACAATCAATCTTATCAGTAGTCGTTTCCATAATGTAGGCATGGAAAAGCTTTGTAGACAACGCTACCGAAAGTAAATTGCCCGATACCTTTACATAAATCCCGTTATATATCTGGTTGGGCGTGAGTGTAATCTCAACCTCTCCCGAACCGCTAATTACACCGGCTATATTGGTAGCGTTATAAATCGGAACAGTAGTTGCCTCATATCCCGCATCATGACCTGGACCAAGCAACCCCAATAATGGCCAATCAGCAGCAACAGTATGCAAACCTGTAAATGTTCCTATCTCTACACCGCTTAGAACGCTTAACACTTCGGTGGGAAGTGAAATTTTAATTGTAACGGGAGTATTGGCAGGAATTGATCTGGATGAACCTCCAGCAGCACTAAACTGTAAGAATTGTGTCGAAGATGCCAAGCCTGCCAAGCCAAGTCCAACGCCCAGTGTTGATGCATCTTTAACCTGTCCGTTAACAGCATTTGCAGCATCTGAAATGGTACCCATAATTAAAGACCCGCCTAATACCTTAAATCCGTATTGGATCGATCCTTGAAAATCTGCGTAAGTACGCTTTGTATTTTCACACTGTGCTACAACCTGCGCACGCAAATACATGGGCACAAGAAAAAGCACAAGCACCAAGAAAGATAGACAAGAGCGTCTTTTCAATTGCTTAAAGTAAAGGGAAAAATAAATAGTTTGTTTGCTCGTTAATACAAAAGTACAGCGGCGCAAAGGCAAATTTTCCGTTCACTTCATTCATTACCCCTCCCACAGCTCTGCAAAAGCCTGTTTTATTGATATTTATCAACAAAACTAAAGAACTTAAATATTACGGACATCCGGGTAGATGGTTAATGTTGAAAATATTCCAACAAGTGAGCATAACCGATATTTTTTTTACTGGTAATGTAAGAACTTAAAATACCTGGAATCGGCAGGAATAATTGATGGCTAAGAGACTGCCATATTTTTTTAGTAAATTATACTTGCAAGAAACAATGGTTATTGTATCTTTGCACCCTCTCTGGAAGCTTCCACTCCAGAGTTTAAGAAAGCCTTCCAGCAATGGGAGGCTTTTCTTATTTTAAATTAACTGATCAGTTTGGCTAATCCTCAAACAGCACATCCATTGTAATCTCTTTTTGTACCAAACCTGGGTAGCGTCCGCTATTTGCGACTCCATAAGTTGTAATCATAGTCAAGAACAATGCTTTTCTTGTTCTGGTTTGATATTGAAATACCTTTAGTTTGCTGGCTAATTCCTTTTCATAAGATTTAGTAATTTCAAAAGGCACAATAGAGAATTTAACTTCACATATATTTATACAAGAATCATTTCGATCAATAAGCAGATCAATCTGTACACCTTGTTCTTCTCTGTTTTTTGGCAAATAACGCCAAACAGATATTTCGGTATAAACATTATCTATCCCTATTGCTTTTTTAATCTGAGCGGTATGTTTCATGCAGATACTCTCAAAGGCATACCCGCTCCAGCTTTTCCATGATGTACCCGAATAAAATTTCAACCAGGTTCCAGCGCCCGTTGCTTTATTTCCGTCAATAAATTTGAGATAAAATATCGAATACTCATCAGTTAGTTTGTACAAAGAGTCTTTACTATTTTTACCAAAGGGAATATAAGGCGTAATAAAACCAGATTCTGCAAGTTCTGCAAGTAGCTGTGTAGCGTAACCGCCGCTGCTTAGCTTACAGGCATTAATAATTTCGGTACGTGTTAATCCTTTGCCTTTTTTTGCCAATGCCTGAACAATATCAATGTGATTTTCTGCCTTATCGAACAATGAATAATACAGGTTTTTAAATTCTTCAAGAAGCAGCCCATCTTTGGTAAAAAACAGCCTGTCTATAATCTGAGCCACACTCTCGCCAGGTTCTATTTCTTTAAGATACTGTGGTATGCCCCCCATAGCCATGTACACCTGCAAGAGCTGGTACTTATCGAGCTTTATTTTTCTGTATTTAAGGTATGCTGCGGTTTCGCCAACAGTAAAAGGAAGAAGTCTTATCCTCCTCGTTACACGGTTATGCAATCCTCCTCGGTTATTAATCACCTTATTGATCATCCAGGAAGCTGCAGAACCACAGATAACAACGATAAGTTTTTTTTGCCTTGAAGCCCAGCTGTTCCAAAAATTTTCAAATGCAGGCAAAAATCCTGAGCGGGGCGTATTAATCCAGGGAAATTCGTCAATAAAAATGACTGTTCTTTCTTTTTTTACTAAGGGCGTGAGGTATTGGACTAGCATTTCAAAAGCAGCTATCCAACTTTCTGGTTTGGCTAAAGGAAAACCACCTGTTACTTTTGTAAGTGCCAAACTAAAGTTTTCTAACTGCTGATTTAATGTTGCATGATGAATGCCAGAAAATTCAAATGCAATTTCTTTAGTAAAACCATTTCTAATTAAGTAAGTCTTTCCTACCCGTCTACGTCCATATACAGCAATCAATTCACTTTCACCAGATTTCTCGATCTTGCTTAACAGCAATTTTTCTTCAGTTCTTCCTACAACCTGTTCCATAAACATTTAATTTACAGTAACAAATGTAACCAAAAATTGATTTTTGGCGTAATATAAAAATACATATTACGCCAAAACCATGTTTTTATATGTAGTTTTGGCGTAATATAAAAATGTATATCACGCCAAAACTATATTTTTACATGTGGTTTTGGCGTGATATAGGAACCAATAATATTTTACTTGCTCTTAAAAATTGTTACAGCCAAAGGTGGCAGATCGACAACGACCGAGTATTCCTGTCCGTTATAATTTTCCAGATCAGGGATGATATCCCCTCTGTTATTAATGCCACCTCCGTAATATACAATATCGTCGGTATTAAAAATTTCTGTCCATTTGGTTTTAAAAGGCACCCCGATTCTATAATTCTCACGCACCACCGGCGTTAAGTTTATTGCAATAACCAAAGTATCTTTTGCTTTTGGTCCTTTGCGCATAAATGTGAAGACAGATTCGTTTGCATTATCGGCATCGAGCCATTGGAAGCCTTCGTAACTAAAATTGAAATGATACAATGCGGGTTCTTTGCGGTACAGAAAGTTTAAAGCCTTAACCGTTTCCTGCATGCCCTTGTGCGGTGCGTATTGAAGCAAATGCCAATCTAGCGATTGCGTGAAGTTCCATTCGTTGGTTTCGCCAAACTCATTCCCCATAAAAAGCAGTTTTGCTCCCGGATGGGTAAACATATAACCATAAAGTGCCCTTAAATTCGCAAATTTCTGCCAGTCATCTCCAGGCATTTTATACAACATTGGCGATTTACCGTGTACGACTTCATCATGAGAGAAAGGCAACATGAAATTTTCGGTAAAGGCATAAGTCATGCTAAAGCTCAACTGATGGTGGTGGTGTTTCCGGCCGAGGGTTTCTACTTTGAAATACTTTAAGGTATCGTTCATCCAGCCCATCATCCATTTCATGCCAAAACCTAATCCGCCAGCATGTACCGGATGGGTTACACCAGGGTAGGTACTGCTTTCTTCGGCAATGGTCTGTACGCCCTCGAAATTTCCATATATGGCAACATTCAGATCCTGCAAAAACTGTATGGCCCCAAAGTTTTCACTTCCACCATATTCGTTTGTTGCGGCATCTCCATCTTCTCTGGAGAAATTGAAATATAACATCGATGCCACTGCATCTACTCGTAAGCCATCTGCGTGGTATTGGTCAATCCAAAACAAGGCATTACTAATCAGAAAAGAGCGTACCTCGTTTCGATCGTAATTGAAAATATATGATTTCCAGTCTGGATGAAAGCCTTTCCGCATATCGGCGTGTTCGTAAAGATGTGTTCCATCAAACTCATATAAACCATGCCTATCACCAGGAAAATGAGAAGGAACCCAATCCAATATTACTGCAATATCTGCTTTATGGAGCTCATTAATCAGATACATTAAATCCTGCGGAGAACCATAGCGTGAACTTGCGCCAAAATAACCTGTAATCTGATAACCCCAGCTCGGGAAATATGGAAACTCCATTACAGGCATCAGTTCTACGTGCGTAAAACCCATTTCCTTTACATAAGGCACTAGCCTGCCCGCAACTTCCCTGCAGGTTAAAACACGTTCCGGATTTTCCGGATCGCGCTCCCAAGAGCCCAGATGTATCTCATATACTGAGATGGGTTGATCCAAAGCATTTATTTTTGCTCTTTTCTTTAGCCAGGCTTTATCTTTCCAGGTGTAATCGGTATCCCAAACAATACAAGCTGTTTGTGGCGGATGTTCCCATCTTCTGGCATAAGGATCGCCTTTTAAATGCTCAGATTCATCAAAACCTTTAACAAAGTATTTATAAACTTCGCCCTTTGCAATTCCAGGGATAAAACCTTCCCAAATGCCCGATTTATCCCACCGTACGCTCAGCGGATGTGAAGCGTTGTCCCAATCGTTAAAATTACCCACTACACTTACACGGATGGCATTGGGTGCCCAAACCGAAAAATAAGTTCCAGCGGTTCCATCAACTGTAATTAAATGTGAGCCCATTTTCTCGTAAAGCCGAAAATGCTTTCCTACAAGAAAAAGATCGATATCGTAATCGGTAAATAAACTGTGTATCCAAACGGATTTCTGTTGATCAGTTTTTGGTTGGGATGATTTTTTTACAGGAACTTTTTTTGCTGCTGGCATAGGTATTTTGGCTAGATAAATGAAGCCCCAAATACCAAACAGCATTTGGGGCTAAAAGATTTACAGACTTAAAATCTGTATATCGGTAAAGTTTTTATTGCATTTAAAATGCAGGATATTCTGATCATCGGTATAAAAATCTTTCACCTCTTTATTATCGATAATGATCTTTTTCACCTGAAATTTTACGCCGATCACATTGCAGACATAAAATTCATAATTAGGCGTATACAATCCTTCATTACGCTGGTTCACTTTAATGGTCTGGGTATCGCCTTTTACAGTGAATTTCTTTTCCAGATAAATATCCTGCTCATAGGCAAACGTATCACCATGATCTTCGTACATGTACGAATTTACCTCGTAATCGCTATGATAAATATTCAATATTACTTCAGTAATCGACTTTTCATCAACATACTGCATTACCGGATATTCTGGCAAAACTGTACCAGCTCTTACAAACATTGGCATACTGTCTATCTTCGCATCAACCGTATATTCGTTACCGCCATCCAGGATTTCGTTGGTCCAGAAATTATACCAGGTTCCTTTTGGCAAGTAAACTTTTCTGGAGATTGCACCCTGCTCTAAAACCGGGCATATCAATAGTTTATCACCATAGCAAAATTCATCCTGACGGAAACTGTTGCTGATATTTTCTTGTTCAAGCATCACTAAAGGCCTTAAAATAGGAAAACCATAACGGTGATGCTCCCAGAAAACTGAATACAGGTAAGGCATTAAGCGGTACCTTAATTCGATAAACTTACGGTTGATATCTTCGAAAAATTGGCCAAAGCTCCAAGGTTCCCGTTCAGCAGTATCGCCGGCAGAGTGTGCGCGCATAAAGGGAGAAAATGTACCTAGCTGGATCCAACGGGTAAACAATTCGCCATCTGGCTCACCACTAAATCCGCCGATATCTGTTCCACAGAAAGGCACGCCAGAAACCGATAAACGCTGGCACTGGATATTCCCAATCTTTAAATGCTCCCATGTAGCAATATTATCGCCGGTCCAAACACTTGCATAACGCTGCATGCCCGAATAACCAGCCCTTGTGATCGTAAACGGACGTTTGTTGCGCATCAGTTTTTTTAACCCCTCATAGGTAGAACGCACCATCTGCATGCCATAAACATTGTGTGCCTTACGGTGCGAGCCGCGGTAACCATCATAATTATGGCGGACATCATTAGGAAAAGTTCCTGAACCAAACACAGCTGGTTCGTTCATATCGTTCCAGAAACCTGCAACGCCCATATCTACCAGCTCCTTGTATAAATTACCCCACCAGCTCCGTACTTTTGGATTGGTAAAATCGGGAAACTGACAGCGCCCTGGCCAAACATGCCCTTCCATATAATAATCGTCGCTACGGCGACAGAAAAATCTTTTCTCTTTACCTTCTTTAAAAACCCAGTAATCGTCATCTACCTTAATTCCAGGATCGATCATCACCACGGTTTTAAAACCATCGTCAGATAATTCTTTAATCATTCTCCGCGGATCCGGAAAGTATTTTTTGTTCCAGGTAAAACAGCGGTAGCCATCCATGTAATCGATATCCAGATAAATGGCATCGCAAGGGATTTTACGTTCCCTGAACTGTTTGGCTATTTCTTTAACTTTTGTTTCGGGGTAATAACTCCAGCGGCACTGCTGATAGCCTAAAGTCCATTTTGGTGGCATCGGGTGTGTTCCCGTTAAAGTTGCATAACGTTTAACCACATCCATAATATGCGGACCATGGATATAATAGTATTGCAGTTCTCCGCCATCGGCCCAGAAACTGGTTTTATTTACATCTTCCGATCCGAAATCGAAATACGATTTAAAGGTATTATCGAAAAAGATACCATAGGCAGCCTGATTGTGCAAACCGATATAAAAAGGTATAGTGCGGTAAAGTGGGTCCTGGTTCCAGCCGAAGGAGTAAGCATCGGTATTCCAGTTTTCGAAACGGCGCCCCCGCAAGTTAAAATTACCTGATTTATCACCCAAACCGAAGAAATTTTCTTCAGGGTGGCATTTTTTGGTTGCATAGATATAATAACCACCAAAATCTACATTTTCTTCCCAGTGCATAGAATTGGCCTCATCAACCATTACTACATTGGTGATATTATCAGAAAAAGAAATGTGGAAGTTTGCTTTTTCTATTTTACAGGTTACCGCATGGGTAGAGATCGTGAAATGATCGTCGTGTTCCTGCATTTTAAAAACAGAAACTTTTTGATCTACTTCGGGTACGGCATAAGAAAAATCATCTAAGAAAACGCCATGAGGAGCCAGGCGAACGCGGATAATATCGTCGCTTACCACCCGAATTTCTACTCTTGCATCGCCATCAGAAAAATAAAAACGGTTGCCCTCCTTTTTTACTTTTTTAACTGCACCAAGGTATTGTTTAACAATTGGCTTTACCGATATATCAACTGGATTGTTTAAATGCTGTATTTCTTGCTCCTTTTCGATCAGATCACTTATCTCGTTAGGTTTGTCGTTTTGCGCTTCCATCCTTATTTATTCAAAATTTTAAATTCATGGTTCTTAAACCGGGATGTGCTTAAGAAAGTACTATAATACAAATATTTTACAAAAGGGGTGTAGCTTTTTTATGAAAAGATTGTTTTAATAGTGTGATTTTTACACTAAGTCTGTTGTTTCACAATTTTACCTGATGATTTAACCGAAGCAGTGGACAATCAACCTTAACCAAATTCTTTAGAACTTGGATTAAAAAAATCTGGTTCATTTTAACATAAGATAACATCTGTTCTGGCACAAAATTTTTCATTAATACTTATTATTGCATTTTAACAATGCTAATTAAGAGCTTTACCCAACTAGCCCTACATGAAAAAAATTGCCACAGCTTTAGTCCTTATCTCCTCACTTCCACTTTTTACCTTTGGGCAAACACAAAACTTGAAAACCTTTACCATTTCTGGAGAGGTAAATATTGATACCGGAACTGTTCAACTGCTCCCCAATGAATTAAACACAACGCTTTATCCAACCGGTTTTAAACCGGTAACGGCTAAAATACATAAAAGAAAGTTCAAATTTAATGGACAAGCGGACGGTCCAGTATGGATCTATTTTAAAATTGGAAACAAATATCAATCTGCGGGTACAGCCATAAGTGCAGGAGAGCAGCATATTTCTATTGATACTGCACTAAATTATGGAGAGCCCATAAATGATAATTTAATTATGAAGGATGCTAAAAATTATGACAAGGCATTTATTCAGGTAGAGGAACAGCGCAGGCAATACCGGTTACATTACGATAGTTTGTTCAATATTTATGGCAAAAAATTTCCCGAAGAACTTAATCTTAAATCGATGAAGGAGCTAAAAGCAACTTATGTGGTTCACGATGCTACTCTTTTGTCTTTTGTTAAAGAAAATCCAGACTCTTATTATGCGCTTTACAAACTATACTCCCTTTTAAATTTTGGCTATAATGCCACCCTGGGAAATACCTTTGAACGTTTTTCTACGCTGCTCAAAACATCAAGACTTGGCCAGGCAACTTTACAACGGATTTCATTGTCGAAACAAATAGCTGTTGGAGAAACACTTCCAAACTTTAACGTTGCCGACTTAAAAGGGAAAAAAATGGCAGACGATCCATACAATTCCAATAAATTAACACTTATAGATATGTGGTATAGCCATTGCATGCCTTGTATCGCTCAGTTTGAAGACTTAAAAGCAATCAGAAACGAATTCCATGATAAGGGATTCGAGATAATTGGAATATCAACAGATAAGTCCAAGTATGTAGAAGACTGGAAACTTGCTATCAGCAAATACAGCCTTACATGGCCTCAATTTTTAGATTTGAACGGCATTGAAACCAGCAAATACGGTATCCACATTTTCCCAACAAGCTTACTGGTTAACCGACAGGGTAAAATTGTAGCTACGGGACTTTCTACTGTAGAATTAAAAGATTTTTTAAAAAACAATCTCTAGCACTTTCCAATTAAAGCGGATTAATCACCAGTATTTTGATATTTCTCTTCAAATATATCAAATGAATAAAAGCGTATTGCACAAAAAAGCCCTCTATACTTTTAGCATAGAAGGCCCTTAAAACTCAATTAACTGATTATGGATTAAAACTAATGGCAACGTAATAGATAGCGCCTGCCTGCGGGTTACCGTAAGAAGTAAAATAATATTTATTCAAAACGTTCGAACCGCCCAGTTTAACAATTGATTGTACTGAAGGGATCCTCAAACTCACCTGCGCGTCTAAAGAGCTGTATGCAGGTACCTGACCTGAAGCAAAAGAAGAATTCCAGTAGAATTGGTCTTGCCAACGATATGCCAAATTAAAACCAAAGTTTTTAATAATTTCTTTATTGCCAAAACCCAGGTTGTAACGGATTTTTGGGGTGTTGAAATCGTTAATGTAATTAACTGGTAAATCGCCTATTTCGTTATAGGAAACGTTACCACTGATGCTATATTTACCCACTAAATAATCTAAACCTAACGCTGCACCATAAGAAGTTACCTTACCTTCTGCATTAACCGGAACACCGAATTTAACAAAACTTCCATTAACATTCTGGTAAACATCTACTGCAGTGATAAAATCTTTGTAAATGTTGTAATAACCATAAGCATCAACCAATAAATTTGGAAGAAGCAATCCTTTATAACCTAACTCATAAGATTGAACACTCTCTGGACGGACACCTTTTGAATCAAAAGTATATTGTTGCAATAATGCCGGATTAGGGGTACCTGTTGCAGCAGCCGAGGCTAAGAACGCGCGGTAACTCACGTCTGTATAGGGCTTGTTGGTATCAAGGTGGTATTTAGAAAACATAATTTCTGGCAAACCACCAATCAATCTTTGTGATCCCCCACCTACTGAAAGGTCGATGTACTGATTTTGTGTTGTTGGATTACGGTAACCTGTTTGATAAGAAACCCTGATGTTGTTATTTTTGGCAACAGTGAACACCCCAGTTATCCTTGGTGTAAACCGGCCTTCAAAATTCTGGCTTTTATCATAACGGCCTGCAAAAGTAAATTTAACTTTATCGTTAAAAAGTTTTTTACCGATCTGTGCGAATGCACCGTATTCTTTAATATCGATAGATTCATTTAGATCATTAAAAATTGTTCCGGCTGAATTTAAGTCATACAAACGATAAGATGCACCCACCTGAAACTCTACCACTTTATCAAAAAGATTGGTAAAATTGTACATCCCTTCGTAGTGATATAGATTTGACTTATCATCGAATTTCGCCCCGTAAACACTTTTTGAAGGATCCACAGAATTAATACTTGTTGCACTGATTGTGGTATTCATCACTTTATCTTTTGCAACTTCAAACTGCGGGCTACCTGGTTCGAAACGGCCTTGATTGGCAACTCCTCTTGCAAACGCGTGTGCGGCGGCATCATTTTGCCCCGCTGCTCTTGCACCAACATAATTGCCGATATACTGCGGAAACCAGCTTGTTGATGGTTTAGATATTTCGTTAATATAACTACCCAAAATAGAAGAAATATAAGAATCGCCCGAACGCTCTTGAGTAGTATAGGCTTTTACAAAAAAGTCTTCACCTTTTACTTCTAATTTATATTGTCCAATATTAAAGTTACGCAGAGAATAACGGTCGGAACCAGTATAAACTGAAGTTCCAGTACCCCAATTAGCCAACGCTACGGCTTGCACGGTACTGCTAATGTTGTAATACAATGCACCCGATGCTTTTAACGATTTGGTATTATAATCAACCAGGTTTTCTTCGTTATAACCTGTTCTGGAAATATTCTGATCAGGAATTAAACCAGCTTTCAAGCCCACGTAAAAAGGAAAATAATTTTGTACCGGAGCACGCAGCGCTGATGGTAAGCCGGCTAAAAACCCTGCCTGTTGTGCTGGATTTGGAATAGCGGCACCAAAAGTCCCGTCCATTAATGCTTTAATATTTGGTATCAAACCACCAGAGCCCGTATTGATTCCGGCGATAGTTGCATTTTGAACACTTAACGCTACATTACGCATATTCTGGCTCACCTCGTCACCATAGCTGTTTATTCCGTCGTAATTCGTATCGCTGTTTCTATCACCGCCTTTCACACTTCTGGAAACCCTGTCGAAGTTCGAGTAATTATTCCCAATCCAATCTTTGGCCTGAAGGAATGAAAATGCAGCTTTTACCCCAAATTTATTGTTCCATGATTTTGCCATGCGCACATCCAGCTGATTGAAAGGCTGCACGCTGCTGTTATCATCATTAACATGGTTTACCCCTGTTTTATATTGAAAGCTTGCACCTGGATATTTAAAAGGATCCTTTGAGGTCATTAATAAGGTACCGTTGATACCACCCGCACCGTAAAGGGCAGATGAAGCACCCGGTAAAAGCTCTACATTATCTACATCGAGTTCCGTAATACCCACAATATTACCTACAGAGAAATTCAGTCCTGGTGCCTGGTTATCCATTCCATCTATATATTGATTAAAACGGGTATTACCATTTGAATTGAAACCACGTGTATTAATCGACTTGAAAGTTAAACTCTGCATGCTGCTTTCTACGCCTTTCATATTGTTCAGGGCATCGTAAAATGACGGCGCCGCGATTTCCCTGATGGACGCTGCACTCATCCGCTCGATAGAAACCGGCGATTCTAATATACGCTCAGGTGTACGTGATGCTGAAACAACCACATCACCTCCCAATACAACCGCAGTTTCCAGTTCCAGGTTAATACCCGAAGTACTTCCGGTAACCTGCTGTTCTACTGTACCATAACCTACATAAGACGCCACCAGCGTAAAGGGAACTTTAGCTGTTGTTGTAAATGTAAAACTACCGTTGCTTGTGGAGGCCGTACCGCCAGACTGTCCTTTGATGGTTAAACTAACTCCTGCTAGTCCTTCTTTCGATTGCTTATCTTTTACGGTTCCGCTCACCGTAATACTCTGTGCCTGTGCCGCCATATTGCCTGCGTACACAAATAATAACACATAAAAGATCTGTGTAAAAATTCTGCTCATAAACGATTGTTAATTTGGTTGTTTGTATTATTAGTTATATAAACTTAAATTCTTTTTTTGAATTAAACAAATTATGTAAGCATAATAATTTCAATTCAAATTATAATTTTGATTGATATACAGTTTGTTGTATTTTGCATTAAACATAAACCGTCATTTTGCCCTATCTTAGCAAAAGACTTGTTAGCTAGCCATTATGAATAAAATTAAAGCCCTGTTCTGCATCATCATTCCGATAGCATTAGCTTTTTTATTTAACACCAAATTAGGCAGTACGCCTCCCTTGTTAAAATTCCTAAATCCTTTTATGGGTTTCTGGCAAAATGCAGAAAACAATCATTTTATGTTCAACCATAAAGCGAAGATTAAAGGGGCAATAGATCAAATCGAAATCGTTTTTGACGACCGCATGATTCCACACATTTTTGCGCAAAATGATCACGATCTGTACCTGGCACAAGGCTATGTAACGGCCATGCACCGCCTTTGGCAAATGGATTTTCAAACCCGTTTTGCAGCCGGACGAATTAGTGAGGTGGTGGGTGATAAAGCCATAGAGGTAGACCGTTATCAGCGCCGGATGGGTATGGTTTATGGTGCAGAAAACTCGTTAAAAGGCATGATGGCCGATCCTAAAGCAAAAGAAATGATCTTAGCCTATACCGAAGGAATTAATGCCTACATCAAAACGCTTTCTAAAGCCAATTATCCTTTAGAATACAAAATACTCGATTTTAAGCCCGAAAACTGGACGCCGGTAAAATGTGCTTTGCTCCTAAAACAGATGTCGGCAGTGCTGGCCATGGGTTCCGACGAATTTTACATGACCAACATCTTAAAAAAATTCGGGCCTGAAATAACCAAAAATCTTTTTCCGGATTACCCTTTCCGCGAAGACCCGATCATCCCTGTTGGCACAAAATGGGATTTTTCTCCCTTACCAAGCCCTAAAACACCAGAAAGCTTCACTCAGGCTCAAACCGGTGAGGTTAAAACAACCGAAAAGGTTGAAGGTATCGGTAGTAATAACTGGGCTTTATCTGGCGCTAAAACGGCATCAGGATATCCAATCTTAGCAAACGATCCACATTTGGATTTAACACTTCCTTCAATTTGGTACCAGATTCAGCTACATGCACCGGGTGTAAATACATACGGTGTTTCTTTACCCGGTGCGCCTGGGGTAATTATCGGCTTTAACCAGAAAATAGCATGGGGCGTAACCAATGTTGCCGCTGATGTGCTCGATTTTTACCAGATCAAGTTTAAGGATTCGAGCCATAATGAATATTGGTATAACAATAAATGGAAAGCCACAACCAAAAGATTAGAAACGATTAAAATCCGTGGTGGAAAAGATGAAATAGATACGGTTTACTATACCCATCACGGGCCAGTGGTATATTTCCAAAAACCAAAATACGGCAGAGCTGATAATGTACCTGTTGGTGATGCTTTAAGATGGATTGCACATGATGAGTCGAACGAGCTCATGACTTTCTATTATTTGAACCGCGGTAAAAATTATAACGACTACCGCAAAGCTTTAACTTTTTATACCGCACCTGCACAGAACTTCGTTTTTGCCAGTGTAGATAATGATATTGCCATTACACCAAATGGTAAGTTCCCTTTAAAATGGAAAGATCAGGGTAAATTTATACTGGACGGTACCGACCCGGCTTACGATTGGCATGGCTGGATCCCGAATGCACAGAATCCAACAGTTAAGAATCCGCCACGCGGTTTTGTAAGTTCTGCTAACCAGTCTTCTACCGATACTACTTATCCATATTACATTAACTGGGAATTTGCACCTTATGAGCGGGGCAAAAGGATTAACGACCGCTTATCGGCCATGAACAAAGCTACCTTAGATAGTATCCGTTTGATGCAGACCGATAACTACAGCATTATGGCGCAGAACCTGGTTCCTGCTTTATTGCCATTATTGAATAATGAGCAATTAAACGCAACACAAAAAGAAGCATTGGCTTACCTGAACAAATGGAACAAACGTTATGATGCCCATGAAATTGCAGCCAGCGTATTCGAAATATGGGCCAAACGCCTGTCTCATGATATCTGGGCGGACGAATTCGAGGTTAAAGGAATCCCGATGCGTTACCCTTCGAGAGACCGCACGGTGGAAATGATCCTGAAAGAACCCAATGCAACCTGGTACGATAATATCAATACCAGCAAAAAAGAAACATTATCTGACCTGGTAAACGAAGCTTTTAAATATAGCTGCGATAGTTTGGAAAGACGCTTTGGGCCGATAAACAAAGATTGGGACTGGGCAAATGTAAAACAGACCAATGTACCACACCTGGCTAAAATACCAGGATTTGGTTCGAAGGTTTTAAAGATTGGTGGCGCGAAAACAGCGATTAATGCTTTGAGCGAAGCCAACGGACCTTCATGGCGGATGGTGATTGAACTGGGTAAAACGCCAAAAGGACACGGGGTTTATCCAGGCGGTCAATCAGGCAATCCTGGAAGCAAATTTTATGATAATATGATCGATACCTGGGCAAATGGCAAATTGTACGATCTATTTTATATGCAAAGTCCTGATGATAAATCGGGCACGGTTATTTCTCGTTTAAAAATTTCTAAATAGGCTAAAATGGTTTTCATTGTTATATTAATAATCTGTTTCCTTCTACAAATGATTGCCCCCTGGTGGATCATTATTGTGATTTCTTTTGCCACCTGTGGCATTATCGGCAAAACAGGAAAAATAGCCTTCTGGCAATCTTTCCTTGCTATTTTCTTACTTTGGATCGGCTATGCTTTATTTAAAAGCTTGCCTAACGATAATGTACTCGCTGGCCGTGTAGCGATCATGACAGGTATAAAACTGTGGTGGGCATTGCTATTGGTTACTGGTATTTTAAGCGGTTTGGTGGCAGGAATTAGCGGTTACTGTGGCTATCAGTTCCGCATGGCAATGCTGGCGAAAAAAACTGACGAGAAAATAGCATAATGCTTCGTACTTTTGCCCTGTGAATTTAACAGCTAACGATATATTTTCTGTAAAAAGTACCGATGCGTTTAACGCCCTTGCCTTAAGCATTTTTAAATTACAGGCTCAAAACTGCAATGTTTACCGCGAATATATCTTTCATTTAGGTGTTGATGCGGATGAGGTGAGCGAAATTGCACAGATCCCATTTTTACCCATCAGCTTTTTTAAAAGCCATTCTATTCTTAGCAGTACAGGCCCTGTAGAAATTACTTTCAGCAGTTCTGGCACTACGGGCATGGTACAGAGCAGCCATCATGTAACTAACGTTAAATTATATGAGCAGAGCTATTTGCAGGCTTTTGCACAATTTTACGGATACATTACCGAATATTGCTTTTTGGCCCTACTCCCGTCCTACCAACAGCGAGCTGGATCATCGCTAATCTACATGGTTAACGATCTGATCGAAAAAAGCAGGCATCCACAAAGTGGTTATTTTTTATACAACCATGATGAATTGCTGAAAACCCTTCTAGATCTTAAATCAAAAAAACAGAAAACCGTTTTAATTGGTGTTACTTATGCCCTGCTCGATTTTATAGAACAATTTGAAATCGATTTCCCCGAACTGATTGTAATGGAAACGGGAGGAATGAAAGGGAAACGTAAAGAAATGGTGCGGGAAGAACTTCATGAACAATTGACCAAAGGGTTCGGGGTAAATGCGATCCATAGCGAATATGGAATGACCGAACTACTTTCTCAGGCTTATTCTTTGGGTGAAGGTATTTTCAACTGCCCCAGCTGGATGCAGGTTTTAATCCGCGACACCAATGATCCTTTAAGTTTAATCGAAAATGGCAGAACCGGGGGCATTAATGTAATCGACCTGGCCAATCTCAATTCCTGCTCATTTATTGCCACGCAGGACCTTGGCAGAATAAATCCTGATCAAAGTTTTGAAGTATTGGGCCGGTTTGATAATGCCGATATCAGGGGATGTAATCTTTTGGTGCAATAAACGCTAATTTACCTTATCCGAACAGCTTGCGCATAAACCGGTAGCAATCAGGTTAAGGTGCGCTACCTTAAATCCTGCCGGAACTTTTAATGCCGGAATTTTAACGGTATCCAAACAGTAAATTTTATGGCAGTTATTGCAGTTAAAATGCACATGTTCATCATGGTGCTCGTGTGCACTGCAGCCATCAGAGCAGATGGCATAATTGGCTGTGCCCTGTTGATCTAAAACCTTATGGATAATCCCTTTTTCTTCAAAAGCCTGCAAAACACGGTATAAAGTAACTCGGTCTGCATCCTTGCCCATCACCTGCTCCAAATAAGGCTGAGATGTTGCAGAATCTCTTCCGCTCAAAATCTCCAGCACCTGCAAACGTGGGGCAGTTCTTTTTAGTCCGTTTTTAACTAAAAGTTTTTCGAAACGCGCTGTTTTGTTTTCCATAGCAATACAAAAATAAGCAATTAATTAATCAGTTTGGCATTCTTGATGCTTATTGGCGGCGCATAGCTCGCATCCTTTTGCTCCAATTTCAAAATCCCTCTAACCCGGATAGGTTTTTCACTATACAGTACGGCATTTTCCATCTCTATCATAATCATTACCGGAATACCATTCTGCCCACAAAAATAACATTGGTTAATGGGCAAGGTAGCCAAAAGAAATTTCTGTTGTTTCTGTCCACTTTTTATAGGGATCAGGTAACCGGTTAAATCGAACTCCCTATTCTCAAAACGTCTGATCGATTCAGTAAATAGGGGCAAAAGTTCATTCTTTTCGGTAAGTTCAAATTTAACCGAGCCGATTACATCCCAGTTTAAAGAACGCAACTGATCTTTTGGGCTGTGCTTTTGCGTTTGTGCGGTAACTGAGCAAACCGAAAACAGAAAGAAAATAAAATGCAAATGTCTCATCGTTTTATAGCATCTAAAAGAAAAAAAGCAGATCGGCTATCATCAGAATCGTTGATTATAAACTTGCCTTTTAGGGTAATGGGCTCATCGGTCCAGGTAATCGGTTTTAAAGTTTTCACTTCTATCATCGAAGGGATATCGCCCGTGCCACAATACGGGCAGGAAGCAAGGGGCACAATAGAAAACATAAACTCGCTGAAGCTATTGCCAACTTTAGTAGGGATAATATAGCCAGGAAGCTCGATTATCTTATTATGGATTGCCTTTAATGCAGGTGGAAAAACAGCCTGCCAAACCAATGGTTTTACCTGCTTATCGTACTTTAAGCCAATCAGGTTCCAGGTCGGCGTGCGCATATCGGTATGTACATTTACCTGCGCAACAGCTGTAAATGAGATCAATACCAATAAAACTGTTATATATTTTTTCATCATAACTGTTTTGCATTTAAAAGAAAAAACTCGCTCCTATCATCACCCGAATCATTAATAATGAATATCCCTTTCAGTTTGATCGGTTTTTCGGTAATGGGAATAGCCGTTAACATTTTTACCTGCACCATTGATGGAATATCGCCCGAGCCGCAGTATGGACAGGATGCAATGGGTACAATAGAGAGCATAAATTCGCTAAATTTGGAGCCTACCTTTGTTGGAATGATGTAACCTGGCAGCTCGATAACCTTATTGTGTAATGCTTTTAATGCCGGTGGAAAAACGCTTCCCCATTTCTTTGGCGCAATTTCAGCATCATACCTTAAGCCGATTAGGTTCCAGGTAGGCGTGCGCATGTCGGTATGCACCTTAACCTGCGCCGCTACTACGTGGATAACTAAACATGAAACAACCAATAAAACCAATTTCTTCATCATATTAACCTCAACCAGCTTATCCGTTTTTGGTTAAAGTTTCGGCAATATCAACCTTGTAAATCTGCATAGCAGGGATAAGCGAGGCCAAAGCGCCGATAAACAGCCCGATCCAGATTAAATATACTTCCTGTGGAATTGCAGTAAGCCCTGTTAGTTTTGCCTGCGAAGATTCCTGGTAGGCTCCGATTACCTCAAGCGCAACATGGCCAATCAACAAACCCAAACAGGCACCGATAAACGTAACTAAAACCCCTTCAAACATGACCAGGAAAAACAGTTTCGATTTTGATGCGCCCAAACAGCGCATAATGGCCAGATCGTATTTACGCTCTTTCATGGCGTTATAAAGGCTGATAAAAATACTTAATGCGGCTATACCCATAATAAATATGGCAAACCATTGTAGCGTTTCGATACCAACACCGATCAGCGAAAACAACCTTGCACTTTCCATCGCCGGAGAGGCCGCCTGCATGTTTGTACTCTGGTTAACCATCCGCGGGAAAAGAATCACCGACATTGGGGAGTTATACTGAATCAGCAAAGCTGTAATCTGTTTATCGTTAATCTCTCTGGCTTCTTCCCCAACGGCATGGGTATGCTTCTCTTCGTGCATTTTATATACACTGCCAATATTAGTGAGGATCAGATTATCGGTTATATTTCCCTGTGGTTTTAATATCCCTTTTACCTGGTAAGCATGTTGTTTATGAACATCCTCATTCCCGGTTAAACCATGTGCGCCAAAAAAAGAGTCGCCAATCTTGAGCCCCGATTTTAAGGCAACAGTGCTACCAAGGGTTACTTCTAAATCTTTATGCCAAAAACTGCCCTTTAGGATAGATAAACCATAAAGATTAGAGAAAGTACTATCAGTGCCAACAATCCGATAGCCGTTATAATTATCGCCTAATGCCAACGGAACGGCCCTTTTAACCATAGGGCTATGCATTAATTTGTAAGCATCTTTAGCCTGAATATTTCCCGTTGGGTAATCGATATGGTAAACGCTACTTAATATCAACTGTAAGGGGCTTCCTTTTGCCCCCACAACCAGATCGATATCCTTGGCATTTTTCTCCAGTTTGTTGCTAATCTGTGTAGAAGCCAAAAAAAGAATAGACAGGATGCCCACACCAAAGGCAACTAAAATAATATTCAAAATTGTGGTTAGCTTATTCCTGACGAGGTTTTTGCTACTGATTTTAAAGATATTCATTAGAGTAGATAGGTTTTAGTAACGTGGTCCAGAACCCTTCGATCGTGTGTGGCAATGATCAGTGCAGCTCCATTATCTTTAGCCTGGGCAGTCAGCATCTTGATTACCTGATTGGCATTTTTATCATCTAAGCTAGATGTAGGCTCATCGGCAATCAACAGATCGGGTTTGTTTACCAATGCACGCGCCACCGAAACCCTTTGCAACTGCCCCTGACTTAATTGATCAGGATAATTTTTAGCCAGCTCGGCAATACCCAGATCGTGCAAAAGTGAAAGATTCCGTTCATGATCTACAGATAGCCCAGCCATTACCGCAGCAAGCGCTAAGTTATCGAGCACATCAAGTGAACGGATAAAATGTGGCCTTTGAAAAATGATACCGATATGTCTTCCCCTAAACCTATCCCGCTCTCTTGCAGGTAAAGTATATAAATCGGTTCCGTTAATTAAAACTTCACCCTGACTTGGCTCCAAAAGACCAGAAATAATGTTGAGCAGTGTGCTCTTTCCACTGCCCGACGCACCTAATAAAAGCCAATGTTCCATATCGGCAATTTCCCAGTATGGAAATTTTAATCTTCTCCCCTGCTCATAAACATGTGCCAGTGCACTGATCTTAATCATGATGTAACACCTTTTGCACTTTTTTAACGACCAGATTTTTGATGGCATAACGCCTGTACATTTCTATTCCATCATTTGTACCATGTTTACAGGCAGGGTTTAACATGGTGATGAACAACAATGCGGGGATAAATAAGATTTTATAATTCATTGACATATTGGTTAATAAGGATAAATTTCAGTGCTGATGATCTATGGGGCAAGACTTGAGCATTCTTAAATTAATGTAATGGGCAGCCGCAATGGTAAACCCACCAATCGGGATCAAAATCGGCTCTAGCAACTCGATTCCCGAAAAATGCCCGAAAGCAATGCAGGCAAAGCCCGAAACAAGTACCAGGATTGGCATAATACGGTAATGTTGTTTCCGGTAGGCGACACTTAAGCTCCAGATACCGATAATCAATGAAACTGCAATCATCGTAATTTCAATCGCTTCATTGGCCAGGAACCCCATATCCCACATCGGCAAAACAGTGATCAGGAATGGTAATGCGGCGCAATGTATGGCACAAAGTGTTGAGGCGGTAATGCCGATCCGGTCGAGGTTGATTTTATAACTCCGTAGTTTCATTAAAATAAATTTAGTCCACAAATATAAAAGCAATATAGTTGCATTTAAAATAATCAAGACTATATTTGCAACATAATTGCATTAACATGATAAAGAAATTACCAGTAACCGTATTGAGCGGTTTCTTGGGCAGTGGTAAAACGACAGTGCTCAACGCTATATTGAGGAATAAGCAAGATTTAAAAGTGGCCGTTATTGTGAACGATATGAGCGAGATAAATATCGATGCAGCAATGGTTAAAAATCAGCACACCTTATCTAAAACCGATGAAAAACTGGTAGAGATGAGCAATGGCTGCATCTGCTGTACGCTGCGGGAAGACCTGATGATCGAAGTGGAAAAACTGGCAAAAGAAAACCGCTTTGATTACCTTTTGATCGAAAGCACGGGGATATCTGAACCCATTCCTGTTGCACAAACATTTTCTTTTATTGATGAAGCTTCAGGTATTGACCTGAGTAGATTTAGCCGGTTAGATACCATGGTAACTGTTGTAGATGCTTATAATTTCTACAGGGATTTTGGTTCGGCAGATAAACTTGCCGACCGCAACATGGTTGATAATGTGGCTGATAAACGCACAATTGTAAACCTCCTTACCGACCAGATCGAATTTGCCAATGTAATTTTATTGAACAAAACAGATCTGGTAAGCGATACCGACCTTAAAGTACTGAAAGCATTAATTACAAGGCTGAACCCAAACGCCAAGATTTATCAGACGCTTTTTGGAGAAATAGATCCGGCTTTAATTTTAAACACAAGACTGTTCGATTTTGAATCCGCATCTGAAGGAGCAGGATGGAAAAAGGAACTAGAAGAAACCCATCAGCCCGAAACTGAAGAATATGGGATAAGTTCAACCGTATTCCGCTCCAAAAAGCCTTTTCACCCTGAAAGATTATGGCATTACATCAATAAGGAATTTCCACCGAACATTATCCGATCAAAAGGCATATTCTATCTTGCTGCCATGCCAGAGCAAGCCATTAATTTTTCGCAGGCGGGCGGTTCCTTACGCATCGATCCGGCAGGGGTTTGGTGGGCAAGTATGCAACAGCATGAACGTGAACAATACGTAGACTACCTGGAAAACAGAACTGAAATTGATGCAGATTGGGATAGTGATTTTGGAGACCGTAAAAATGAACTTGTTTTTATTGGACAGGAAATAAATAACGAAGAGCTAAAAAAATCGTTCGAATATTGTCTGTTAACTGATACAGAAGTAAAAAATTATAAAACAAAAAACACTTTTAGGAACCCTTTTGAACATATTTTACCTTAAAATGAAATAATAGTCGATGAAATGAACAAAATGGTAGTTTTTCGATGATATTCTTAGGTTTTATTTTGTGTAAATTTGATTTACCCAACCAAACTTACGCTTATTATGGAACCCTCAGAAGAATTAACTTTAGTTAAAACCCGCTTATCTTGCCCGAAGTGTAAAAATTTCGAAACTTATAGGGTGCCAAGGGGGTTTCTCTTTAAAACGCTTATGCCATGGATTTCAGTTAAGAGATACAAATGTTACAAGTGTTTTAATAAGTTTTACGTATTTAATTAACATCTATAAGTTAACATCTCATTTAAGCCACTTTAGTGGCTTTTTTCGTTTCAGGATAAACTATTACGCTAAAAGCAGTTCGCATTATTTAAGCGCGGCATGCTGCAGTTTTTTAAATACATATTCTTTATAACTTGCACCGATGGGCAATTCTTTTGTACCAATTTCGATATCGTAAGCGGTAAAAGCAGTTATTTTTTTTAAGTTAACTATAAAGGAGCGGTGTATGCGCAAAAAAGCCTTGTCTTGAAGTTCAGTTTCCAAATCGCCGATTTTATATTTCGCTGTGATTTTTTTATCTGTACAATGAATTACGATGTAATCTTTTAAACTCTCTATGTACAACACCTCTTCTTTATTCAGGTTATGGAACTTACCTCCCGCTTTTATGTAAATAAATTGCTGTGTGGTAACGGGTGATAATGCCTCAGATTTAACAATAGGGCTCCTTAATCTTAAATAACGGTCTACAGCTTTGAAAAAGCGGTCGAAAGTAATGGGTTTTAGCAGATAATCGATCAGATCAAGATCGTAGCCTTCTATTGCATATTCCCGGTAAGCCGTTGTAATAATTACAGCCGGTGGATTTTTTAAGGCTTTAAGAAAATCAATCCCTGTAATCTGGGGCATTTTAATATCCAGGAACATCAGATCAACCGGCACAGTCCTGAGTATCTCCAATGCTTTAATTGCATTTGAGCATGTACCTACAACCTCAAAAGTATCTAGCTGGTCAATGTGATTTTGGATCAACTGAATGGCCAGGGGCTCATCATCAACTAAAAGACACCTTACTTTCATAAATCTTATCTTTTTTACCTGTGTTGTTTTTTAGGTTAATATACAGTAAAACTACAAAGATATTATTGTGAGTAGTAATGCTCAGATCGTATTGTTTAGGATAAAGCAGCTGAAGCTGTTTGGTTATATTATTTATCCCGATCCTATTGTCATCTTTCTGCCTTTCCGGCATAAAACTATTTGAAACCATAAAACGGAAGCGGTTATTGATCAGCTTTAAATCTATATTGATTACAGGATCGCCAATATCTTCGCCGGCACCATGTTTAAAAGCATTTTCGACCAGGGAGAGCAAAATTAAGGGAGCAATAGTGGCATCATCGTCTGCCTCATGTGCAAAATTGACTTCTAAACGGCCACCATACCTTAGTTTTTCGAGTGCTATATAATTTTCAATCAGCGTAATTTCTGCCGATAAAGGCACATACATACCGTTGCACCTGTACAATACATGATCGAGAATTTCGGATAAACCTGCGATTGATTTTGAAGTAATTGGAGAATTAACCAGCGAAAGCGAGTAAATATTATTCAGCGTATTAAAAAGAAAGTGCGGATTTAATTGTGCCTTCAAAGCCTTTAACTCTGTTTCTGCCCTTTCCTTTTCTAAAGAAAGTTTATGCTGCTGTATAGCATATTGTTCTTTGATTAATTTAATAAAGGCAAAAATCCAGGCTGCAGAAAACGTTAACGGAAAGTAATGTGTAATAAGCTTGGGTACATCCATTGCAATTTCAAGGATAGTCTCCTGGCCAAATGGCGGTGTTCTTAAAAACGGTTCGAGCACATGCACCACCACTATTCTTGAACACAAACAGATGATGTAACTTCCTGCAAGAAAGTAAACGGCAACCACATAATAAGTTTTAGCCGTAATTAACCTGGGAATGATCAGGTAGGTTAGAAAATAGGAGGCGATAATGGTGAAGAAGATGTAGTAGGCGTGCCGAATCAGGATTTTATGAAAATCATTGTATTCATCAATGTCGTAACGGTTAAGAAACACAACAGAGGTAACCAGCCAAAAAACAATATGGCTAAGAAACCGGTGTGTGGAACTGAACTTGGCTATCCTCTCAATTAATGGCATCAACACAAATATACAATTCTTACCTGTCCGAATTTGCACCGTCGATGAACGCAACAAAAATGCCTACCGATACATCCAAATGGGTGATGAAATAGGTTAAAGTCCAAAATACATCTTTTTGGATGCCATGCTTACCTATACGGCTTCAGACAGGTTTTGACTTTGTGTTAATATCCATATTGCAGGAAATTTAAAACAAACCATGAATCAGATTAAGCGATTGTGTTTCCTGCTCCTTTTATTACCGGCACTGAAAAGCTTTGCGCAAACCGAAGTTAAACTTACCGGAAGGGTTATAGATGAAAAAACCTCAAAACCGCTCGAAAATGCAGGAATTAAACTTTTATCGGTAACAGATCAAAAAAATTTAAAAAGTACTGTTACAGATAGCAATGGCGAATTTACGCTCCTCACCCAGCCTGGCAGGTTTCACCTTAAAATCGAATTTGTTGCCTACAAAACACAGCTGCTCGAAAACAGAGAAATAACCCAGGGCTTTAAACTTGCAGACATTATCCTGAAAGAAGATGTTCAGTTGTTGAAATCGGTCGATGTAACAGCAGAAAAAACTACGGTAGAATTAAGTTTAGACAAAAAAGTATTTAATGTAGGCAAAGACCTGATCTCTAAGGGCGGTTCTGCCAATGATATTTTAAACAATGTACCTTCAGTAAATGTAGATGCCAATGGCGCCATAAGTTTACGAGGTAATGGAAGTGTGCAGGTACTCATCAACGGAAAGCCATCTATGCTGACCAATAACAATGGTTTAGAACAAATACCCGCCAGCAATATCGAAAAGGTAGAAGTAATTACCAATCCATCATCGAGGTACGAGGCCCAAGGTGGTGGCGGCATTATCAATATTGTATTAAAAAAGAATACTTTAAGTGGCTTTAACGGTTCAGTACAGGTAGGTGTAGGCGATCCGGCAAATTACAATGGTAATTTAAACCTGAGCTATAAAACCGAAAAAATCAATCTCTTTAGTAACATCGGTTATCGTTATCGGAACCTTTATGGATCGGAGCAACGATACCAAAGCGTTTTAAACAATGGGATACCGACCATACTAAGACAAAATAACGAGCAGGGAAGAAACGATGATCTTTATAATGTATACCTCGGAATGGATTATTACATCAATTCCAAAAACACTTTGACCGGAAGTTTTTATCATGATTTGCTGGTGAATAAAGACACCACGAATTACCGGTACAATTATTATAATAAAAACAATATGCTCGATAGTACAATTAACCGTTTCGAGAATTACAGAGAGCCGCAAAAATACAATCAGATCGAACTGAATTATGCAAAAACCTTTGATAACAAGGATCAAAAATGGAATACGAGTTTACAATATGTTTTCTGGAATGATGATGAAAACCAGGACATCTCCCAACAAAAAACTTTCCCAGCCACAAGTAATACCAGCCGTTTAACATCAAAGGATATTGAAAGCAGTGATGCGGTATTTATTCAGAGTGACTTTGTAGGCACTTTTTCTGGCAGTTCGAAATTTGAGGCTGGGATAAGGGCGAATATCAGATCCATCAGAAGTGACTATGGGGCCAAAGCAGATGATGTGCTGCTTCCGGCCTACAACAATAAGCTCAAGTACAACGAGAACATTTATGGCGCTTATTTTCAATACGAGAACAAATTCAAAAAGTTTAACTACCTGCTGGGCTTAAGGGCTGAATTATCTGATATCGGCATTTCGGACCGACAGGGATCTTTTCAGGCTTCAAAAGATTATATTGATCTATTTCCTACCGCAAATATTACCTATAAACTGCAAAAGAGTACAGATCTGCGTTTAAGCTATAGCAGACGGATAAACAGACCACAGTTCTGGCAGTTAAACCCGTTTTCAGGCTTATCCGATACGAGAAACTTAACCGTGGGTAATCCCGATTTAAACCCGATGTACACTAACTCATTTGAACTGGGCATCTTGCAAGGATGGGGAAAACTCACTTTCAATCCATCGATTTACTACAAACATGCCACCAATTATTTTGAATTTATACTCAAACAATCTGTTAATGGTTTTGTGAATACCCCTGTTAACCTCGATTATGAAGATCGTTACGGGCTGGAAATTTCAACCACCTACAATCCCCTATCCTGGTTGCGGTTATCGTGTGACTTTAACTATTATGCTTTTAAGCAACAGGGTACCTTTGAGAATAAAGAATATGGATCCGAAGATCGTACCTGGTTTACACGCATCAATTCACGGATGAAGTTTCTGAAGAGTTTTTCGATAGAATACAGTTTTAACTACAGGGCCAAAAACACGGATATCCAATCGGTTAATAAAGCGCAGTACCGTGCTAACATCGCCCTTAGTAAAGACCTGTTTAAAGATAAAGTTTCAGTTACTTTAGCGGTAAACAATATTTTCGATTCGTTTATCGATAAGCAGATTACCTCAACAGATACCTATTATCTAGAATCGAATTTTAAAGGAATCGGGAGGCTAACCACCGCAACATTAGTTTACCGCTTTAACCGTAAAAAAGATGAAAAGGACAGGTTACCAGATCAGGAGTAGGTTATGGAGAGCATGAATAGATTAAAATGTAATCAATTTATTTCCTACCGAGTAACGTTGTTAAAAATTTCGTGCATTTTATTTTTGGTATCAATTGATTTTTGAATATTGAGTACGCTAAAAATAAGTGCAAGAGGAAAAAACATATAATTAAGGGCAAAAAACATCCCAACCATAGCAAAAATCATCAAAATTGCCCCAGATACAGATACCGAAAACAGAAATTTTAGACTTTGCCTTTTGTTGGCCTTGATGATTTCGAAACTTCCGCTATCTACCCTATCCCAAAAGTAATATGTAGAAACAAGTTGGTCATTACTCCTTTCTTTAAACAGAATCTTTTCATGAGCCCATTTAACTACTTCATAATCGAGCGCTTCCAACTCCCGGGTTATTCGATCGAATAGAATCTGATGCGAAAGATCAACTTCCTGTTCAATTTTAAATTCGAGCCCAATGAATAGATCTTTTATTTTCAGTTTCATTGGGCTTAAAAATATTATTCGGCGATTAAAAGGAAATAGTTTTTCTTTCCTTTCTGAACGACAATGAATTTGTCGTTGATCAGATGCACAGTATTGAAAACCTGCATAGGGTCAGCTATTTTTTCTTTATTTACGGAAACGCCTCCACCCTGGATCATTTTTTTAGCTTCGCCCTTGGATGGAAAAACAGCTGCTTTTTCTGCTAGTAAAGTTGCTGCATCAATTCCATCAGCTAGTTCAGTTTTCGAAATGGTAAGCTGAGGAATACCTTCGAACATTTCTAAAACGTGACTATCTGAAAGCGTATTCAAAAATTCCAAAGTTCCATTAAATAAAAATTCAGTAGTTTTTATTGCGGTTTCTAAAGCTTCTACCGAGTGGGTTTTTATAGTAATATCCTCAGCCAAAGCTTTTTGAAGAATACGCAGATGCGGCGCAGCGTCATGTTCTTTTTCTAAAGTTTCAATCTCTTCCTTGTTTTTCAAAGTGAAGATACGGATCCATTTTTTCACATCATCGTCAGATGATTTTAACCAAAACTGGTAAAATTTATATGGAGAAGTTTTCTCCGGATCCAGCCAAACCGCACCACTTTCGGTTTTACCGAATTTGGTTCCGTCTGCTTTTTTAATCAACTGCGTAGTAATGGCATAAGCTGTACCAGCGTCTTTTCTTCTGATCAGTTCCGTACCGGTAACAATATTGCCCCATTGATCTGATCCCCCCATCTGTACCAGGCAGTTTTCGTTTTTCCATAAATGATAAAAATCGTAACCCTGAATCAGTTGGTAACAGAACTCGGTAAAAGATAAACCGGAATCGCCTTCCAAACGTCTTTTAACACTATCCTTTGCCATCATGTAGTTAACGGTAATGTGTTTACCTACATCCCTGATAAAGGTAAAAAGATTCATATCCTTAAACCAATCGGCATTGTTAACCATTACTGCACCATTTCCACCTTCTTCAAATTTTAAGAATTTAGCCAATTGCTTTTTCATCCCTTTCAGGTTATGCTCAATCATTTCAGGGGTTTGAAGATTACGTTCATCAGATTTCCCTGATGGATCGCCTACCATACCAGTAGCACCACCAACCAAAGCAAACGGCTTGTGACCAGCATTTTGAAAATGAATCAGTGTCATGATCTGCGTTAGGTGACCAACATGCAACGAATCTGCAGTAGGGTCGAAACCGATATAACCAGAAGTCATACCCTCGTTTAACTTTTCTTCAGTATTCGGCATAATATCATGCAACATGCCACGCCATCTTAACTCTTCAACAAAATTCGTCATTGTACAAACACTTTAATAATGTGCGTGCAAAGATAAAATTTTAGCTTAGTTTAAAGCAAATTAGTTGGTTTTGTAAACGAGTTATCGCAATTGTGCTTTGCAGTCCTGTATCCTTACCAATATTTTACCATTGGCGCTTTACAACCATATCAGAAAACATTACCTTGCAAGATGAACTTTTTATCCCATTATTATTTCGACCGGACAAGTAATGATGCCAATGTGGTAATGGGAACGGTTTTGCCAGATCTGATTAAAAATGCTGCAAAAGAGGCAAATTTATACCCACAGAAGAATGAATTCCTGTTTAAAGGAAATCCTGATGAAGAAAACCTGCTTTTTGGCTGGAAAAGACATTTAGCGGTCGACCTGCTCTTTCATTCCTCTAATTTTTTCCTCGAGAAAACCACCGAACTTAAACAGCTCATTAAGCCCATTGTAGAAAATACTGCGGTCCGCCCATCATTTCTCGCTCATATTGGCTTAGAACTTTTATTGGATCATTTATTGGTAACGCACAATCTGGTTCAGGTGAATCATTTTTATGATAAACTCGAAGCGGTAAAAAAAGAATCATTAAGCGATTTTCTGGAGCACTGTAACCTGAAATATCCAGAAGTATTTTTCAACTTCCTAGAAAAGTTCATCAGCAGTAAATACCTGTTGAGTTACCAAAAACTCGAAAATATCAGTTATGCTCTTAACAGGATCTGTATGCGTTTGTGGCCTGAAACGTTAAATGAAAAACAGTTGCAGCAGCTGACTTTTGAACTTGGGATTTTTAAAACCGTTCTAGAAAAAGATTACATGGATATTTTTGAGGAGATTGAGAAAAAACTGGTTTGATTATTTTGATATATTTGGGAAAACCAAACAACTAGATGAAAATTAAACTAATTCTCTCCTTATCAATCATTTTTTTGCAGTTCAACACCTTTGCTCAGCAGCAGATTAATGTTATCAAAAAACCAATGTGGAACATCAGGGCCTCTTATGACAGCAGGTACGGCACAAAGGTAGATTTATCCGGTAACGCCATCGCCATGATTGTCGACGTGCCCAAAGCCGATTTTGCAGTGGTTACCGTTGATGATAAGCTCAGTCAGAGATGGCTTACAACACTTACTGGTTTTCCAATGGCCATTGGAAAGTTTAAAAGCAACATTATGGTTGTGGCCTCTACAGACCGTAGCTACTTTAAAAGTTTTGCTAATCAATTTGTCGCCTATCTGCTGGAAGAAAAAACAGGCAAAATACTTTCGCAGAAGATAATTTATGATGGCAGCAAAGATTTCATTGAAGCACCGGAATTCTTTTTCTCTAATGATGGTTCCTATTTTAAAATGGCTAGCAGGTTAACGGGGGCAAAACGTAAAGTACATGTTGGATTACCAGTGGTTGGTATTTTAACTGCTCTTAAAATAGAGAAGGACTTTAATGAATCGCAAAGCTACACCGTAATCGATTTTAATGATAAGCTGGAGCAGATCCAGAAAATGGAACCCGACATGCCAGATGGAGATACCTGGAAGGCATCTTGTGGCGATGATGGAAGCTTTATCATCAGTACAGTAGATGCTCAGAAAGGAAAATGTAATGTGGCCATTTATTTGAGCAGTAATCCCAGCCCACTAAAAACAGTGAGCATTCCTTTGGATGCTTTTAACCAGGATGAAATATCGTCGATAAGTTTTGCAAGCAGTAAAAAGCCCCTGGTAAATTACATTGGTATATTCTACAAAAATGCGAACAAGGAACGCTCTACATTAATTGCAAGAATCGATTTCAATAATGGCACCTATACCTCAACAAAGGAAGTTTTTGATAAAGCGCACGTTAAAGAACTGCAAAAATCTTTTGTACCGGTTAACAAAAAATTCAACGATCTGACTTTTTCAGACATTAAATACATGAATATCAGACATATTGCAGAGTACAATAATACACTTCTGGTTACTATTTCCCCAAGGTTCTCTATTACGAGCAGTCATGGTTCTATTACATCTGAGGGATCGCTTCTGATGAATGCCTATGATGTTCAAATGAAACCGCTTTATCACCAATTCTTGCCCCGTGATTATACAAGTAGTATTGCCGGAGAGGGATCAGAGGTTTCGTTCAACCAGACAGAGAAAACCCTTCGGATCTTAGCCAATCAAAAAGATGGTCTTACTGCAGTTGCTACCGTATATGCTGAAATGAATCTGGAATCGGGCGCAATAAACAAAATCAATCTGATATCTAAGGACGACATCAAAAATTCTTATTATGCCAATACAGAATCGATCAGCTGGCTAAATAATAGCTTTGTTATTCCGTTTGTTGAGCGTATGGGCATTTTTAGCAAGAAAGTAGATTTACAGCTTTTACAACTAAAATATTAATCACTCTGCTCCTTTTTCTATATTTGTCTTATGTCGCTAACTGCAATAAAAGAAGAAATGGACGCCCTGGTGGCCGAATTAAACCAGCACAATTATAACTATTATGTGCTGGCTATGCCTACCATTGGCGATTATGAGTTTGATAAAAAATTAAAGCACCTCGCCGAGCTCGAAAAAGCAAATCCTGATTTCGCCGATCCAAATTCGCCTACGCAGCGTGTTGGTGGCGATATTACCAAAAACTTCATTACCGTAAACCACAAATACCCCATGTTATCGTTGGGGAATACCTATAATGAACAAGATCTCCGCGATTTTGATGAACGTATCCGTAAAGCCATTGGCGATAATTTCGAATATGTTTGTGAATTGAAATTTGACGGTTTATCGATTAGCCTCACTTACGAAAACGGCAAACTTTTAAGGGCAGTTACCCGAGGCGATGGCACCAAAGGTGATGATGTAACCAATAACGTAAAAACTATTCATACCATCCCACATCAAATCAAATCAGCTGTAGCACCTGAACATTTTGAAATCCGTGGAGAGATTTTTATGCACAAAGCGGCCTTTTTACGCTTAAATGCTGCCCGTGAAGAACTTGGTGAGATCCCTTATGCAAACCCTAGAAATTTTGCTTCGGGCACTATTAAAATGCAAGACAGCAAAGAAGTTGCCAAACGGCCCTTAGATGGTTTTATTTATTTCTTATACACCGATAAAAATGAATTTAAAACCCATTGGGAAAGTTTAAATGCCGTAAAAGATTGGGGTTTCCATGTTTGCGAACATAACCAACTAGTTTCTAACATCGATGCAGTATTGGAATTTATCCACCATTGGGAAAACGAACGTTTTAAACTAAGTTACGACATCGATGGCATTGTAATTAAGGTGAACAGTTATGCCCAACAGCAAGAATTGGGTTTCACCTCCAAATCTCCACGTTGGGCCATTTCATATAAATACAAAGCGGCAGAGGTTGAAACTATTTTAGAAAAAGTAACTTATCAGGTAGGCAGAACAGGTGCAGTTACTCCGGTTGCCAATTTAAAACCCGTTTTATTGGCCGGTACCACAGTTAAACGCGCTACATTGCACAATGCGAACGAAATAGATCGTTTGGATTTACATGAAGGCGATACTGTTTATGTCGAAAAAGGTGGTGAGATTATTCCAAAAATTATCAAGGTAAATTTAGATAAGCGATTGCCTGGCGCTACAAAGGTTCAATATTTACACAATTGCCCCGAATGTGGAACAGAATTAATCAGAAGAGAAGGAGAAGCAGTTCATTATTGCCTTAACGATGAGGGCTGCCCGCCACAGATTGTTGGAAAAATTCAACATTTCATTTCGCGCAAGGCCATGAACATTGATGGACTTGGTGATGAAACCATCGAAACCTTTTATAAACATGGTTTGATAAATCATATTAGCGATTTATATACCCTGTACCAAAAATCCGATCAGTTAAAAACCTTAGACCGTTTCGGAGAACGATCGATCGAGAACATGCTTGCAGGAATTGAAAAGTCGAAGGAAATGCCTTTTGAGAAAGTACTTTTTGGCTTAGGTATCCGATATGTTGGTGAAACAGTTGCAAAGAAAACTGCCGCTGGCGTAAAGAATATCGACAACCTTTGTAAAGCTACTGTAGAGGAATTAACTGCCATTGATGAGATCGGTCAGCGAATTGCAGAGAGTATTGTTGAGTATTTTGGAAAATCTGAGCATTTACAGCAGATAGAATTATTAAAATCTGCAGGATTACAGTTTGAAATTGAAGAAAAGATAATTACGCTTGATAGTGATAGGCTTATTGGAAAAACATTCGTAATTTCGGGCGTTTTTGAAAACTTTAGCCGCGATGAGCTAAAAGATATGATTGAGGCCAATGGAGGCAAGATGCTGAGCAGTATTTCGGGCAAATTAAATTACCTGGTAGCAGGCGACAATATGGGTCCATCGAAACTGGAAAAAGCGAATAAACTAAACGTTCCGATCATCAGCGATGCCGAACTTTTAGAGATGATAGGTGGGTAGTTTACCACAAAGACACTAAGAACACAAAGTTGATTGATTAAAAGCATCCCTATTGCTTAAAAATAAACTATTTTAATACATTAAGGGATGACTGAAAATTAAATTGCTAAATTAATTGTTAATGCTGCCTATCAGGTTCATGTTGAACTAGGCCCAGGATTATTAGAGTCGGCGTATTAAGCTTGCCTAATTTACGAATTGGTTAATGCTGGATTGCTGGTTTCCAATCAAATAGATCTTCCTGTTTATTACAAGAACACAAAGCTTTATTGTAATTACAGAATAGATATTTTGGTTGAAGAAAAAGTGATTATTGAAGTGAAAGCCGTAAGCATACTTAAAAATGTTCACTTGGCACAAACAATAACGTACCTAAAACTTTCGAACTGTAAGTTAGGGTTACTCATTAATTTTAATGAGACGAAGATAAAGGATGGAATAAAAAGAGTTATAAATGGCTATTTATAACCAAAAAAAATAAAAACCTTGGTGCCCTTTGTGGCTCTGTGGTAAAACAAAAAGTAAATTATATAATGAACAAATTTCAGGGTACTGGTGTAGCATTAGTTACACCTTTCAACACAGATGGATCAGTTGATTATAACGGCTTAAAAAACCTGATTAATCATTTGGTAGACGGAGGGATAGATTACCTCGTTTCTTTAGGTACAACCGGCGAAACCGCTACAATGACCAAGGACGAGAAGAAGAAGGTGTGGGCTTATACTGCTGAAATTAATAACAATAGATTACCTTTAGTTGCCGGCATAGGTGGCAATAACACTTTGGCTGTTGCTGAAGACATTAAATCTTTTGATACTGCTGGTTATAGTGCAATTTTATCGGTTAGTCCTTATTACAATAAACCTACGCAGGAAGGAATTTATCAGCATTATAAGTATTTAGCTGAAATTTCTCCTTTAGATTTGATTTTATACAACGTACCAGGCCGTACTGGAAGCAATATGAGTGCTGAAACCACCTGCAGACTGGCGCATGATTTTAAAAACATCATCGCTACTAAAGAAGCTTCAGGAAGTTTCGATCAGTTTAACCAGATTATGCGAGATAAACCTGCAGATTTTCTTTTAATCTCTGGTGATGACCCGGTTACTTTGCCGATGATCGCTTTAGGTGCCGCAGGAATTATTTCGGTAATCGGGAATGCTTTACCTAAGCAATTTTCTGATATGGTGAAGCTTTGTTTAGCTGGCGATTATAAAGCGGCCTTGCCTGCTCATTTAAGCTTAATAGAATTTACGCGTTTGGCTTTTGCGGAGGGCAATCCGGCAGGAATAAAAGCGGCTTTAAAACATTTAGGTGTTTGTGGCGATACGGTAAGGTTGCCATTGGTTAAAGCTTCTGAATCACTAGAAAAATCGATTATTGCAGAGATAGAAAAACTAAGCGAGGTGGCTTAAACGCTATCCTATTAATATTTTTTAGAACAGATTGTTTGATTTTGCTAAAAGGCAAATGAAGACAATCTGTTTTTTTGTGTGTAAACAAAAAATTACGCAAATAAACCAACTGACAATCAACACCTTAAAACAAAGCTTAAAGACTATAACGCTACAAAATTTTTAGGCGTATTAAAGGCATCATTATTGAATTGGCTTCGATACACACAAATAAACACACACAATGAAAAAATTAGTATTAATTGCCCTGATGGCGATAATGGCTATGGGCTGCAAAAGTAGGTCGTATGTTGAATCTTCAATAGCAATTGGGATGCCCGAAAGTGATTTTAAAAAGGCTAATCGTTCTGCAGAATTGATGTTGGCCAATGATGATGGCACAAATGTTTACCGCATGATCTCAAATTCATTTATCCCAAAACCCGAACCTTTTACTTTCTTTTATTTTTATCAGGGTAAGCTCACACGCTTTGTGAAGTCAGACCGTTTAGATGACTATAAATTTATCCATTAGGTAAAAAGAGAGATTGAATATAATATAGATTTGTCATCCTGAGCTTGTCGAAGGACTTGTTCAATGGTGTTTCGACGGGCTCAACATGACAGAATCTGAAGAGAAATTGCCTTTATAATACAAGCACTTTTTTTAAGATGCTAAGCAATCAATTTATTTCTTCTTTCCATCAGCAGGTTATCCTGCCAAACGCCTTTTGCCTTCCCTATTTTTTCGCGATAGCCCACAACCCTGAAGCCTGCTTTTTCATAGATTTTCAATATCGCAGAATTTTGCAAAAATATCCCGGCCTGAAGCATCCAAATGCCTTTCTTTTCACTTTCTTTAACCAGGGCATCTAACAATAAAGAACCTATTCCCTGGCCTTTATAACCATGTTTAACATACACTTCTGTCTCACCGACCCTGCCAATATCATAATTTGCTGATACTGGCAAAAGCGCGCTCCAACCTATAATTTCTTTACCTTTGCAGGCCACAAACCTACAAGCCTTAAGGTGTGATGAATCCCATTCTACCCAGGAAATATCAGGGGTCCTAAAACTCGCGGTACCAGTATCGATTCCTTCCTGATAAATGGTACTAACCTCACCCCAGTCTTCAGCACGCATTATTCTTATCATAGTTTTAATCAATTATGGCTAAAAAAAAGCCAGTGAAAGCTATATCGTTAATGTTAATTGAACGAAATTAGCCAATCAGGCTCCTTCTAACGAAGATAACAGGCCCGAGTTTGTCCTGTATTATAAATCGATACAACTCGCCTGCAAAAAGCAGCTTAAAGAGCCGTTTCCGTAACAAAAACGTTAAACTAAGGTTCCTCCTTTACAATGTTCTTTGCATACTCAAGAGGGCTCATTCCTACCAATTTTTTAAAAGAATTATAGAAAGCACTCCTGGACGAAAAACCTGCACTATAGGCCAATGCCTCTAGTGTGAAATTTTGCATAATCTCAGGATTACGGATACTGTCCTTAATCCAATTTACCCGATATTGATTAATATAATCAATAAAACTTTTATTGAAATAGCTGTTTAATACCACAGAAAGTATATGACTGCTTATACCGGTTTTTTGAGCGAGAGAATGGAGCCTGATGTCTTTTTGCCTGAACAATTGATGTTTGTTCACGTAGAGCTCCAATTTTCGTCCACATTCTGCGAGGTCTCGGCTTCGTTCTTTAGGTTTCGAAAAGTCTTTCTTGATGGATAGAAGTGTAGAGGCTTTAACATTCAACAAAGAGGCTACCAGCTCTAAAGGCAAACGGTCTAAATAACCTGGATTAGTTTTAGCAAAATACAGATACCTTTCTTTTGCATTCCCTACACGTATAATATGTGCTCTGTGCTGGGCATCTTTATAATATTTTTCTAAAACAACCCTAAAGATATAATTGAGCTCGAAGTGATGTGCAAAAAGCCTATTCAGTTCATTATTATGGATGGCCAACAGATCTGTATCTTCAACAGCCACCACATATTCTTCCGAATAACCCGATCCATGAAGACCTGATATGGAACTAACAAAATCGTTTTCGACTGAGATATAAGTTGTTATTTTTTGTTTATTATGGGTGGTGCAACCCATTACAGCGCCTTTAACAATGAAATAGATATACTCACATACTTCGTTCTCATTGAACAGTATCTGGTCTTTTTTAATACTTAACGTTAAAAGATGTTGCTCAAATTCTTCTTTCAATTTAGTGTCTACAGGATGCACGCTACCCAGCACATTCAGCACATACCCTACATCCTTACTTTCTGCTTTATTGTATTGCAAATGTTTTGACACCTTATACTGTTAATGATGTTAGCGCTTCATACCAAATGAATGACACAGTTGGTATGCTCTATCTACTTTGCCTTAACACAAGCTTTCCATATACCCTAAAATCAAAATTTTCGCTTAATGTTTGTGCCTAAAAGGCTAGCTGGAGCAAATAAATAGAAAGCTAAGGAAAGTTAAGCAATGAAAGACAATTTGTCTTATATATTTTACAGTAAAGATGATATTTAGTGATAAATAAGAAAATGTGGTGTACAAAAAAAGCCTCAGAAATATGCTGAGGCTCTTCATTATAATATTTTGGTCGCTTAAGCTTTGTTTTTGGTTTCCTGAACTTCCAAACGGATGGCCTGAGCTAAGTTTTTCAAATCCTGCATACCTTTACGTATACGGGTTCCAGCAGCGCTGTTACCTTTGTTATAAAATTTGTCTGCATCAGCTTCTAAAGCTGCCACTAGACTTTTTACTTCTTCGAATTTTTTCATTTTTAATTACTCCTATGGTTCTTTAAGGGTTTAGTTTTTAATTATCTACTCTAATTTAAAGGGTTTGATGAAATAAAAAAATTTTTAGAACAATAAAAAACAGCCTTCTACGCCGTTTTTTTCCACATTCTATGCATTTATAAACATATCACCTTAAAAACACGCACAACAAGTAACTGAAATACAGCTTTTTACAAAAACAACCTTAACAAAAAAGCCCTTTAAACGTATTTAAAGGGCCTTGTAAAATTTTTATAAATCTTAAACAGTAGCGAAAAGATTCTCTTTATAATATCCGTTCTCTAATTTTTCAGCAACTTCGCTAAAAGCATCTAAGGTACGCTGTACATCTTCCAGTGTGTGAACTGCTGTAGGAATTAAACGAAGTTCGATCATACCTTTTGGAATTACCGGATAAACAACGATTGAGCAAAAGATACTATAGTTCTCGCGTAAATCGTAAGTAATTGCAGTGGCATCAGAAAGTTCACCTTTTAAGAAAACCGGCGTAACTACTGAATCGGTAACCCCTAAATCGAATCCGCGTTCACGCAATCCTTTTTGCAGGGTCATTGCAATTTCCCAAAGTTTATCTTTTAACTCAGGCTTGCTTTTTAGCAATTCTAAGCGTTTTAACAAGCCGATTACCATTGGCATAGGTAATGCCTTAGCAAAAGTCTGAGAACGCATGTTATACCTTAAGAAATTGGTAATCTGTTCTGTTGAAGCAACAAAAGCACCAATACCTGCCATTGATTTGGCGAAGGTTCCAAAATAAACATCAATTCCATCAATACAATCTTGTGCTTCGTGTGTACCTGCACCGGTTTTACCCATTGTACCGAAACCATGTGCATCATCAACCAGGATACGGAAGTTGAAATCTTTTTTAAGATCAACAATTTCCTTTAATTTACCCTGAGCACCACTCATTCCAAAAACACCTTCAGTAATTAAAAGAATACCACCTCCAGTTTCTTCAACCAGTTTGGTAGCACGCTCTAACTGCTTACGGGCACTTTCAATATCATTATGTTTGTAAACAAATCGTTTACCCATGTGCAAACGTAACCCATCTACAATACAGGCATGCGATTCTGCATCATACACCACAACATCATTCCTGTCAACCAAAGTATCGATAATGGATACCATACCCTGGTAACCGTAGTTTAATAAAAACGCATCTGGTTTGCCCACAAATGCTGCAAGTTCTTGCTCCAGCTGTTCATGATAGTTTGAGTTACCGCTCATCATACGGGCACCCATAGGGTAAGCCATACCAAATTTTGCAGCAGCTTCTTCATCTGCCTTTCTAACTTCCGGGTGATTGGCTAAGCCTAAGTAGTTGTTTAAACTCCAAACCAAATGCTCTTTTCCACGAAACTGCATGTGAGGTGCAATTTCTCCCTCTAATTTTGGAAATGAGAAATACCCATGAGACCATTTCTGGTGTTGCCCAAGTGGCCCCATGTGCTTTGCTATCTTATCAAATATATCCAATGTATTATGTGTTTTTTATAATAAAATTTTGCGAATTTAAGCTTTATTCGTCTTAAAATCAACCTAATGATCTTTTAGGTGTTAATTAGATTTTTAACGCTCCAATTTTATGCCAAAAAAGCCCCGAAGTAAAATCGGGGCTTTAAAATTATATTTGGTTTGTTTTAATCAACGTTATCGTGCAAGAAAGAATTATTAGGCCTGATCTCAGTACCACCGTCTTGATCGTTGCTTAAAGTAAACCTACTCACCTGCGATTCAGAAGAATGCTGAACTTGTTGCAACTGCATTTGTTTGCGTTTATAAGCAGGTTCGTTTTCCAATTCCTGTAAACCATTGGTGGTGCGCAATTTCATGCTTAAATCTTTTAAACGTAAGATACGTTCTTTAGATTTTTTCAATTGCTCTTCCATCGATTCATCACTTTTGTCATCGTCTAAACCTACAACCGGCATTTCGATTTCTGGTTCAGGCTCTGGCATTGGCGGCATTTGGGCAGCTGGTGTTTCGAACACAAAATTAGTTTCAGCTAATTTCACTTCAAACTCAAAACCAGTTTCCTGTGCCTCCTCTACCCGAGGTTCTTCCTCCATCAAAGTACGGCGAACCACATTATTTTCTGGCTCCTGAACTTTTTGAGGTTCCGATTTATTGAACATACCACCAAAAAGATCTGCCTGCGAAACTTCTTCCTTCGTTTTTAAAACAGGCTCGTAAGATGGCGTTGTTTTAGGCTGAATGAAAGAGTTTACTGGTTCAACGGGACGAACTAGCGGCGCTTCTTCAGGTGTTAAAAGTGATATTTTCTTTTTATTTTTTTCTTCGTTTACGCGTTCTTCTGATGTTTGGAAACCTGTAGCAATAATGGTTACTGAAAGTTTATCGCTTAAAGATTCGTCGGTACAGTTACCCCAGATCAAATCAGCCGACAAACCAGCTTTCTCCTGGATGTAATCGGTAATGATCGAAACCTCATCCATGGTTACCTCGCGCAGACCAGAGCTGATATTCAATAAAATATAACGGGCTCCTTCGATTTCATTATCTTTTAACAATGGAGAAGCCAAGGCACCTTCAACAGCCTGTAACGCACGGTCTTCGCCCTCAGCGGCAAAACTACCCATAATGGCTACGCCACTATCTTTCATTACAGTACGCACATCCTTAAAATCCACGTTAATATAACCTGGCACTGTAATAATCTCTGCAATACCTTTTGCTGCCGTTGTTAAAATATCGTCGGCCTGACCAAAGGCAGAGCCCAGGGTTAGGTTTCCGAAGATTTCGCGCAGGCGGTCATTTGAGATAACCAGATAAGAATCTACGTATTTCTTCAACTCTTCCATTCCCTCGTCGGCCTGCAGTCTACGTCTTTTTCCTTCGAAAGAAAATGGTGTAGTAATGATGGCAACAGTTAAAATGTCAAGCTCTTTAGCTGCTTTCGCAATAATTGGAGAAGCCCCTGTTCCGGTACCACCACCCATTCCTGCTGTAATAAAAAGCATTTTGGTTGTACTACCTAACATGGCCTTAATATCATCTATATTCTCTATCGCTGAGTTTTTACCAACCTCAGGGATAGAACCAGCCCCCATTCCTTCGGTTAAGCTAGCACCTAATTGTACCTTGTTAGGTATTGGGCTAGATTCCAAAGCCTGGGCATCTGTATTACAAATAATAAAATCCACACCAGTAATACCAGACAGGTACATATGGTTCACTGCGTTGCCGCCACCGCCTCCAACACCAATTACCTTGATGATTGAAGACTTATCTTTTAACATTTCGAACTGCATATCTTTATGAATCAGTTGTTTAAAAATTTTTAAATTCTGTTCATTACTCAATGTAATATTAACACTTTTTCAACAGACGTTTTCCACAACTGTTGATAATGTGGAAAACTCATCTTTTGTGGAAAAATAATTAACTTTTTAAGTAATCTTCATCGCTTACATTCATGTCATCCTGAATGAAAGTTCTTGTTTTTGCCAGTAATTTATCAAACAAACCTGGTCCGCGTTTCTCTTTTTCTTTGGCTGTTTTTGGTTTTTCTACAAAAACGCCAGGCTGTTTCATTTCTTCAATTAACTCTTCTGCTTTTTGGATTCCTTTGATCAGCAAGCCTACACTGGTTGCATACATCGGGCTTTTCAGATCATCATAAATGGTTTTAGGCATATCTTCATATTTAGATAAATGCTCGTTCGGGTAACCAATACGACAATCTAAACCAGTTACATATTCAACTGCCTGAGATAAGTGTTTTAATAAAGCACCACCACCGGTAATTACAATACCACCGATCAGTTTTTTCTCATATCCGGAAGATTTGATCTCGTAATACACGTGTTCAATAATCTCTTCCATACGCGCCTGGATAACGTAAGCCAGGTTTTTAACAGAAATTTCTTTTGGTTCGCGGCCGCGTAAGCCCGGAACACAAATAATTTCGTTTTCTTTATTCTCTTCTGCCAATGCAGAACCAAAACGCGTTTTTAATAACTCAGCCTGGTTACGCATTACAGAGCAGCCCTCTCTGATATCTTCGGTAACACTATTGCCACCAAAAGGGATAACTGCCGTGTGACGGATAATACCTTCGTGGAAAATAGCAATATCTGTAGTGCCACCACCAATATCAACCAATGCAATGCCAGCTTCTTTTTCTTCCTCGCTCAACACCGATTCAGAAGAAGCCAATGGCTCAAGAATTAAATCCTGAGTTTGCAAACCTGCATTATTTACACATTTGATGATATTTTTTACTGCCGTAACCTGACCAGAAATGATATGGAAGTTAGCTTCAAGGCGAACCCCTGCCATACCGATCGGATCTTTGATTCCCGGCTCGTTATCGATGGTAAATTCCTGTGGCAATACATGGATGATTTCCTCACCCGGCGGCATGACCAGTTTAAACATATCATCAATCAGCTTATCGATATCTTTTTTACCGATTTCGTTGTTTAATTCTCTTCTTGTTAAAATCCCTCTGTGCTGTAAGCTCTTAATGTGCTGACCAGCAATACCCACATTTACCACCTGTATCTCTACATTGGATTGTCCGCTTGCTACTTCAACTGCTTGAGCAATACCCTGCACGGTTTTTTGAATGTTAGAAACCACTCCACGTGTTACACCCGCCGATTCTGCCTTGCCTATTCCTAAGATTTCTATCTTACCGTGTTGTGTTCTACGACCAACGATAACACAAATTTTTGTAGTACCGATATCCAATCCTACTACGATGGGCGACTGACTGGTAAATTTTGCCTTGTCCATATTCGTTAATTTTGCTGAGTTTTATACTGTTTTTCCAGGGCCCTGATTTCTTTCTCTTTTGCTTCTTTCTCTTTCTTCAGTTGGGCCTCAGATTTTGCCGGCTTTGGCTGTGTTGTTACCGTTTGCTTCGGTTTTTCTTTTTTATCCGCCGGTTTTGTTTCCTTCGGTTTGGCGGCCTGCGCAAGCGCTGGCTTTTTTACTTCTTTTTTAACTGGTGCTGTTTTTTTAGTTGCTTCCTTTTTCACTTCCGTTTTTTTCGGCTCGGGCTTTTTGGCTTCAACCTTCGGTACCTCTACCTTTTTAGGCTCAGTTTTTTTTGTTTGGTTTTTTTCGGACTCTTCCTTTTCAGCTGTCTCTGCCTCTGGCCGGTCATCCATCGCCGCAACAATTGTGCTGTTGATCAGTGAATCGGTTACGTTTCGCTGTATCCTCAAACTATCTGCTGCAGAAATTGTTTTTACTTTTTTTCCTAATTCTGTCGAATCTCTTTTTTCGCAAACAATTTGGTTGGTGTATTTAATATTGATGGTTTTATAAGTATCCCAACCTACCTGCGGCATGGCCTTTTTATAGAACAGCAACAGGTTTTTCATTTTCTTTTCAAGTGAATCGGCATTTCCCAAAACAATACGTTGATTACCTACCCTTGGTATCAGTTCGATGTCGTTTTTCTGATCAACCACAATCTGTTCTATCTGAGCATCCCAAAGGGTATCTTTCTTAATGTACTGCGCAGTTTTATATAAATCTCTTGCCAATTGTGTATGCAAAGTATCAACCCTGCTCCCAAAAACCTCTGTAATATGCCCTGTCGCTACAAGCACGTTCGCAGTGAAGTTTGATGAAATAGGCATCTTCAGTCCATCATTATCAATGTAAAAATCCTGTCCGTTCTCGTTCAATATGCGGAGGATAGGCTGGCGCTGTTTTACTTCAATGTGCAGTACGCCATCCATATCTACATATACTTTAGCAAAACCGATGTAAGGGTTAGACTGCAGCTTCTTTTCAATCTTATGAATGTTTATATTCTCGAGGTTACGACCTAAAAGCACACCCTGATCTTCTTTTAAAATGGCATCGATTTCTTCCCGCTCAATGAAGTTATCAGCTCCGGGAATCAGGATCTTAACATCCGTGCATTTAACAGCCTGTTTCTTCACATTGATAAAACTCAAAAGCACCACCACCCCTGCCAAGCTGATTAGCCAGGCAAAGCCAGTAAAAATTGCGCTCCAGTTTATCCTTTTAAGCATTGTTTAAAGTATTTTTAAGGGGTTCAATAATCGTGTCAATATCTCCCGCACCTACTGTTAAAATTAATTCAGGTTTTGAGTCCTTAACATACTGAACCACAAAATCTTTTCCACATAATTTTTTATTTACTAAAGTGATTTTATCCAATAAAAACTGTGCATTTATCCCTTCAAGCGGCAATTCTCTTGCCGGATAAATTTCCAACAGTATCAGTTCATCCGCAGTGCTTAAAACTTTTGCAAACTCATCAGCAAAATCCCTTGTCCGCGTGAAGAGGTGCGGCTGAAAAATCACCGTTAGCTTTTTATCCGGATACAACTGCCTTACCGCATCAAAACAAGCCCTCAGTTCTTCAGGATGATGTGCATAATCATCAATATAAATCTGATTGCTATTATTCACAATATATTCAAAGCGGCGTTTAACACCCTTAAAATTGGCAACCGCCTGTTTTACCTTTTCTGCATCGATGCCCAATTGCAGTGCAATGGCGATGGCAACCGTTGTATTTTCGACATTATGCTTGCCGGGAAGCATTAAACGAATGTCTTTGATGCTTTGTGTACTGTCGGTATAATCGAAAACAAATTTCGATCCTTCGACCCTTAAATTTTCTGCCTTTGCAGTTGCTGTTGAACTTGCCGCATAACTGATGCTTTTTTCAAGTGGAAGCCCTTCGTGCGCATAAAGTGTACCTTCTGCTTTAAGCTGGCCGGCAAACAAACGGAAAGATTCTTCGAGGTGACTTTTATCTCCGTAAATATCCAAATGATCGGCATCCATTGAGGTCACAACGGCCACATCAGGATGCAAGGTTAGGAAAGAACGGTCGTATTCATCGGCCTCTACCACTACAACATTGTTTTTACCGAAAAGCACATTACTATTATAGTTACTGGTTATCCCACCTAAAAAAGCAGTACAATCGTAGCCGGTATCTTTTAAAATATGCGCAACAATAGATGATGTTGTGGTTTTGCCGTGCGTACCTGCAACCGCAATACAGAACATTCCTTTACTGATGATCCCTAAAACCTCAGAACGTTTTTTAAGTTCAAAGCCTTTATTTATAAAATGGTTTAAAATTTTCGAATCTTTCGGAATTGCAGGCGTATAAACCACCAGTGTATCGTCATGATTATCCAAAAATGCACAAGGCAATGAAGAGGCTTCATCAAGATACGTAATGAGAATGCCTTCCTGCTCTAAGGTTTCGGTCAGCTTAGTTCTGGTTTTGTCGTAACCACAAACTACTTGTCCGCGTTTAGCAAAATAACGGGCAAGCGCACTCATGCCGATACCACCGATACCTACAAAGAAAACCCTATTTATTTTACTTAGTTCCATTTTTTTAAGCTGAAAGTTGAAAGACCAAAGCTTAAAGCTTGCCTTTCTATTGTTTTATTTTTTATTTTCTATCGCATTAAGATTGTGCTTCGGACCTTGCAATAACGATCTGTCTTTACTTTGGTCTTTATGCTTTAGTCTTCAAGCTTATTTTATCAATTTCAGTACTTCGTTCGCTATAATTTCATCTGCCGCTGGCAATGCCATTTTGCCCAGGTTTTCAGAAAGTTTTTCGCTCTGTTCTTTGTTATTTAATAATGCCAATGCTTCTTTAACCAAGGTATCTTCTGCAGAACGGTCGTTAATTAATATTGCTGCACCGTTTTTCACCAGGGCCATTGCATTTTTAGTTTGATGGTCTTCTGCCACATTTGGCGAAGGCACCAAAATCACTGGCTTTTTAATTAAACAAAGCTCTGCTATAGTCCCTGCTCCCGCCCGGCTGATAATAACATCTGCAGCCGCATAGGCCAGATCCATTTTATTCAAAAATTCCAGGATCCGAACATTGGGGTGGTATTCCAAACCCAATCTCTCCAAAATTCCTTTATAGTAATATTTACCTGTTTGCCAAATTACCTGCACATCTTGTGCAAGGATATCGGGTAAATGTTTTTCAATTGCTTTATTCAAAGTACCTGCGCCTAAACTTCCACCAGTAACCATAATGGTCTTTTTCAATGGATCGAGTTTTAGTAGTTCGGCACCCTGAAAATGTTTTCCTTTAATGTCAACTACTTCCTGGCGGACAGGATTCCCTGTTTTTAAAATCCTATCAGCAGGAAAAAACTGATCCATGTCATCAAAGGCGACACAGATTTTTGAAGCCTTTTTACCTAACCATTTATTGGTTATTCCGGCATAAGAATTCTGTTCCTGGATGAGGTAAGGAATTCCTTTCAAAGAGGCTGCATACAATAGTGGGCCTGAGGCATAGCCACCAACACCTACTACGGCATCGGGCTTAAAATCACTAATAATCTGCATGGCTTTGCGCACACTACCGATTACCTTGAACGGAAGCGCCAGATTTTTAATAATCGAGCCACGTTGCATTCCACTAATATTTAATCCTATAATTTTATATCCGGCTGCAGGAACTTTTTCCATTTCCATGCGGCCTATTGCACCCACAAACAAAATCTCACAGGTTGGCACCATGCGTTTTAGCGCATTGGCTATGGCCACGGCGGGAAAAATATGCCCGCCGGTGCCACCACCTGATATGATAATTTTTGGGGAATTATTCATTTTAATTATTATTTACCGCAAAGAGCGCTGAGTTTTTCGCAAAGTACGCTAAGCTTTCTATTATTATTCTAATTGAGTTATTGATTAGATCTCCACGCCCTAACCTGTTAAGCTATTGCTGGTATTTCACCTACTATTATTTTATTTTTTGCTTTCTCTTTTTCTTCTTTTGTTAATGCATTTGCATTTTCCTCTACATCACGGCTTACGCTGAGTATAATCCCGAAGGCCACACTGGTAAAAATCATTGATGTACCGCCCATACTTACCAATGGCAGCGGAACCCCTGTTACCGGGCCCAAGCCTACGGCTACGGCCATGTTTGCAAAGGCCTGTATGGTCAGACTGAAACTCAGTCCAGCCGCAAGCAATGCACCGAATGCCTTGGGTGCCCGCGTTACGATCTTGATACATCGGTATAAAAGCACCAGGTATAGTATCATGATTACAATTCCTCCCACAGTTCCCCATTCTTCAATAATAATGGCGAAAATAAAATCGGAATACGGATGTGGTAGGAAATTGCGTTGTGTACTATTACCTGGTCCTTTACCAAAAACACCACCAGTAGCCAAAGCAATTTTTGCCTGATCTGCCTGGAAAGTTTTATCTGAATGCTGCATTTCAGGATGTATAAACGTATTGATACGCGACATGTATGTTTTTCTCCTTGGACCCAAAAAGAAAACAAACAATAACAGTACGAAACCACCTGCACAAACAATCGCGATCTGTTTAATACTGATCCTACCGATAATTAACAGCAAAATACTTACACCAAACAGCATTAATGCTGTAGATAGGTTAGCCAGTGCTATTAAAACAAACACCACACAAACAGAGCCCATAATTGGTATAAATGACTCTTTAACATTTTTAATATTTTCTTGCTTTTTGGTTAGCATCCTGGCCAAAAAGGTAATCAATGCGAGTTTAGCCAAATCGGAAGTTTGAAAAGTTAATCCGATTACCGGTATTTTAACCCACCGAGATGCATCGTTCAAATTCGTTCCGAATATTAATGTATAGAACAGCAACGGAATGGTAACGATCATCAATATTTTCGAAATACCGGCATAATAGCGATAATCGAGCAGGTGGGCAATATAGATCATCCCGATACCCATCAGCACAAAAATCAAATGTTTGGTGAGCAAAAGCTTTTCTACCGTTTCTCCTTTTTTATATGCCAAGGTACCTGTTGCACTGTATACCGCCATTACGGATATAAGCGAAAGCAGGATGATGATCAACCAGATCCATCTATCGCCTTTTGTTTTATTAAGTAGTGCTTGGAACATATATTGTACCTCCTATTATAATTCTCTAACTGCCGCTTTAAACTGGTTACCGCGGTCTTCGTAATTTTTGAACAGATCGAAACTGGCACAAGCTGGCGATAACAATACAGTATCACCACGTTTAGCCAAATGAAAAGCAATCTGCGCTGCTTCATCTGCCGAAAAAGTATTTACAATTACTTCTACATCATCCTCGAAAGCATCGTGGATGCGTTTGTTATCCTTACCCAAACAAACGATAGCCTTAACCTTACTTTTAACCAGATCTTTAAGCATGTTGTAATCGTTTCCTTTATCAACACCGCCCATAATCAGCACTACATCGCTGGTCATACTCTCCAAAGCATACCAGGTAGAGTTCACATTGGTGGCTTTACTGTCGTTGATAAAATCGATCCCCGAAATTTTGGCCACATGCTCTAACCTGTGCTCAATATTTTTGAAATTGCCCATGCTCTCGCGGATGGTCTCATTTCTTAATTCTAAAACTTTAGACACAATGCCCGAGGCCATAGAATTGTAAATGTTGTGCTTGCCCTGTAAGGCTAAATCTGAAATAGACATGGTTAGTTGGTTATTTGGTTCTGTAAGGATATGTATAGTAGTTTCTTCTAAATAAGCACCCAGTTCTACTTTTTTAGTAATTGAAAAGGGAAAGGCTTTCGCCACAGGCTTAATCAGCGCGATGGCTTTTAGGCTCTCTTCGTCATCTGCACAATAAATGAAAACATCTTCTGCTGTCTGGTTTTGAACAATCCGCATTTTAGATGCAGCATAATTCTCCAGTTTATAATCGTAACGGTCTAAGTGGTCTGGTGTGATGTTGAGCAAAACAGCGATATCTGCTTTAAACGCGAACATATCATCAAGCATGAAGCTTGAGATTTCCAGCACATAATATTCGTAATCTTCTGTAGCTACCTGTGCTGCAAAACTCTGCCCGATATTACCAGCCAGCCCCACGTTTAACCCTGCATTTTTCAGGATGTGATAGGTTAATAAACTCGTAGTCGACTTACCGTTTGAACCCGTAATGCAGATGGTTTTTGCATTGGTATATCTTTTGGCAAATTCAATTTCCGAAACCACAGGAATCCCTTTTCCTACCAATTTTTTAATAATTGGGGCCGTAGGCGGAATACCCGGACTTTTAATTACCTCTGTTGCATTTAAGATCAGTTCTTCGGTGTGCTTTTCAGATTCGAACGGAATAGAAAGTTTTTCTAATGCAGCGCTATATTTATCGGTAATTACCCCATAATCGGAAACAAAAACATCGAAACCTTTTGCCTGGGCCAATTTTGCAGCGCCAACCCCACTTTCGCCGGCACCAAGAATAACCACACGGCCCTGCCCGGTCATCGCTGACTTAGTATTGCTTGATGTGCTATTATTCGTGCTCATTTTTTTAGTATCAAGTAATGGGTATCGAGTATCAAGACACGAATACCATCACATTTTAATTTTTTACCTTATTTTTTATTTACCACTAAGGGTATTTTATTTATTATTCTCTCTTTTACCTTTAGTCTTTCAGCTTTTCCCTTAAACCTCAACCTACCTTAACTTCAATGTTACAATGGTCATAATTGCAAGCATGATTCCGATAATCCAGAAACGCGTTACAATTTTGGCTTCATGATATCCCTTTTTCTGATAATGGTGATGTAAAGGCGACATCAGGAAAATCCTGCGGCCTTCGCCAAATTTCTTCTTGGTATATTTAAAATAAGATACCTGCATAATTACCGACACCAGTTCTACCAGGAATATTCCACATAAAATCGGAATCAGCAGCTCCTTGCGGATCATGATGGCAAATGAGGCAATGATTCCGCCAATGGCCAAACTTCCGGTATCGCCCATAAAAATCTGCGCCGGGTAAGAATTGTACCACAGGAAACCTACGCAGGAACCCACAAATGCACCTGCAAAAATCATCAGCTCTGCAGAGTTTGGGATATACATAATATTGAGGTAATCGGCCATAATGGTATTACCCGATACATAAGCCAAAATGCCTAGCGTGATCCCGATTACTGCCGAAGTTCCCGTAGCTAAACCATCAATCCCATCGGTAATGTTTGCCCCGTTCGAAACCGCGGTAATGATAAATACCGTTACAATCAGGAAGATAAAAAATGCATATTTCTGGTAATCGGCACCCAAAAACTTCAATACCTTTGCATAATCGAACTCATTGTTCTTATAAAAAGGCATATTGGTTTTAGTCGATTTTACATCTTGTGTATAATAAAAGGTTTCTCCTTTTTGGCGTAATACCATCGGAACCGTAGAAGTGCTTTTTACATCGTCCTGTACAGTTTCCCTTACCACAATATTTGGATGAAAGTACATGGTACAACCTACAATTAAGCCTAAACCAACCTGACCAACTACTTTAAAACGACCTGCTAAACCTTCTTTATTCTTTTTGAAAACTTTGATATAATCATCTAAAAAGCCTACTACCCCCATCCAGATTGTGGTGATGATCATTAAAATCACATAGATATTGGAGATATTGGCAAATAACAAGGTCGGAATAAGAATGCCCAGCAAAATAATGATACCACCCATTGTTGGTGTCCCTTGTTTTTGCATCTGTCCTTCTAAACCTAAATTTCTTACGGTTTCTCCAACCTGTTTCTTATGCAGATAATCAATTAACCTACGTCCGTAAACGGTGGTAATTACCAATGATAAAATAATAGAGATAGATGCACGGAAAGTGATGTACTGAAACAACCTTAACCCAGGTATATCATAATGCTTATGCAGGTATTCGAATAATAAATATAACATTAGCTGATTGGTTTTAATTGTTCAAGTAAAATTTCTTTATCATCAAAATGGTTCCTTACGCCATTAATTTCCTGGTATTTCTCATGCCCTTTACCAGCAACAAGAATAATGTCTCCTGGTTGCGCTAAATGGCAGGCTGTTTTTATAGCTTCTTTTCTATCTAAAATAGATAGGGTTTTACGCTTATTGGTCGGTGAAACACCTGCTTCCATTTCGCTGATAATCGCCTGTGGATCTTCCGTTCTGGGATTGTCGGAGGTCAGGATCACTTTATCGCTCCAATCGCATGCTACCTGAGCCATAATAGGGCGTTTGGTTTTATCTCTATCCCCGCCACAGCCCAGCACTGTTATTACCTGTTCTGTTCCTTTGCGGATATTGGCGATGGTGCTCAACACATTCTGAACAGCATCTGGCGTATGCGCATAATCTACAATGCCTATAATCTTATCTGCAGAGGTGATGTAATCAAATCTTCCTTCAGCGCCTGATAAACGGCTCAACAAAGTCAGCACCTTTAATTTATCCTGCTCCAACAAAATGGCTGTTCCATACACGGCCAATAAATTGTAGGCATTGAAAGACCCTACAAGTTTGAAGTAAACGTCTTCGTTATCGATATCTAAATGAAGGCCACTGAACTGGTTCTCAATAATTTTTGCTTTAAAATCGGCCAGTTGTTTAAGCGCATAGGTTTTTTTATGTGCTTTAGTGTTCTGCAGCATTACCACACCGTTTTTATCGTCGATATTGGTGAGTGCAAATGCCGATTTAGGCAGCACATCAAAAAATGCCTTTTTAGCTTTCAGGTAAGCGTCAAAAGTTTTATGAAAATCTAAATGATCGTGTGTTAAATTCGAAAATACACCACCTGAGAAAGTCAAGCCTTCAATCCGGTGCTGAGAAACCGCGTGTGAGCTTACTTCCATAAAACAGTAATCGCAACCTGCATCGACCATTTCTCTTAAGAGTTGATTTAATGCGATCGGGTTTGGTGTGGTATGTGTTGCGGCCACTACCGTATCATTAATATAATTCTCTACCGTTGATAAAAGCCCGGTTTTGTAACCTAAATCCTTAAATAACTTAAAAAGAATAGTGGCTATAGTAGTTTTTCCGTTGGTTCCTGTTATGCCGATCAGTTTCAGATCTGCCGATGGATTTCCAAAATAATTCCCGGCAATGATACCCAAAGCCACAGCAGTGTTTTCTACTTTAATATAAGTAACCGTAAAATCATCGATCTCTGGCAAATTCTCGCAGATAATTACTCCTGCCCCTTGCTGAATGGTCTGCTCAATAAACTGGTGTCCATCTGCCACAGTACCTACTACAGCAAAAAAGATATCATCTTTACTTACTTTACGCGAATCGAAATTCAGCGCATTGATTTCCCTATCGGTTTTACCAACCAATTCTTTAATCGTTACGCCAAAAAGTAAATCCTGTAATTGCATTTTTTTATTCTTTTAGTATCGAGTAGTAAGTATCAAGTAGTAAGACCTGAAACCTTTCTACCCTCAACCTTCTACCTTTGTTTAGTATCGGTTAGCAAGACCTTAAACCCTACACCTTTTACCTTACACCTTAATTCAATTCTATCTGTACACCCAATCCTTTACCCACCTTTGTTCCGGCGATGATGGATTGACTCACCACTTTTCCAGAACCCGAAACCTTTGTTTTCAAACCTGCATTCCCTAAAAGGTACAATGCATCTTTCAGTCCCATTCCCGCCACATTTGGCATCACACCTTTGCGCTCGTTATTTTCCTGAAAAACTGTTCCTGCACTGGTATCAATAATATTGTAATACTCAGATTTTGAAGCAAAAAGTGGCTTAAAACCAAATGCTTTATACACTTTCTGAGTTGCTTTACTCTGTCCTGCTTTTGTTGGCGGATTACCCGTATTACCTACCAAACGGGTCGGCATATCGTTATACATCTGCATATCACTTGCATAAATACGGTCAGCCACTTCCCTAAAAACAGGTCCGGAAACCAAAGCACCGTAATACCCTCCTTTGGGATCATTAATTACCACAATCATTGAATATTTTGGCTTATCTGCAGGAAAGTACCCCACAAACGAAGCCTGGTATTGTCTTTTAGCCTTATACCCTTTATTTGCATCAGCTACCTGAGCGGTACCTGTTTTACCAGCAATTTTATAAAGTGGGTTGTGAACATATTGTTTACCGCTTCCTTCAGTAACCACCCCTTCTAGCATGTTTTTGATTTTACTCAAAGTAACTTCTGAACAGATCTTATCTTTAATCACCCTGGCTTTAAACTGCTCTATCGGGTTACCCAGCCTTCTGATTTCTTTTACAAAAATTGGCGCAATATATTTTCCATTATTTGCAACCGCATTATAAAATGACAACATCTTTAATGGGGTTAACTGCATCTCGTACCCATAGGCCATTTGTGGCAAAGTCATGTTTTTGTTCCAACTTTTATTTGATGGATTTTTTACTACAGGCTTTGCTTCACCTGGTATTTGTAAATCCATACTTTCGTTCAGGTGCCAATTATATAAATGATCGGTAAACTTTTTAGGATTAGCACCATATTTACTATTCACAAGATAAGACACAGCTGCATTTGATGATTGTTCGAATGCTTTTTTAACGGTTACCACGCCAATACTTCCGTGTGAATCCTTAATCATATGGCCGGGTATTTTATAATTACCTGTGCCTACCATTGTATTGGTATCTACCAGTTCATCTTCAAGTAAAGCCATATAAGAGGCTAATTTGAAAGTTGAACCCGGATCCTGATTACCCGCAATCGCGTAATTAAATTTTTCTTTGTAAACACCCTCTTCCACTTTTGAGTAATTGGCTACTGCTCTGATTTCGCCAGTAGCAACCTCCATTACAATTACCGCTCCGTGGTCGGCATCGTACTTAATCAACTGCTTCTCTAAGGCACTTTGCGCCAGATCCTGCATATTGATATCAATGGTTGAAATAATATCAGCACCATCTTTCGGGGCCACTTCGGCTTCCTCGTTTACCGGGATATAAACACCTCCAGCGATGCGCTGCATTAATCTTTTTCCGGTTTCGCCGTTGATATATTCCTTATAAGCTCCTTCTAAACCAACACCGTTTTTAACATTCTCATTTTTATACCCAATGGTACGGGCAGCCAAAGCCTGAAAAGGAAGAATCCGTTTGTTCTGCTGAACAGCAATTAAACCGCCACTAAACTTCCCGATGTTATATAACGGAAAAGTCCTGATGGTTTTAAGATCAGCATAACTTACTTTTCGGTGAATCAGCAAATAGCGCGAGCTGTCCTGACGGCCTTTACGCAGGTAGCGCGCATATTCTTTAGCGGTTTTATCTTGAAAAATCTGCGAGAGTTTATAACCTAAAGAATCAACTTTTTCATTGAACACATCTTTATCAGCAATGCCACCGGCGAACATATCCATGCGCAGTTCGTATTCCGGGATCGAAGTAGCCAGTAAACTGCCATCATTAGAATAAATATTCCCACGGGTGGCCTCCACATTTACATATCGTGTAGAAAGACTATCTGCCATAGCTTTCCATTTTTTCCCTTGCACATACTGTACCTGACCGAGGCGTAAAAACACCGCGAAAGCAAAAAGCACAATTAAGCCAAATGCCAGATATACACGAAGCAAGATGTTTGCTCTAATATTCATCGCTTTTAACAATTATTTTTTTTGGTGGTTCAATCAGTTCTTTTATCCCAAGGGTATCTACCTTTTTGGCAACCTCTGTCAGTTTACTTTTAAACATCAGGTCGGCCTTAAGGGATTTATACTCCCATCTTAATTCTTTTACTTCTTTATTTAATTTATCAATCCGGCGAACATTGTTTACCGCAAAGTGGCTATTGGCAATGTAAATCATTCCCAAGAGTGCCAGAAAACACAAATAAGGCAAAGCATCAGTTGCCGCCTCTTTACTCACTAATCCATCATTAAAAAGCTTGCTGATAAATGAATTGCTATCCATTTTTTCTTCAGCAGTTTTTGGCCTTTTGGGCGCAGCTTTCAGCTCTGGTTCGGGCCCAATCTCTTCCTCTTCTATCTCTTCCCTAAACCTGTTCATATCTTTTCCGCAATTCTTAGTTTCGCACTGCGGGCCCTATTGTTTTGGGCAATCTCCTCATCAGTGGCAATTATCGCTTTTCGTGTAATTACATTAAATGGTTTTTGCTGGTTTCCGAAGAAATCCTTTTCTACTTCACCCTGAAATTTACCTTTCGCCATAAAGTTTTTAACTGGCCTGTCTTCTAAAGAATGGTAAGACATCACCACTAAATGACCGCCAGGCTTCAATACATCAGCTGCCTGCAGCAGAAAATCTTCAAGCACTTGTATTTCAGCATTCACCTCTATGCGCAGCGCCTGAAACACCTGCGCCAGATATTTATTCTCTTTTCCTTTCGGGATATAATCAGCAATTGCCGACTTCAAACTGTCGATATCTGTAAATGGCTGCTCCAAACGCGAAGTCACGATGGCACGAGCCAATGATTTAGCATTTTTCACTTCCCCATAAATCCCAAAGATTTTATGCAGTTTATCCTCCGTATAGGTATTCAATATTTCAGCAGCCGTTAAATCACGATGCTGATCCATACGCATATCCAGATCGGCATTATGACGGATAGAGAAGCCACGTTGCGGCACATCAAACTGATGCGAGGAAACCCCAAGATCAGCCAGAATACCGTCAACCTGCTTAAAACCTTTTAAGCGGAGATTGTTTTTTAAAAAACCAAAGTTCTGGTCGATAAAAATAAAACGATCGTCAGCAGGAACATTCGCCTGGGCATCAGGATCCTGATCAAAAGCAATCAATTTCCCTTTTGACCCAAGATGTTTCAAAATCTCTCTCGAATGACCACCGCCACCAAAAGTAACATCCACATACACACCGTCAGGTTTAATATTCAAACCATCAATGCAAGGCTGCAACATCACAGGAACATGGTAATTATTCGCCATCTGCCCCTCCTTTCTTATCACCCATTACTTTCTGGGCAAGGCTTGCAAAATTGGCCGGAACATCATCAAAAATATCTTCGTATGATTTTTTATCCCATACTTCGATGCGATCCAACTGGCAGGCCAGCACAAGATCGCTACCGATACCCGCATATTCTACCAAAGATTTCGGTAAAAGCACACGGCCGGCAGCATCAAGCGAAAGCTCGGTTGCCCCGCGCGTAAACGCCCTAACAAATGCGCGGTTTTCCTGATCGTAAATATTAAGCTTGGAAAGGTCGGCCACAACGGCATCCCATACATTTTTAGGATAGATCACCAGGTTTTTCTCAAAACCACGGTTAATAATGAGCCCATCATTCTCGGCATTAGGCAATTGTTTCTTAAGCGCAGCAGGTACCATAAGGCGGCCCTTTGCGTCAAGTTTACAATCGAATTCTCCTAAAAGTTGGGTCATAGTGGTATCTACACTTTTTATCTAGTGTAAAAGTAAATAGTTCTACCACTTTTTACCACTTTTTACCACAAAAAAGTTTTCCACATCCTTTTTGTTACAATTATGGCGACACAAGATAAACAGAATAACTTGTTAAGCATACGAAGAAACACATTAACCGCTGATAATTAGCCTTTTAAAATATTTTAGCATAAAGTGTCAGCCTGGCCCATTTTTTAATCAGATTTCTATAATTTGATAAAAAACGCTCATTTACAGTGATTAATTGGTGGGTGATCCGCCCAATTTTAGAAGACATCTTATTTGAAAGTAGCAAGAAGCAAGGAGAAAATTGCCTTAACAAAACGCTTTAATTAATAATCCATCCTTAATATTGTCTTTTTTATTTAGCGGCGACTGCTATTTTAGGCATTGTAAAATTGATTTGCATAAAGCGCATTTATTATTTAGACTGATTAAGAATAATTTGGATTGGAGCGATTAAAACGATTTCTTTGTAAGACAAACTATTTTTAACAGGAACTAAAGCATAGATGCGCTAAAATGAAGTCAGAACACAAACCTAAAAGTATAAACTGGGCAAAACACCAAAAAAGATGGTTTGGCAAGTGGCATCTTTATGTTGGCATAATTGCAGGTGCAATTGTTGCTTTTATTGGTGTAACGGGAAGTATTTTGGTTTTTCAGGACGAAATTGACAGGGCGTTAAATCCTGATTTGTTTGAGGTTATTGCACAAAAGAAGAAAACGTCTGTTGAGGAAATTGTGCCAATCATTAAAAAGAACTACCCCGGGTTAAAAATCGACTACCTCATGCTGAATAACTTCAAAAACCCCAATGAAGCATATAGCGTGATGAACTTAAAAAGTGAGGAAGAAACATTTATCAACCCATATACCGGGCTTACAAGTGGTAAAAGAATCCATACCAGTTCTTTTATCCATGTGGTTACGGAACTGCACCGAACATTGCTGATTCCAGTTGCCGGCCGTTACATTTGTGGCTTGGCATCTCTGTGTCTTTTGATTTTAACCATTTCGGGTTTGCGTTTATGGATCCCAAAGAAATGGAAACAGCTAAAATCGGCGCTTAGCGTAAGGTTTAGTGGCTCATTTAAACGCCAGAATTACGATTGGCACAATTCGCTGGGTTTTTACTCGTCACCTATTGTGGCGATACTAAGCCTCACGGGTTTTTCCATTACTTTTTCTACCCTGGTAATCCCTTTCCTTTTTTTATTAAGCGGAAAATCGCCGCAAGGCGTAGCCCAATTATTAGGTGCTAAATCGGCCTGGCATGCGCAGGCCGTGCCACTGCCGCTTGAGGCCATTACAGCAGCGGCCAAACAAAAAATGCCCAATGCCCATATTGGAGGAATCGCTTTTCCGGCTGATAAAACCGGTACTTACCGTTTAGATATGCTAAGCGGAAACCTGCCTAAAGTAGGAAAGAGGGAAATGCTCATTGTTGATCAGTATACAGGTAAAGTACTACTGAACAGCCACCAAGATTTTCCTAATGTAGGTAATGCTTACCTCAGTTGGCTAACACCAATCCATTATGGGAGTTTTGGCGGCAGGCCTACACAAATTATTGCCATTATTGCCGGCTTAATGCCGCTTGCGCTTTTCATTACCGGATTCATTATCTGGTGGCCACGCTATAAGAAACAAAAGAGAGGCAAAAAACAAAAAACAGATGAAGCAACCTTGGATGAGGCATTGGGAATTCCGACGGTTGAAAAAGAACCAAAGCCGGCAAAAATCGAAATACCACTACCAAAACTGGGCAGATATTTCCTGATCCAGTTTAAATCGGGCTTTAAATATGCCATTGTTATTCTGTTGATCAGTTTTATGATGGGTGCACTCTATGGCCTTCCTTCAGGAATAATTATCCAGCCGGCCATTTTCGTAGTGGCGTTTAGCTGCGTAATGGTCTGCTTGAATTTTATATGCGCATTGTTATCCGAAACATTCAATATCCTTTTTCTGCTGCCTTTTAAAAGGGGAAGTCATAGGGTAACCAGGTATTTTGCACTATCATCAGCTTTTTTAGTATGTTATTTGGTCGTTTATATGGTATTGCTTAATACCGGTTTAGCAATTTTCTAGCATGAACGCTTCTAAAAGATATCTTTTACGCTTTTCACTGATAGGCTCAATAAAAATAACCAGATTAAGAATCGTTTGATTTTCATGTATAAACCTTTTTAAACAGTGAATACTTCTACAAGGCCCGGGCATTTAACATAACCAATAGGAGGCTGTATTACAACCAGTGATCCATTCGAACTTATCATGTTGAGCTTCTCGAAACGTTTTGTGAAACATTTAAACAGTCCCTTCAACAGGTTTATCTAGTCCTTTGGATAGGATAACAATTTCTATATTGTGATACAGCCTCCTTTATTAGAGATACTTATTTCGCCGGTGTAATTACAATTTTCCGGTATTCGATCGGTTCGTGATCTCCCTGAAGATAAATAGGTCCGGGCTCTCCCTCATTACTATCCAATGCTCCTCCGGTAATGCCCGGAATTTCCTGGTTACTGATGATGGTTTTACCATTGGCTACCACGGTTACTAAACGGCCAACAAGGGTAATATCGTAAGTTTGCCATTCATCGGGGCCGAGCGTAACCATTTCATTAGCGGTTAAAAATCCATAAATACCACCGAAGAGTACACTGTTAGGATGAGCATCTTTTTTACTATCTTCAATCTGAACCTCGTAACGGCCTCTTAAATATACCCCACTGTTTCCCCCTTTGGTGTATTTAAATTCAACGTGGAGCTTAAAATCATTATACTTCTGTTCGGTAATAAGATTTGAACCTGCTTTCGGACTGGTTAAAACACCGTTTTTCACGATCCATTGGTTTTTTCCACTAGCTTTCCATCCAGATAGATCTTTGCCGTTAAACAAATTAACAGGTTTACCCCATACCGGCGCAACAGCCCTTTTCAGGTAAGGGGCCTTAATACCTTTCCAGCTATATTGTTTACCGTCGCAATTTGTCATTGTCCCCTGGAGCCTTGCATCGGCAACCGTACCATCGATAACCAGATTCGAGGTGCCGCTTTCCCATTGTGGCGGGATTTCGAACCTAAACTTTCCATTATCAAACTTTACTTCCGATACCGGACGCGCGCTACCGGCAGTAGATACAAAGTAGCCCACTAAAGTTTTATAACCCGATAGTTTTACTTCCAGCCAGGCAGGTGCCGGTTTCCCGTTTACATCAACGGTAATGTCCCATCGGCCGATCAGCGCAGCAGGCTCAACATCCAGTTGAATGTTATCAGATACCGCTACTGTTGCAGCCAATGTTTTTTGATACAGACCTGCAAGCAGCAGACAGCTTATACTAAACAAAAAGATTTTTTTTCTCATATTATAATTTGATGTTTTATACCCAAAACCAATAAATTACAGGCCAAGGCAAATTACCAGTAAGGTATGATTTATTTGTTTTAAGCACAAGTAGTGCTTCACTCCTGCACAGCATCGTTACACGACCACTGTACCGTTATAACAATAAGTCTTAATAAACACGTGTGCTAACCCATGTACAAAACAGCGTGAGTTGAAAATCATCTAAAAGCAAAGGCCCTTGCAAGTTGATCTGCAAGGGCCTCGTTTATGTTAAGATTGATGTTTTATCCATTAATGGCTTTAACACCTGGCAATTCTTTACCTTCCATATATTCGAGTAAAGCACCACCACCGGTAGAAACATAACTTACTTCATCCTCCATACCGAATTTTGCAATTGCCGCAGCAGAGTCGCCACCACCAATTAAAGAGAATGCACCGTTATCTCTGGTTGCAGCTACAACTGCTTCTGCAACAGCTTTAGTTCCTACCTGGAAACTTTCCATTTCGAAAACCCCCATCGGGCCGTTCCATAACAAGGTTTTAGATTTTTTTATCACATCCTGAAACAAGGCAACCGATTTTGGCCCGATATCCAGTCCCATCCAATCTGCAGGAATCTGACCAGAGTCTACATCTTTTTTATCTGCATCGTTTGCAAATTTATCAGCAATTACCGTATCTACTGGTAAAATCAGGTTTACACCCTTCGCTTTTGCTTTTTCGATCAACTCTAAAGAAAGTGCTTGTTTATCGGCTTCTAATAATGAGGTACCAATTTCGCCACCTTGTGCTTTAGCGAAGGTATAGGCCATACCGCCGCCAATAATCAGGTTGTCTACCTTATCCAGCAATTTCTCGATCAAAAGAATTTTATCTGATACCTTAGCACCACCCATAATTGCAGTAAAAGGTCTTTCTGCATGGTTTAATATTTTCTCTGCATTTTCTACTTCTGAGGCCATTAAATAGCCAAAGTATTTTGCATCTGGAAAAAACTGGGCAATAATTGAAGTTGAAGCATGTGCACGGTGAGCAGTACCAAAGGCATCATTTACATAAACATCGCCTAATTTTGATAATTTCTCTGCAAAGGCAACATCACCTTTTTCTTCTTCTTTGTAAAAACGAAGATTTTCTAACAATAAAACTTCACCCGGTTTTAAATCGGCTGCCTGCTTTACGGCACTTTCACCAATACAATCATCAGCAAACTTAACTTCAACACCAACAAGGGCAGACAGATCTGATAGGATATGTTTTAAAGAAAATTTATCAATTGGGCCATCTTTCGGGCGGCCTAAGTGAGACATTAAAATAACCGCACCACCATCTTTTAAGATTTTAGAAATGGTTGGCAAAGCCGCCCTGATTCTTTTATCGTCTGTAATTTTAAATTCATCATCTAAAGGCACATTAAAATCTACCCTGATTAATGCTTTTTTATCTTTAAAGTCAAACTGGTCAATTGTATTCATGTTTAATTATTTTTGATTTAAGTTTAATTTCATTTCGTAATGGAAACCGATGCCAGGGATATCGAACTCCGGCGATTCGGTAGTGAAGCCGATTTTCTTGTAAAAAGCGGCCGCCGTTGAACGGGCATTACACCATAAATAATCGGTTTTATATTCTTTTAGGTATTCAATGGCAAAAGTAACCAGTGCAGCACCATAACCATTTCCAACGGCATCGGGATGAGTGGCCATGCCCCTAAGCTGATAGCCCTCCCCTTCTTCCGGAAAAAAATCGTTCCGCATAAAGGTCGCAATTGATTTTATTTCCCCGTCTTTTAAAAAACCAAGATGAAAGGTATCGTAGGCCAGATCGCCTTCAAAAATGCATGCTTCGAATGGTTTGCCGTTGCGCAAAACCAGGCTTCTTAAAGGCAGTACTTCTTCTGGAAGAATAAATTTGACCATATTTTTAGTATCAGCTAGCTTACATCTGGTGTGAAGACATTGCTATTGGATGCGCTGCAAACGTTTGCAAAGTTAATAAAGCAATTGAAACCCGATAATAATATCGGCCAGAATTTTTAACATTTTAGATACTCACTGGGCAGGTATCAAAAATAAGTTGAAAATAACGGCTGTTCTATCTTTATACTTGAAAGAAAGAAATTAGGCGTTTTGTATTTTCTTGCAGTACCAAGGTGTTTAGCCCTGGGCGTAGCGGCATCCCCAGAGCGCAGCGCAGGGATATAGCGAAGAACGGGAGCAAACTTTAATAACGGTACGGGCCCTGCGCTCCTAAAAAAGAAATATTTTTATTAATGCAGCATATTTCCTGTTCTATTGCTCACATGAACCATTTCTCTCATCAATACGCTTAACTATAAAAGAAAGCACCTTTGCATAGGCCACATAAGCTACAAACACAAAGAATCCAAGTTGCAGTGCCGAATTGTTGGCCGTAACAGTAGTTAGCGTATCGTTTTTGATATTTAAGCCGGAGAGCTGGCTTTTAAGTATTCCGTTTAGGCCGATATAGGTCATTGCGATACCCACTACCATTACATCAGCCATATCCCATTTGCCGAGATCGAATGCCATAAACCGCAGTACTTTCTGGCTACCGAAAAGATGTCCGCAGGATACGTGTACTCCTCTTGCCACAATACGGAGCAGCGGCAATATCACAACAAATAAGAGCAACAATGCACCAACGAGTACGGCATCGGGTTTAGGCTGCTCAATTAATGTCCCTATAATTCCCAGTATGCTTTTGCTCTGGAAAAAAAGCACTTGATTACTAAAAGCAATTTTATCGCCTAAAAGACCAAATTCGAGTGACTGGATGCGCGCATCAACTTCTATAATCGGCGAGGTAACGCCAACAGTAAGCAAAATCACCGCAAACAACAGCGACATGATAAATAGTGGTACATGCAACTGTACCGATTTTCTTAAAAAAAGCCATAATATGAGTGCAATAGCTACGCAGCCCAGCATCCCCAACCCACATTGATAAGTCTCTTTTTTGATCTGTGCAAGCCTTGAGTTTACTAAACGGTCATACGCGGTTGCATTAGCAACATGATACTTATGGTAGATATTCTGCTCTACAGTGGTAATGGTGGTATCGGTACTGTCGTAGGTCTGATTTTCCAGCTCATCTAACTTACTCGTTGCTACATTTTTAAGCCTTTTCAGGCTTGTTGGACTGGTAATTTTAGACACAATAGTTTTCGCAAAAGAAGGAACCTGGGCATGAAGCTCATCAACATCAACAAAACTGTTAAAGGCCAATTTTTTCAGTTTACCGCCAAGGGTTTTCTGAGGCTTGGTAATCTCTGAAACTGCCTTGTTTACCAATCCATGCAGCTCTTTTTCAACCTCCTTGCGCATGTCTTTTTTCTGCTTTGCAGTTAAGTTGAATCCTTTTACCCTTCTGTCAACAACTGCCGAAATTTTTTCTCCCCACCGGTCAACCGAGAATATTCCAAAAGTAATATTGTTCGACAAGCTGTAATCTTCTTTGATCCGTTTCTGTTCGTAAGAAAGTGAATGGAAGCGGTAGCCAAAATAGGCCTCGCCCAGCAAAAGGATGCTGAGGCCAACGATCAGTGCAAGTGGTGCAACCCAGTTCTTTTTTGTGTGGATATTTTTAGGGGTATGTGTTGTTGCCATAATAAATCAGTCAGCTTTAGAAAACGGGTTAGTGAGCATCATGTGGGGTAATAAACTTCAATATTGTAGAAAGAATGAGGCCATAAAGTACAAAACTGATGAATATGATGTATCCGGGCTGCAATGCCGTATTATTGGTGGTTAAGATGGTAAGTGAATCGTTTTTGATATTGAGTGCCTGGAGCTGACCTTCGAGCAGGCCGTTTAGTCCGATGTAAGCCATTAGGATAGCGATTACAATTACATCGGCCATACTCCACTTGCCCGATTGGAAAGCGAAGTACTTAACAATCCCATTTTCAGCCAAACGTTTACTGCCCAAAAGATGCACCCCTGTTGAGCTCAGTTTAACTACCGGGAAAAGGATGCTAAATACCAATATCAGCACCCCTACCAGGATAGAATCAATTCCGGGCTGGCTAATAAGCACCCTCACTACATCCATAATACTTTTACTCTGAAAAAACAGCACCTGATCTTTAAAAACCACATGCTCGCCAAGCAGCACAAAATCGAGCGAACGGATCCGGGCATCCACCTCGATCATCGAGGCGGTAAGGCCTACGAAAAGGAGAATGAACGCAAACAGCAGCGACATTACAAAAAGTGTAATATGAAGATCTCTGCGTTTGCGGAGCCCCCACCAAAAACCAAGAACAACCACTACGCAGGCGAGCATACCAAAGGAATAGCCATAAGTTTTTGTGCGGATATCGGCGAGTGAGGCACTGAGCTTTTTATTCAGCAGCACGGTAGAGGATACCTGGTATTTACGGTACATCGCCTTTACAGAAGCGCCGTTTGCAACGAAGGCACTGTCGAGCTTTTCCTCGTTGGCCAATTCGTTAAACTCGCCCATGGCCATTTTACTTAATTGCCTCTTGTTCTTAGGATTATCCACCTCGGCTATAATTTTCCTGGCAAAACCGGGCACCTGCGCCCGTATGCTATCAGCGTTCACAAAATTACGGATCGCAAATTTCTGGATCTTTCCGCTTAAAGTCTTTTTTGGCTTATTCACTAAGGCTTCTGCCTTATTAATGAGCGCAAGCAGCACCTGCTCTACTTCTGTTTGTAATATTTTTTTTTGTTTTCTGGTCATCTTCAGGTTGCGGACCTGGTGATGCACAATCCTGGATACATTGTTCTTCCATTGCTGCACCGAAAACAGCCCATAGGTAATGTTGTTGATATCAGCATAATCTTCCTTAATGCGCTCCTGCTGATCAGAAAGCTCGTGCAGCCTAAATCCGAAATAAGCCTCCGTGCCCAGGAGCATGGAAAGGGAGAGGACGAGCAGAAATTTGGGCAGCAGGGACTTTCGACGCCCTGTATTTTTTTTATGTGTTTCCAAGCCTATCGGTTTACGCGGTTTATATCAATTTTTATCTGTTTCCCCTGCCCAAACCAATAGCAGCGCTTTAATATGCGCTTACCGATCGGAATATCAGGCCTAATATTGGCAGATAAAACCAACAACACACAAAAAAAGTTTTTGAAAGGTGAAAATATAGCCCAGCAGTTGTTTGAAGGCTGTATTAAATCATTTCATATTAGAATCCCTGTATTTAAACATCCGCCCAGTTAGGTAAATTTCATGAGCTAAATTAATTCAAACAGATTTACTGATCGCTTGTTAAATGATATATCTCATTTTGATCTGATCCGAAATATTATGAAAGAGGAAAATATAAAAAAAACTGCCAGGATATTGTTGGGCGTAGGTTTGATTACTGCCGGAATCGGTCATCTGACTTTTGCGCGTAAACCTTTCCAGGCGCAGGTACCAGATTGGGTTCCTTTAAAAAAAGATGATACAGTAGTATATTCGGGTTTTGTCGAAATTGCATTGGGCGCGGCCTTAGTGCTAGCGCCCAAAAAATATGAAGATTTAGTAGGTAAGGTATCCGCAGGATTATTTGTTGGCGTATTCCCTGGGAATATTTCACAGTACACTCATAAACGCAGCGCCTTCGGCCTTAATACTGATAGTAAACGTTTTTTACGCTTATTTTTTCAACCAGTATTGGTTTATTGGGCATTAAAATCTACACAAAAATCTAAAATCAGCCTTTAGCAAGCATGTCTATTTTTTTCACCACATCGATCAAACGGCTGCTGTAACCAAATTCGTTATCGTACCAGCCCACTACTTTAACCAGATCGCCAACGATAGAGGTTAATAGCGAATCGAAAATACAGGAATGTGGATTGTCAATAATATCGACTGATACAATTGGATCTTCAGTATACTCTATAAGACCTTTCAATTCGTTTTGTGCAGCGTATTTAAAAGCTGCATTAATTTCTTCAATACTTGTCTTCTTCTTTAGCAAACAGGTAAAATCGGTTAACGATCCGTTTAAAACCGGAACCCTGATTCCTGCCCCACCTAAACGGCCATCCAGTTCAGGAAAAATATGGGTAATGGCTTTTGCTGCTCCTGTTGTAGTTGGAATAATGGAAGATGAAGCTGCCCTTGCACGGCGCAGGTCCTTATGGTTCGCATCGTGCAGATTCTGATCGCCTGTCATCGAATGGATGGTCGTAATATAACCTTCTTCTACCCCCCAGTTATCGTTCAAAATCTTAATCATCGGAGCAATATTATTCGTTGTACAACTGGCATTTGATAGTACTGTGCTCTTTAGATCGATCTGATGGTCGTTTACACCCAATACGACCATCGGAATATCATCTGCCGCCGGGGCTGAGATGAGCACCTGTTTTGCGCCTGATGTAATGTGTTTTTCGGCCAATGACTTGGTTAAATTTTTACCTGTACAATCGATAACCAGATCCACCCTAAGTGCCGACCAAGGCAATTCATCGGCATCCTTGATAGCAAAAACCGGAATAGAAAGCTGATTGATGACCAATGCATCAGGTTTTGCAGAAACACTACCTGCAAAAACACCATGAACAGTATCGTACTTAAATAGATGAGCCATCGTTTTGGCATCTGCCAGGTCGTTAATGGCCACTACTTCAAACCCCTCAGCCAATGCTAAGCGTAAAAATGTTCTTCCTATTCTACCAAAACCATTTATTGCCAGCCTCATTATTATAAAAATTAGAGCGCAAAATTAGTATTTATTTATCAAAGCAAAGACCTCATTATATAAGATGGAAAAGGGATGATGAAACCTTATTGTAGCGGTTATCCTTTTTCTTAAAAAGTCAATTTTGCTTCTTTTTTTAAGGCAATCGCCATGTTGAATTTATTTCAGCATCTATCCTATTATTAAATATTCTGCTTGGCACCACAAAAGATAGAAGGGAAAAGAAAGATCGCAGCAACCGTAAGCCTACAATGCTTTACTAAAAAAGTAAAATTAACTTTAAGCGTGCAAAGTCTCCTACTTTTTTAAATAATAGGGTTCTTTTTTAGGAGCGCAAAGCCTATACAGCTATTAATGTTTGTTCCCGTTCTTCGCTATATCCCTATGCTGCGCTCCGGGGATGCCGCTGCGACCGGGGCTGGTTACTTCTAATCTGCAAGGAAACCGATACAAAGCTGCCCATGGTTTTGTGCTACAGACCCTGGTTAAATAAACCTTATTGTAGCGGCTATCCTTTTTGTTGCAGCAACAACAACATCCTGCTAACCTCCACAAAAAGATAGGAACGGAAAAAAGGACTGCCCAAACCGATACGCATTATACGTGCTTTACTAAAAAAGTAAAATTTAATTTTCTGGAGCGCAAAATTACCTGTTTTTATAATCAGGTTCTTTTTTTGGAGCGCAAAGCCTGTACAGCTATGAATACTTATTACCTGCCTCTCTTTTTAAGCAGGCTTAAGGTGAGCAAGCAATTAAATACGATGCAGAGACCGATAATGAGCAAAATCAATACAAAATTTCCAAGACGCTGAAGGAAAATGGTGGCCGCTATTGTAGCCAGATTAAACCCCGCAGTAGAAATTACGATCCAGCTGGGCTTAAACCCTAACTGCTCTAAACGGTGGTGGATGTGGTTCCGGTCTCCCTTAAACGGAGAACTTCCTTTTAAAATACGGATGGTAAAAACTCTTAATGAGTCGAAAATGGGTACAATCAGTATGGCTACTGCTATTGCTGGCGCAGAATAAAAAGCAGGTTTATTTTCACCTGTAAACTTATTGAGTTCTATAAACTTAATGGCCAGGGCAGCAGAAATAAGCCCGATGATCAGTGCGCCTGTATCGCCCATAAATATTTTAGCAGGAAACCAATTGTATTTTAAAAAGCCTGCGATCGCACCCGCAAGGGCAAAGGCTATAAATGCATACGGTATTTGTCCCATCAAAGAAAACAAAATACCGAAAGCCAAGCTTGTTAAAATGCCGATTCCACCTGCCAATCCGTCAATGCCATCTATTAAATTGAATGCATTATTCAGGAAAATAATTAATGCAATCGAAAAAAGGCTTCCCCATAAGGGCGGCATATCTGCTATACCCAATACACCGTACAAACTTGTTAAACGAAAGGCACCAAAAAAAACCAGGATAAAGGCTACTACGATCTGCAGAACAAATTTTGTACTGGTATTGGTTCCATAAACATCGTCTTTTAAACCAAGTGCCGCAAGGATAATGCACGATGCGATTAAAAAATTAGCCTCTTTAAAATTAATAATGGCCGAAAAAAGCAAGATACATACGGTAAAACTACCTACAATGGCCAAACCACCTAAACGTGAAATATTGCGTTTATGGTTTTTACGGTAAAGGTCATTCTTATCAAAAAGGCCATATTTTAACGAAGTATAGATTATACTTGGAATACTGATAATTACGATTGAAAAAGCCAAAATAAATATGGCTATAGAGAAATAGTCAGGGCTGGTATTCAGAATATCTTTTAGCAAAACTTATAGGGACTTGCAAGCAAATATAACTATACTTAGCTAAACAAAATTGAGCTATAAAATGTTTGACATGACATATATCAAAATAATCAATTTACGTCATACTAAACAGACAAAAAAAAGCTCTAAACCTTAAACCGCCAAGCAACAAACAAGTGCTAAAGTGCTGTTTATTAACACTAAAACTGACTGATTTTGCTTAACTTTTTCTGCAACAATACCCAAAAAGGCAAGGGCATCTTATTCCTTTTTAAAGCTTTATAATCATTAACAAAGGCAGAGACCCTGCTCATCACAGATTGGTTACTTACCCCTCCCATACGCATATTCACCATTAAGATGGGCAGGTAAACCGCTTCTATTTTATGGGTATAAAAGTAACGTAGTATTAATTCGTAATCGGCAGCAGTACCCAGATCTAAGGCATAATCGCCGTTTTTTTCAAACAAAGATCTTTTCAAATACAGTGTAGGGTGAGCGGGCATCCAGCCTTTTTTAAGATCCTGAAAAGTGTTTTGCCGTGATTTCCAGGTCCTGATCGTTTTAAATGTTGTGGCATGGATATAATTGAGGTCGCCATAAAGTCCATCTATCTTCGGCTGATCGATAAAGGTTTTGGCAACTGAGGCCAATACATCAGGACTGGCAAACAGATCATCTGCATTTAAGATTCCGATCACCTCTCCTGTTGCCCTCTGGATCCCTTTATTAATGGCATCGTATAAACCTTTATCTTTTTCTGAAACAAAATAATCAATCGCAGATTGGTTCTCCTGAATAATATTCAACGTTCGGTCTGTCGATCCCCCGTCAATCACCAGGTATTCTACATCAGGATAAGTTTGCGCCATTACAGAATTAAAGCATTCCTGTAAAAATGCTTCACCATTGTAAACGACAGTAATAAGGGATATCTTCATGGTTACCAAACGGGGTTTTCGGCTTTTTTAAGCTGAAAATGTGGTAAAGATAAAGAATAGCTTTACATATACCGAATGGTCCCCTATTCGAGTTAACAAAGATGATTTATGGTTTATTTCTTCTTCTGATTATGAACACACCGAAGAGACCTGCGGCGGCGCCAAGGGTCCAGGAGTAGTCGTCGAGGTTGCATTCTACCATGGTATATGTGCCAACATATCCCTGAAGCATCGCTCCAGATTGACACCCATTTACAAGACCTAAAAAAAATGTATAATTTGTACATACCCCACAATTGAAAGATCCAGTAGGTGTAGGTGTCCAGGAGCAGTAATTGCTACTTAAAGCAGCTCCAGATGTATAAAGATAAGAATCATTCCCTCCTAACAGTAGCTTCAAAATATCATTCACCAAAGCATTTTCCTTAGTTTGGTAAACGACATTTGTAGATGGGACTAAACAACCAGTAGCTGATCCCTGAGCAAGTGCACCAACAGTATTTAAGAAAAACAAGAATATAATAGCTAGTAAGCGCCCCTTCATTTCATATCGATACTGATTCGATATAAAATTAGTCAGCTTTCATTGGGGATTCGTTGTTCCTTTTGTTCAATACTGTATGTTACCGACGACAAAAAACAACAAGAGTAATTGCTTATAGTACTATATATGAATTGATATTTTTTTACGAATTATGATGAAACCAAAAACTCCAGAAGAGCATATGATAAATGGCATGTAATCATCAATGGGTAAATTATTTGGCTGGCTGGCACAGGGATAACTTGGATCTGCATCGGAATAATATGCGGGATCGTTATACCTATAATCGACCTCAGTTCCTTCATTTCCGCTGCCGCTAATAAAGTTTGGAGAATAAGAAGTGGCAGTTGCACACCTTGTACTGTAGGTTGCAGTAATTTCATTTGCTGCGTTATAGGATACGGTAGAATTTGTAGCAGATACATATCTGGTACCTGCTGGATATACATTTATATAGCCACATCTATATCCGCTGTAGCCATTACCTGTAATTATGGGTACAATAGGAGCATTGGCTTGATAAATGCGAACAGATTGACTAGGGTCACTATTGTAAATAGCAGTTCCTAAAAATTGCGTTGCTACAGAACTTCCCAGATTGCAGCCCCGCCCAGTGACTTGACAAAATGATGGTGACATAAATAAGAAAAACAAAACTGTAGACAAGACGGTTAAAGAGAGATATTTCGACATTATTGTTTGGTACTAATGGGTGCACATACGTAACTCCCACCATTTGAGATGTTCTGCGACATTTTTTATAATAATAGACAACTAAAGTTTGGAGATAAGTGATGATATAAACCAAACACAAAACTCCAATAATCGTAAGATTAATATTACAAAATTAACCAAAAAAGTATAATTAAACTACCAATGGAATGAATATGACACGCTCATTCCACGCTATAATTAGTCAAAAATGGCCCCAGGAAGCACTAAAACAAAGAAAAAGTAAGAATTCGCTTGAAAAATAATCAGAAATCCTTGACAATTGTCATGAACAAAATGAATAAGACAAGTTCAATATTGGTTAAAAACGATTTAAGACAAGCTATAATTACTTGCCCAACATACCGCTTGTTTTCTGATTACAAAAAAGCCTAAGGCGGCCAGAGCCAATATCATATAGGGTATATAATCATCTATGGGGCACTGATAAAAGTTTTGAGCTAACACCCCCCCATACCATTGAGTAGAAGTACCCCTTACAACACATTGTCTTGTTGAATTGGGTATCGGATCTCTGTAACAGGAGTAACTGACAGCTACACTAGCACCCAAACCATCATAAACAGGAAGCCCCTGAATATCAGCACTCTCTGTTGTAGGTACCGAATAACTTGTAAGCGTTGTGTAAACGTTCGGGAATGAAGCAACCGCCCCATAAGGGAATACAATTATACATCCTGCTGGATTAGTCTGCGCAATAGCCGAAAAGGACGATAGTACAAAAATGAAAAGCACTAAATTCTTAGCTTTAAATAACATAGATGGGGACGACGCTGGATGATTCCGTACTACAAACATAAACAAAATAAAGTTAATAATACTAACAAATCTATTTAATCATACAAATTAAACTATCCATATACTTATTAATAAGTAATGAAAAGATTTTTTTAATAAAAAATTATTCAAATGGAGGTATTATGTTGTAATCGGTGAGCCATCGACCATGGAGGAGGTTTTTACACAAATGTACCTGATTTAGCAAAAAAGCTAGGCAGAATTAGAATGAATTAAGAAATTTTTACTGGAGCAACCAGTAGATATCGGCATCATTGAATAAATGTTTTCTGTTTCGAATGAATATACGCCAAGTAATCTCATTGAGAACATTAAGGACCAAGCGTAACCGTCTATCTGACAATCTACAGCGTAATTATATTCTGTATAGGTAGGGATAATACAAACAAAAAAGAAAATTGCACCGCCGCGTTGGTAGTAATTGATTCTCCAGAAGCACAGTAAAAATTTAAAAAATCTCGACCACGAGTATAAGACGCGTATTTTCCGGTCGTTTAAATTATTTTAATTAAACGCAAAAAATAAATAAGGGGTATAAGCTAACCAATCAAACCAAGTAACATTCTGTTTCTTACAAAACCTGCTCCTAAACAGCTTGCGAGTAAAACAAAAAAAGGTAAATAGGTATCAATAGGACATTGAATGTGGTTCTGCAGTAATAATCCACCATAAACAGTGCCTATAGTACATTCTCTTGTTAAAGTACTTGCTGGCTCGGTGGGCCAGCACCCAAAAGGTAAACTGACAGGGGTTCCGCCATAATTTGGACCAAACGTTCCCGTTCCACCTAAAGGTGTAGGATAATAAACTGCATCAAAACCTGGCCCATAATATTTTATGCAACCAGTTTGGTCTCTTGCTGTTGTAGAAGAGACAAGGCATAAAATAGATGCAAAAAGCACCAGTATTTTTTTCATAATAGGGATAGAGACATAATTTTAAAATCATCACAAACCTAGTTAAAATCGTAGTAGTAAAACTACAACAACAAACAATATTGTTGATATTTATCAATGCAAAAATAATGCGTAAAAAACTAACTCCATTTTTTATTGTTTGCCGATTTTAAACAAATGGCGTTAAAAAACGTTGTTAATTAGGTATTAACTAATAACATTGATAATAATGGACAATAAAACTATACCTTATTCATCGCCTCCTTAAAAGACAATAAGTAAATCTTACTTTTCAGTTTATTTTTTTTTAAGCATCTTTAACCCATATTTTAATCATCTTTAACTATATCTTGCGTGTAAGCCATTGCACAAACCTATTTCCTCATCCAAATTATGATCCCAACAAAAGCAATATTAAAATCTGTCTGTATTTTATTCATTTGCTCAATTTTTTTAGGTTGTGCTGCCCGAAAGGAACATAGCTTGTTTAATGCACCAAGCGATATTGTTACCGACACCATTAAACAGGTATATGTAGTAAACGATCAGGGCATTAGTGATGCTTACTACAAAATAAAGGTTAATGATCAATTGGCCATCCGAAATGTGCAAAACAAAGAGTTTGGCGCTTCAGCTTCTTCTAGCAACCCAAGTGGTAACCAAAATGTAGTAGCTGGCAGTATCAATGGTACCTTATCTTATCTGGTCGATCTGGATGGTAAAGTAAATTTACCGGCTATCGGAAAAGTTGAGGTAGTGGGACTGAGCAGAAGGGATGCTGCCATTAAAATACAGGATTTATATGCAAAGCAATTGTTGCGCGATCCAATTATTGAGTTGAGTGTAGTAAATTTAAAAGTTACTCTACTTGGCGAATTTAGTAGGCAGGGCAATTTTTTGCTTGAGCGGGAAAATACTACACTGATTGACATTATTGGCGAGGCAGGCGGCATTAACAAAAGTGCAGATCCTAAAACCCTTAAAATTATCCGTGGGGATCGGAGCCATCCAGAAATTATCTACGTTAACTTAAACGATATTAACAGCTTGGCCAGTAAAAAGCTGATTCTTCAGAACAATGACATTATTGTACTTCAACAAACCAAGAGCTCGGCGCTGACCGAAAAACTAACAAGCGTAAACAACATCGTGCAGCCACTGCTTGTTGTAGTTAATTTAGCTGTATTAATCTTTACCCTTACACGCTAATGGAGAATACGACATCAACCGAAAGCAAAAAATTAGCCAGCCAAACCATAAACTACTGGAAAATAGCCTTAATTTTTTTAAGTAGGTGGTATTGGGTTGCAGGAACTGTATTGATTAGTTTTGTTATGGCTTGGCTTTACGTTAGAAGCATCACGCCTATTTATATTACTTCAGCATCATTAAAACTAGATAGCGACCAGCAACAGCAAATGTCGGCTTTGCCAACTTCGCCTGTAAACTACCGTCCTTTTAACCAAAACCAGATTCAAACCGAAGGTATTATCATGCGTTCGGAAGATGTAATCTTAAATGCAATAAAAAATCTTGATTATAAAATAAGTTACTATTTAGAGGGAAGGGTAAGGGTGACTGAGCTTTATCCGAAAAAACCTTTTTTAATTGATATTTTAACGCAGGATTCTGTTAATTTCAGTAGGTCAACCTACTCAGTTAAGCCTGTTGATAACCGCACATTTGAACTATCAAGTAGCGACGACAATAACAAAACCGTAAAAAAATATAACTATGGCCAGGCCATCAATTTAGGGAATATGGTTTTTACAGTTAAAACTGAGATTCCGCAGGCAGGTAATTATAGTTTTAAATTTAATGGTGCAAGAGATTTATATGGACGCGCTGTTGGTGGACTGAATGTATTTGAACAGGAAAAAAACACCAATATCATGGGTGTAACCCATACTGATAGCAACCCTGTTTTTTCGGCTGACATACTTAATGAAATCATTAAACAATATGTAAAAAATGATGCCCAGCTAAAGAAAAGATCGGCCAAACAAACCATCGATTACCTGGATAGCCAGATTGCATTTTTAGATGCACAGGTAAGCAAATCGGGCAACAAGCTTTCGAGTTTTCAAAGCGATAATAAATTAATCGATCCGGCCAGCGACCGTCAGCTTGGAAATTCGAAGCTTATTAATTTACAAAATCAGATTGCAGAATTGCAATTACAGGAACTGGGCATTCAACAGTTAGAAACACAGGTAAAAAACAATAAAGAGCGGATTCAGCTTAATCTAAATCTCGAAGGCACAAATAGCACATTATTAACTGGTTTAATTACCCAGCTTAACGGCCTGATCATAAACAGGGAGAACAAATTACAGAATTTCAACGCCGATGCCCAACCGATCAAGGATATTAACCGGCAGATTAACGAGGTAAAACAAGCCATTGTGACCAATATCCGCTTATTGCATGAGCGAAATCAAAAAACCATCAGTTATATTAACGGGCAAATTAGCCAGGCGAACCAGGCACTTGGCAGCATCCCAGCCAAACAAAATGATTTTGCCAAACTGCAAAGTAACTTCGATATTAATCAACGCATGTTTTCAATGCTGTTTGAGCGGAAATTGTCGGCACAGATCAGCTCGGCAGCAGTAATTTCAGGTGCTACAATTATTAGCGCAGCACAGCCTTCATTTTATCCAATCTCCCCTATTCCAAAAAAAATATACTCTTCGTATTTATTTATGGGACTGTTTTCGGGCCTTGGATTAATTTTACTTGTAAGGATATTAAACCCTTACCTTTACGACATAGAAACCATCGAAGGATTAACCACAACCCCGATAATTGGTGTAATTCTAAAATATCCTAAAAAAGTTGAGCTTGGAGAAAGTGTTTTATCAATAGAAAAGCCAAAATCCATATTTGCAGAATCAGTTAGATCTGTTCGTACCAACCTGAGCTTTATGGCCAGTGACCAGCCAAACAAAGTAATCTGTATTACTTCTGAAGTTTCTGGCGAAGGCAAATCATTTGTAAGCTTAAACCTGGCCGGAACATTATCAATTATTGATAAAAAAGTAATTCTTATTGCGGCAGATTTACGAAAATCCAAATTGCATCATGCCTTTGGTTCTGACAACCACCTTGGTTTGAGTAATTATTTATCAAAACAGGCTGATTTAACCGAAATTATCTTTTCAGATGAGAAACACGGGATTGATTATATCACTTCGGGTCCGGTTCCGCCAAACCCTTCAGAGCTGCTGCATAATAAAGCAATGGAAACGCTCATCGAAAAACTTAGGGAAAAGTATGAATATATTATCGTTGATACTGCGCCCGTAGGTTTGGTATCGGATTCGATACCGCTCATTAGAAAGGCCGATATCAATCTTTTTATTATTCGCTCGGGCGTTTCTAAGTTCAGGGCAGCAACCATTCCTGATCGTTTGTCAAAAGAATACGGCCTTAACAATATTGCCATCATATTAAACTCTTTTGGGGATGAGAAACTGCATGCAAATATTTACACCACCAATTATGCCCATGGTAATACCGGAACTTATTATTACTCTAATTATACCGGCTACGGAAAAAGTGGTTATTATGATAATGAAAGGAGTTGGTGGGAATTTTGGAAGAAAAAATAGATGGGAAACGGCAATGAATAGAGCAGAAATAAACAGGTGTTAATTGATTAATTATTGAAAGCAGCTAGTTGTTATAATTAATGAATGGAAAGCAGTTACCCAGCTTATACTATTAACTAAATGATAGATCAAAATTACAGGTGGTATCCGGTTTATACACGTTCGAGAGCAGAAAAAAAGGCGAATGAAGAATTGAACAGGAAAGGAATCCAAACTTATTTACCTCTTAAAAAGGCCGTTAAGCAATGGAGCGACCGTAAAAAAATCGTCGAAGAGCCCTTGATTAAATCTTATCTATTTGCGTATATTTCGGCCAGAGAATATGCAGAAGTTTTGATGACCAATGGTGTTGCCAAATTTATTTATTTCTCCAGCCAAATCGCTTCTATTCCTGATCAACAAATCCATGACCTTAAGCTCTTGCTCGCTACAGATGCCGATCTGGAACTCATTGATTATGACATTAAACCAGGTGAAAGCGTATTGATTAAAGCCGGACCTTTTAAAGGCATAATTGCCGAATTGGTATCAGTGCAGAACAAACAGCGTATTATTTTACGTTTACAAAATATGGGTTATTCGATTAATATTAATACATCGATAGCATTTGTAGAACCACTTTAGGGAGTCGTGAGATTTGAGACCTGAGATGGGAGATTTGAGAGAGGGCTCAGCAAGATATATAAAAAAATAATCAGTTCATTTTGAAAATAAGATGTGACTGAGGGGGCGAAGCTGTATCCGGTGCAGAATAAATAGTCCAAATTTTGCTCAATAAATAACAATGTGTCGCATAGCAGGCATTATCAATAGCAAGAATTCTTTCGAAAAGGTTAATCAACAGGTTAAAGCCATGTGCGATAGTATGCAACATGGCGGGCCAGATGATCATGGTATTTATGCTGCTGAAAAAGCGCCCCTATGTTTAGGTAACCGCAGGCTGGCTATTTTAGATTTGAGTTCAAATGGACATCAACCGATGGTAAGCCATAAAGAAGACCTTGTGATCACTTATAATGGTGAAATTTATAATTATAAGCAGATTAGGACTGAATTAATTAATTTAGGCTATATTTTTAAAACACAAACAGATACAGAGGTAATCCTTTACGCCTATCAGCATTGGCGAGAAAAAGCTTTCGAAAAACTAGATGGCATTTTTGCATGCTGCATTTTTGATAAACGGGAACAATGTGTGTACCTGGTCCGGGATCAAAACGGAATAAAACCGCTTTATTATCATTTTGCTAACCAAACTTTAACTTTTGCATCAGAAGTAAAGGCATTCAAACATGCTGATATCTATCAGGAAAATGATAATTGGCGAATCTACTATCTTGCATTTGGCCATATCCCCGAACCTTATACTACACTTAAAAATGTATGTAGCCTGGGCAAAGGCTGCTTTCTGAAATATAACATCAGAAGCGCTGAACATCTTATTCAATCGTACCATGAGTTTGAAAGCACATCTTACATTAACAATGAAAGCTACGCTATAGAAAGAATCCGCGAACAACTTAGCCATTCTATCAAACAGCAGATGATTTCTGATGTTGATATAGGTGTACTATTCAGTGGTGGCCTCGATTCGAGCATCATTACGATACTGGCCAATCAATATAATAACAAACGGTTATCCAGTATTTCTGCCAATTTTAATGAAATAGATTTTTCCGAAAAAAAACAGCGGAATAGCCTGCTTCAAAAAATAAATATTCAAAAAATTGAACAGCTTATTACTTATCGCGATTTCGCACAGAATTTCGAAACCGTTTTAGCTGATATGGATCAACCTACAAATGATGGTATTAATACCTGGTTTGTGTGTAAAACAGCAAAAGAGCAAGGTATAAAAGTGTTACTATCGGGTTTAGGTGCCGATGAGCTTTTTGGAGGATACCCCTCTTTTGATCGGATCCATAAAATACAAAACCTAAATTGGCTGAGTAAAAGCGTTTTACGGAGCATGCGTTTCTCCAACAACACCAAATTTAAACGGCTATATTACCTTAGCTTAAACTCACCCATTGGCGAATACCTCTGCCTCCGGGGCGTTTACTCGCCTGATGTAATTGCAGAACTATTAGAAATCGATATGAAAACGGTTATCAATTGCCTGGAAGATATCCCGCTTCACCCCGGGATAAAAAAAACCAGTAACGAAACAAGAGCGAGCTGGTTTGAATTTAACATGTACATGCAAAATCAGTTGTTAAAGGATACCGATTTTATGAGCATGAGTCATGGTGTTGAAGTAAGGGTTCCGTTTCTAGACCGTAATTTTGTCGATCTGGTTCTTTCCATCTCAACAGACATAAAGTTTAATTACGAACAGAAAAAAAAACTCTTGGTCGAAGCATACAAAGAAGATCTGCCTGTAGAAACCTGGAAAAGACGGAAAATGGGTTTTACTTTTCCATTTCAGGAATGGATGAGAAAAAGCTGCGATATTGCCGATCCATCACGATATGCAAATAAACGTGCAAAATCGCTCATAAAAAACTTTGGAGAAAACAAATTGCACTGGAGTTCTGCCCTAGCCTTATACAGAATATATCATGCCGATTAAGGTTTTATTTTTAACCCTTAAAACTTTTAGTTTTACTGGTGGCATTGAAAAGGTTTGCAGAAGTTTATCCCGTGTGTTATACGATTTAAGCGAGGAAGAGCTTGTTCAATCGACAGTATATTCCATGTATGATAAAAATACCGACCGCGATTCCAGGTACTTGAGCAAACACCAGTTTCGAGGTTTTAATGGAAACAAAGAACGCTTTGTGATTCAATCTTTTTTAAGCGGATTAAAAGCAGACGTAATTTTGTTAAGCCATATCCATTTGATCAACATTGTCTATTTCATCAAAAAAATACATCCCCATAAAAGAATCTATTTATTGGCACATGGTATAGAAATTTGGAAAAAGCTATCCGATTCCAAGCTCAAAATGTTAAACCAGTTGGATAAGATTATTTGTGTAAGTCATTTTACTGCCGATAAAATTATGGAAATGCATCACATTCCTGCAGATCACATTGAAGTATTAAACAATTGTCTTGACCCCTTTTATTATCTGCCTGCCCAGTTCGAAAAACCACAGCGTTTATTGGATCGCTACCATTTAAATCGCGAAAACTTAGTGCTATTTTCGCTGTCCCGCTTATCTTCTTCAGAGAAGTACAAAGGATACGACCACACCATTGAACTATTGCCACAACTCTTGGAGAAATACCCAAACCTGATTTACCTATTGGGTGGAAAATGGGATACTGTGGAAAAGAAACGGCTAGAAGATTTAATTGCAAAGAACCAACTTCAAGATCATATCAGAATGATCGGTTTTATTGATGAAGCTGAACTTACCGAACATTTCTTATTGTCTGATCTTTTTATTTTACCCAGTAAAAAAGAAGGTTTCGGCATTGTATTCATCGAAGCCCTGGCCAGTGGCCTCAGGGTAATTGCCGGCAATAAAGATGGCAGTGTAGATGCGCTTCAAAACGGGGCGCTTGGTGTATTGGTTGATCCTGATGATCGGCAAGAAATGCTAAGCAGTATCTACAATTTATTAAGGCATGCTCAAACCGAGGGTGAGAAAAAAAATCTTCAAGAAAAATGCATGGAGGCGTTTGGATATACACACTATCTTCAGTCGGTAAAGAGCTTAATTTTAAATGGCTCAATTAATCATACAGAATCTAATAAGGATCAAAACATGCAGATAAATAAACTTAATAGCTATGGTTAAGGAAGAAGAGCAATGGACCATTGAGGCAAAATCATCCCTATTCGACCTAAAACTGCATGAAGTTTGGGCCTATCGGGATTTGTTGGTACTATTGGTTAGGAGAGATTTTGTTTCATTCTATAAACAAACCATTTTAGGGCCGCTCTGGTTTTTTATTCAACCCCTGTTTACCACCATCATCTTTACCTTTATTTTTGGCAACCTTGCAGGCATATCAACTGATGGTTTACCAAAACCCCTATTTTACATGGCTGGCATTACCGCATGGAACTATTTTGCAGATTGTTTAACCAAAACATCATCTGTGTTTAGAGATAATGCAGGGATTTTTGGCAAAGTGTATTTTCCACGGTTAATTATGCCATTAAGTATAGTGGTGAGCAATCTGGTTCGTTTTGGCGTGCAAATGCTCTTATTTCTAATTTTAATGGCCTATTATTATTTTTTAGGTGCTAATTTTAGTGTCAGTTGGGCAATTGGCTTATTCCCTTTTATTGTACTGTTAATGGCTTTATTGGGCTTGGGTACGGGAATGATTATCTCTGCCATGACTACCAAATACAGAGATTTGGCTTTCCTGATCAGCTTTGGCGTGCAGTTGCTGATGTACGCCACAACGGTAATTTATCCCTTATCCGAAGCAATTAAAAAATATCCGGAATATGCTTGGATTATTAAATACAACCCAATGACGCCAATTATCGAAACCTTCAGATACGGTTTTTTAGGCGAAGGAAGTTTTAGCTGGTTTAGTTTGGGTTATGCTGCCGTAGTTACCGCAATGCTATTGCTGGTAGGCACATTTATTTTTAATAAGGTAGAACGGAATTTTGTAGATACGGTGTAAGAAGATAGAAGTTTGGGTTTAGTATGCAACGTTTACGGATTAAAGTTGAGTTTTAACAAAACTTTTATATTCATAGCAATAATCCCTTGTTTATTTCATTTATAAAAAAGGATATGCATACTTACTCGTTTAAAAAATTAGAAGTCTGGCAACTATCCAGATCATTTAGAAAAGACATTTATCAACTAATACTAAAGTTCCCAAAGGAAGAAACCTTTGGCTTAACGAGCCAGATTAAAAGATCGGTTAGTAGTATTGGGGCATGCTTAGCCGAAGGATCAGGAAAAATCACAGTGAAAGACAAAGCGCATTATACCAATATGGCTTATACCACTACACTCGAAACACTAAATTACCTAATTGCAGCAATGGATTTTGATTATATATCCAATGAAGGTATTTATTGTGTCGATCTAAAATAGTAAACATAAAGATTAAGCTGACCGGACTTAGAAATTCGCAGATCAATGCAAAAACTTGAGAAATATAAGTTTCACCATATTAACCTCTAAACACTAACTTCCTTGTCAAATATCGCTATAAAAGTAGAAGATTTAAGTAAAGCATATCAACTGGGTCAGATTGGCACTGGTACAATTAGCCGTGATCTGGAGCGCTGGTATGCACGCATCCGCGGTAAAGAAGATCCATTTTTGCGGATCGGGGAAAGTAATGACCAAAATACCAAAAGTGAAAGCGATGTTGTATGGAGCTTAAAAGATATTAATTTCGAAATTGAACAAGGTGATGCTGTAGGTATTATTGGTAGAAATGGGGCCGGCAAAAGCACGTTGCTCAAAATATTGAGTAAAGTAACCGCTCCTACTACCGGTAAAATATCGGGCAAAGGAAGAATAGCAAGTCTGCTTGAAGTTGGAACAGGTTTCCATCCGGAACTTAGTGGTCGTGAAAATATATTTCTCAATGGCGCTATTTTAGGCATGCGTAAAAAAGAAATTCAACGTAAGCTAGAAGAGATTGTAGATTTTGCAGGTATAGAACGTTATTTAGATACACCAGTAAAAAGATACAGCTCTGGCATGTATGTTCGCTTGGCCTTTGCCGTTGCCGCACATTTAGAAAGTGAAATATTAATCGTAGATGAAGTACTTGCTGTTGGTGACGCAGAATTTCAAAAGAAGTGTTTAGGCAAAATGGGAGAAGTGAGCAAGGGTGAAGGAAGAACGGTATTGTTTGTAAGCCATAATATGCATGCTATCCTTGAATTATGTACTAAGGGAATTGTACTCGAAAAAGGTGTAATGGCCAATGTTTCTGTTATAAACAAGGCTGTAGAATATTATCAGAAAAATCAGGTCCAATATTTAAGCAGTTTATGGGTCAGGAAGGAAAAACCTTATAATCCTTCTTTTTCAAGAATAGAAATTGAACTGGAAGGTGAACAACCAAACCTAACCTTACACATTAAATTTACCATTGATAGCCAAATAGATTTCCCACCGGCATTTGTAAACTTCAGCATTAAAAATAGTCTTGGAGCCATCATTTTACATGCATACCCATCTTTAGAGCAATTTATTTTTTACGGCGGTCAACCGAAAACATACCAATGCCAGATGCAACTAAGCAACTTAATTCCCGATCAGTACGGTCTGGAGGCTTGGCTAGGCGCTGGCGAACATGAGGTATTTGATTGGGTATCTAACGAATTGGGATTTGAAATATTTGAGGCGCCAATGATCAATAGAACAATTCCGTTCTATCCCCAGCATGGATCTATTGTTGCACCATCGTTTTTAAAATAATTAACTTTATGTCGCTGGCCCCAATCATATTATTTGTTTATAACCGTGTATTAAACACCGAACGTTTGCTCGATTCTTTGATGGCAAACCAGCTTGCTAAACACTCAATTTTATATATTTATTGCGACGGTGCCAAGAAAAATGCTGATTCAACCGAGATTAAGAAGATTAACGCTGTAAGAGAATTTGTAAAAAGTAAAAATTGGTGTAAAGAAACCCATGTCGTAGAAGCTGAAACGAATCTGGGTTGCGCACCCTCAATTATTAAAGGCGTAACTGAAGTAATCAATAAACACGGTAAAATTATCGTTTTAGAAGACGACTTAATCATTTCGTCATTCTTTTTAGATTTCATGAATGATGCTTTAAATCTATATGAGAATCATCCAAAAGTTTCATCAATCGGGGCATGTAATTTTTTTGCCAATGGTGCTAAATATCCAAAATCATTCTTTTTACCATATCCAGATTGTTTAGGTTGGGCTACCTGGGGTTATAGATGGAGTGCCTATGAATATAATGGGCAAAAATTATTGGATGAACTAAAAAGCAAAAAACTGATAAAAAAATTCAACAGTAACGGTGCTTTTGATATGGAGGGATTATTAATCGCACAAATAAATAATGCGGTTTCTGCATGGGATGTTCAATGGACAGCAACTTGTGTGTTAAATGATTGGTTAACGCTGTATCCAAACGAATCTATCTCCCAACACCTCTATTTAAATGATGCAACCCATTCTACCTTTAATGTATTACCTCCGCTATTGCAAAATAAAATAGACTTGATAAAACAGGAGGTAAAAATAGATCCTCAGGTTTTAAAAGCAATGAGGTTGGGGTATAGTGGTAAAGGTGATTTTTATGGCAATAAATTGCCAGTAAAAATAAATAGGGCATATTTTGTTAAGCTTTATAAGCATTACCAAAACGACTTTAAAAAATCTACCCGAAAAATACTCAAACAAGTTGTTCCTAAGCATTTAGTTAAAATGATTAGGAAACTTAAAAAAACTACCGAATTTGCATGGTTTACACCCTACCCGAGCTGGGAAGAAGCAAAAAAAGCATCAACAGGATATGATGCACAAAATATTTTAGAAAAATGCAAAAATGCGCTCTTAAAGGTCCGTGATGGCGAAGCAGTATACGAACGGGATTCTGTTATTTTTGACGAAATTCAATACAGTTGGGGGCTTTTGGCAGGTTTACAAAAAGCTGCACTTGCCAATAACAATGAGCTTTGCATCATTGATTTTGGTGGCTCTTTAGGATCAACCTATTATCAGAACAAAAAATTCCTTCAAGATGTAAAAAAGATAATTTGGTGCATTGTTGAACAACCTCATTTTGTTGAAGCGGGAAAACATTTTTTTGAAAATGAAGATTTAAAATTTTATTCAAACATAGAAGATTGCTTAAAAGAACAAAAACCCAATGTTTTAATATTAAGTAGTGTTTTACAATACCTGGAAAACCCTTACGAATGGGTTGATAAATTTATTTCTTATCAAATACCTTTCATTATTTTCGATCGCACAGCCATCGTTATAGATTACGAAGATATGATCTGTCTTCAACAGGTACCAGCAGAAATTCATGAAGCAAGCTATCCCTGCTGGTTCTTTAATAAAGAAAAATTATTGGCACACTTCGAAAAAACATATGATTTTTTGGGTGCTTTCGACAATGGTTTCATGCCACCATCAATGCTTGAAAATAAAAAATTAATTTGGGAAGGATTTATACTTAAAAAATGGCATATCTAAATCTAGGATGCGGAAATCATTTTTCGCCCGACGAAATATGGACCAATCTGGACTTTATCAGTACGGATAAACATGTGATTCCGCATAATTTACTAAAAGGAATTCCAATGCCAGATGAATCATTTGAGGTTGTTTACCATTCTCATGTCCTTGAACACTTCACCAGGCCTGATGGTTTTAAATTTCTAGCCGAATGTTACCGGGTTTTAGCGCCAAATGGTATTATCAGAATTGCGGTTCCCGATCTGGAGCAAATTGCAAGAAACTACCTTAAATTTTTGGATAGCGGGCTGCAAGATGAGCAAAATGAACAAACCAGGGCCAACTACGAATGGATGTTATTGGAGATGTACGATCAAACCGTTAGAAATTACGGTGGCGGCAACATGGCTAATTATCTCTTTCAGGATGAGATCATAAATGAAACATTTGTTTTCCAACGCATTGGCGAAGAGGGGAAAGCTTTAAGAAATTACGTTGTTAACGGTGTAACTACAGCATCACCAAAAAAAAGAAGATCACTGATCGATTTGGGAAAAGCAGTGGTACGAAGATTAAATCCATTCAAAATGAAAGCCCAGGATCAAACAGCACTACAAATTGGCCGTTTCAGATTAGGAGGCGAAATACACCAATGGATGTACGACCGCTATTCTTTAAGTCATTTACTTAAAACTTTAGGATTCTCAAATGTAACCGTAACCAACGCCTTTACCAGCAATATTCCCAATTGGGTAGGTTATGAACTGGATGGGAAAGACGGTGAAGTTCGAAAACCGGATTCTTTATTTATTGAAGCTATTAAAAAACCATGAACTTTGCCACTCTTTTCGATATCAATTACTTAAGTAGGGGCTTATGTTTAATTGATTCGTTAACCCGGGTTTTGAAGCAGGACTATCAGCTTTACATTTTAGCATTAGATGAAGAAACCGCAAGCTATTTTTACAACCAAAATAACCCTCAGCTTGTTGTTATTTCATTGCCTGAAATAGAAAAAAAATATCCCGATTTATTAATCGCTAAAAACAACAGGAATAAGGTCGAATACTATTTTACTTTAAGCCCAGTTTTACCATTTTATATATTAGAAACCTATCCAGATTGCGAAAGAATAACAACACTTGATGCTGATATTTACTTTTTTTCTAATCCATCGGTAATTTTAACCCACTTTCAAAAAGACGACATACTCATCACACCGCACGATTTTTCTTCTAACCTTCTATTTTTAGAAAACTATGGCCGGTACAATGTTAGTTTCCAGTCTTTTCCAAACACAACAGATGCCAAAATCTTGCTCCAAGATTGGATGAAAAAGTGTTTAACATGGTGTAAAGATGTTCTTGATCCTGTTACCGGTTATTTTGCCGACCAGAAATATTTGGACAGATGGAAAATAGATTTTAAAAACGTTTGCGATATTGATTTAAAAACCGCTGGAAGAGCACCCTGGAATATAAACGAAACCCCTTTACACTTAAAACAAGGAAAATTATTGGTAAATGGCCAGCCCCTAATTTATTATCATTTTCATCATTTAAGGATATATGATCATTTTATTGCGCACGGTATTAATTTATACGGGCCGGCAAAAGTTAACAGGGAAGTTAGAAAGCTTTATCGCACTTATATTTTAGACCTGAAAAAGAACAGCAAATTTATTAAAACCGTGAGCGACAATCAAGTTATCCGGTACAATTCCCCTACCCAATCCAGCTCCCTGCTTTCTACTATGTGGCAAAGAGAATTGGGTGCAATATATATCCTTCAAATGGTGATCTTTTTTAACCTAACTTATATCAAGCGGGTTTACAGATATCTTTTAAAAAAGAAAAATGGCCTATTTAATTGATTTAAAAACATTTACCGATGAGCGGGGAAACCTCACTGTAATTGAAAAAAATATACCTTTTGATATCAGGCGGATCTTTTATATTTATGGTGTTGATAAATCAATAAGGGGCGGACATCGACATTATAAAACTATACAGGCTGCTATTTGCATCCAAGGAAGTTGCCGGATTTTTAACAACAACGGTAATGTGAGTGAATACTTTACATTAGATGCGCCTGATAAATGCTTAATTATTAAAGAAGAAGATTGGCATAAAATGGATCAGTTTAGCGAAGATGCAATATTGATGGTGCTCGCTTCTGAGTATTTCGACGCATCTGATTACATTTACGAACCTTATTTATGATTGAATACGAAAACCTTGCATTGGTAAATAAACCTTATCAGGAGAAATTTGCTGCTGTTTTTAATAATTTCTTAAACAAAGGATGGTATGTACTGGGCGAGCAGGTAAGCCTCTTCGAAGATGAATTTGCCTCCTATTGCGGCAGCAGATACTGTATCGGGCTTGCATCAGGTTTAGACGCGCTTTACCTGTCGTTAATAGCATTAAATCTTCCAAAAAACGCAGAGGTTATTGTACCTTCCAATACCTATATAGCTACGATTTTAAGCATCATTAACGCTGGTTTAAAACCTGTATTGGTAGAGCCCAGAATAGAAACTTACAATATTAACCCCGATTTACTTCCACAATATATTACCAAAAATACCAGAGCACTAATGGTAGTGCATCTGTATGGAAAATCTTGTGAAATGGAAAAGATAATGGAAATTGCCAACCACTATCAAATCCCTGTTATCGAAGATTGTGCACAGGCACACGGAGCGCACATTAACCAAAAAAAAGTGGGTACCTGGGGCAAATTTGGCGCTTTTAGCTTTTACCCAACAAAAAATCTTGGTGCATTGGGAGATGCTGGAGCAATCGTTACGGATGATGAGGATTTGGCTTTAACATTAAAAGCACTCAGGAATTACGGCTCCCACCAAAAATATTATAATGATTATGTTGGTGTTAATAGCAGATTAGATGAACTACAAGCAGCTTTTTTAAGAATTAAACTTAAAGATTTAGATCAATCAAATCAGCATAAAAAAGAACTGGCCAATGCCTACTTCAGTTCCATAAGTAATAAACAATTAACATTGCCGGTAAGGCAGGAAGGTTTTTATGATGTTCACCACATTTTTAACCTACGTCTTAAACAGAGAGACGAGCTGAAGTTATTTTTATTTAAAAATGGGATTAAAACTGAAATTCATTATCCTGTAGCACCGCACCATCAAAAAGGTTATCAAAAATTTTTCAAAGGTTTATCGTTTCCTATTTCAGAGTTGATACATCAAACCACCTTAAGTTTACCGATCTCGAATTCGCTAACAAAAGAAAATGTAATTCAAATTTCTGATAAAATAAATGCCTTTAACATCTCTTAGCGTGAAACGGATAATTAAAACGTTCCTAAATAAATTAGGCTACGACTTAATTAATAAAAGGCCATTTATTGCTGGTTCTGCCAGTAAGCCACCACACAGCAGTTTTCGTTCGGTAATGGAAGATTTAATTAGTAGGGGCTTTAGGGCAGATACCATTTTCGATGTAGGTGCTAACAATGCCGAATGGAGTAAAGCCACACAACAGCTTTTTAAACATTCGAAATTTATCTTAATAGAACCGCAGCAAGAAATGGAAAAATACTTAAAAGATTTCTGTACTGAAAATGAAGGATCAAGGTATTTTTTGTGTGGTTGTGGCAGCGAGAATAAAAAGCTTACACTAACCATTTGGGCGGATATGGCAGGAAGCTCTTTCATTCCCTTGCAAGCTGAAGTCTTTGATTATGCCTCAGAAAAAAGGGAAGTTGAGGTTAAAACAATAAATTCATTAATCAATACCCATAAGCTTGATATACCAAATTTGGTAAAGTTAGATGTACAGGGCTTTGAAATTGAAGCACTTAAAGGCGCATCAAACTTGTTTGGAAAAACAGATGTATTTATACTGGAAGTAGCGCTTTTCAAATTTGAAGGTATGCCAATTTTCGACGAAGTGATTGATTTTATGAGTAAAAAAAATTATGTTATTTACGATTTCGCAGGGTTCTCGCGCAGGCCATATGATGGAGCTCTTGCGCAGTGTGATGTTGTTTTCGTTAAAAAGGATGGTTTCTTAAGGCAATATCAGCAATGGCGTTAATAATACTATCGACATATAAAAGTTCAAAAATTTGATAGGCGTTTTATTACAGGGAAGACTCGGAAATCAACTTTTTCAATACGCTTTTGCTTATAGCACGGCCAAAAAACTAAAAACTGAATACTTCATTGATCTTAGTCAAGAAAAATTCTTAATTCCCTCCTATTTCACACTTGAGCCCTCTTTAACCAACTTACTAAGCCGTTATATCTTTAGCATAACCGGTTTTAATAGCATTTTCAGTATTCACCTTAAACGATTTTTTTCAAAAGCATTGAAACCTGTTTCTTTACAGCAAGAAGTACGTTTTGGATTCGATATTTATCCATATAAAGTATTAGAAAATTTAGAAAACGATATTCAATATAATGGTTACTTTCAATCAGAAATTTACTTTCAGGAATATCAACAAGAGATCAGAAAACTGTTTACCATTAGAACAACGGTACAAAAAACATATGAACGAACTTATAAATCTATTTTTAGTGGCAAGAAAATAGCAACATTTCACATCAGGAGAACGGATTATACACAACTCGAGCAATTAAACTTAGGAAAACCAGATCTTTCACTTCCCAGAGATTATTATCATAACATCATTTCTAAACTTGATAAAAACAACTTACTGTTTGTTTTTATCAGCGATGATCCAAAATTCGTAGCAGAAGAATTTAGTTATGTAAAAAACAAATATATCTCGCAGGCTAATGAAATTACCGATTTTCAACATATGTTAAATGCCGATATATGTGTTATTTCGAACAGTACGTTTAGTTGGTGGGCGGCTTGGTTAAACGCAAACCCCAACAAAATGGTTTATTGCCCGAAATACTTTTTAGGTTTCCACATTCAAAAAACAGTACCTCCAGAAATTTATCCATCAAACTGGACCCTAATGGATGCTGATTAAAGTTATGATAGAAAAGTAAATTTAGATAATGGCAAGCCGATCCGTAATACTAGTTGGTACAAATACTAAGAAATATTTAAACTTTGCTTTAAGTTGTGCAGCCTCCATTCAACTGCATAACCCTGAGCTGCCTATTTTTATTGCAACAAATATTATCCCGCAAAAAAAATATAGAGGCATTCATTTTATTGAGGTAGAAGAGCACATTGCCAAACTATTTATTGAGACCAAACTTTACCTTGATACTTTTTTACAAACCGACGAAACTTTATACATTGATTCGGACATGCTTTGTTTTGGAGATTTGACCCCGATTTTTGATGCTTGTAAAGAAATGGATGTGACCGTGCTCGGAAAACTTCATCCCATTGAGGATTATTGGGGAGATCAGGCTGATTTTGCCAGAAAAGAGTTTAGCATCGACCATTCTATTCTGTTTAACGGTGGTCTGTATTTTCTTAAAAAAACAGACCTAACTACTAAAATCTTTAATAAAGCCAGAAAGATTTCTGAACGTTATGATGAATATGGATTTGGTAGAATCCATAACAATTGGAAAAATGAAGAAGACATGGTTTCAATCGGAATGATTTCCAACCAGCAGCTGCCTATTGATGATGATGGGCAATTTGTAGCCGGTTTCTCTACTGAAAAACCGCCTAAAAAATTTAATGTACTTAAGGGTATTATGACTTTTAATTACAATTCTGCAGCTGCGTTGAAAACAAAAGAACATCCTATCAAACCGATACTCTTTCATTTTGGAGGAGAAAATATGTATTCGCCATTATATATTGCCCAAAATACACTACTCAAATTACACAAGTGGAATATTCCTGTTCAATTGGGAAGTTTAGTTGTAGCACTAGGTGTAAATATGCCGTTCAGCATCATGCGCTATATAAAGCAAAAGTTATCAAAACTTGCAAAAAACTAACATTTGCAATGAAATACCCGGTTAATTAAATGAAAGGAATATCAATCATCGTCTGTTGTTATAACAGTGTTGATAGGCTACAGCAAACCTTAGCACATCTTGCTGGCCAGATAACGGCAAATGTTCAGGGGATAGAGCTCATTATAGTGGATAATAATTCGACTGATAAGACCTTAATCTGTGCCCAAGAAATTTGGGGTAGGTTAAACCAACCATTTGAAGCTTTTTTTTTTCATGAGCCAAATCCCGGACTCACCCATGCAAGAAAAAAAGGTATTGAAAATGCCAAATATGATTACCTGATTTTTTGTGATGATGACAATTGGTTGGATAAAACATACAGTGAAACTGCTTATTCTTATTTTGAATCGGATCCAGAATTAGCCATATTGGGTGGTACCGGATCAGCAGTTTTTGAGCAAGAGAAACCTTACTGGTTTGATCAATTTTATCATGGCTATGCAGTGGGCAAACAAGCACCTCAAACGCAATATTTAAATAGTGTTTATGGAGCAGGCATGGCGCTTAGAAAAAGTGTGATAGTAAGCGATCGATTTACTGCTGTACCACTTATTTTAAACGATAGAAAAGGAGTTAGCTTATCCTCAGGAGGAGATGCTGAAATCTGTTTAAGGGTTAGGTTATTGGGCCATAAAATATTATTTACCGATGAATTAACATTTAAGCATTTTTTAACCCACTCAAGACTCCGTTGGGCATATCTCAAAAAATTACATGATGGTTTTACCGCGGCATATATCCCCCTGCATATTTACGAGCTTGTAATGAACGGTCAAAAAATTGGAAAGTTTTATTGGCTACAACAAAGCTTTTTAAACTTTGGCAGATGGATAAAATACAACATCGTTTATTTTAATAAGATTGTTGGAAATGATGAAGGAAATACAGAAGCAATCAGGCTAAGGGGATGGTACATTCTTGGCGTCGATTTTTTAAGAAATAATTTCAAAACTAACCGGATTTATAAAACCATCCTGTCTATTAAACAAAATGATTAATCTCTCTTATCTCATTTCTACTAAAAACAGACTGCCTTATCTTAAAATTACATTGGCGCATTTGATGCAAAATTGTTTACCGGATGAAGAAATTGTAGTTGTTGATGCCCACAGCTCTGACGGTACTGGAGAATACCTTAAAGCGCTATTGAAGGAAGGAAAGATCCATCAGCTCTTAATCGAAACGGATAAAAACCAAGCACATGGCTGGAATAAGGCAATGATGATGGCAAAGGGAATTTTACTCAAAAAAATTATTGATGATGATGTTTTTTGTTTTGAAGCCATCAGAAAATGTAAAAATCAATTGCTTGCCCATCCCGAAATCGACTTTTGTATTTCAAACGCACTTTCAGTTAATTTATCAAACCCTGCATTAATTGAACCAAGTTCGAGATTTGAACAATTTTCTGCATGGAAAAATGGATCTACAAAATCTTTCAGTTTCAGCGATGTTTACCTCATGATCAGAAAATCAGCATTAGCCTATACCGGTTTGTACAATACTCAATTTGTAATGCTTGATTGGGAGTTCGCACTGCGGATAAGTTATTTAAAATGTAATATCACTTATTATACTGGTTATATGGCAATGGGCGTAGGAACGCCATCCAACATCACATCACTTACATCTAAAGATATCCTAAAAAACGAAGGAAAGATTGGTGCATTTTTATACCAGTATGAGGGCGATAGCAATGATATTAGTTTATGGAGTAAAACGAAGATATTTGCAGGTAAGCTGCTAAAAAAAGAAAGCAAAAATGCCAGCTTAAGGATTCAAACTTCTGATTTGGATTTACAGGCCATTTACAACGATTTTTATCAGGTAATTAACCAAAAGGAAATTACGGCAGATGAAACTTTTTATTAATGTACAGTAAAACTGATTATCAAGCTAAGGAAGATAGCTATTTTCAACATGCAAGAGAAGAAATGTTGCAGTTTATACCAAAAGATGCTGCAAACATCTTAGAAGTTGGCTGTGGAGATGGTTCTTTTGGGGCTTATGTTAAAAAAAATATCCCTTGTACCTATTTCGGTATTGAGCCTAACGGAAGGTTTAGTCAATCAGCAACTGAAAGACTAGATCAGTTTGACAATAGCTTGTTTACTGCTGAAAGTAAATTACCACATAACCACTTCGATTGCATTGTATTTAATGATGTGCTGGAGCATTTAGCCGAACCGCAAGCTACATTAATCAATTGTAAGGCTTTTTTAAAGGAAAACGGCGTAATTGTAAGTTCAATACCAAATATAAGGCATGCACCTTATTTATACCGCCTTTTCTATCTTGGCGAATTTCAATATGAAAATTCAGGAATCATGGATAAAACCCATCTTAGGTTTTTCACCAAAAAAAGCATAAAAAAAATGTATCAATCTTTAGGCTTTGAAGTAATACAGCATGTAGGTATTAATGAATCATTATCACCAAAGTTCAAATTTATTGTCAGTATACTGAACCTAATCACGTACAATAAATTTGAAGATACAAAGTTTCAGCAATATGCCACAGTAGCCAGAAAGGTAAATGACAAATATTGACATTATTATTTTAAGCTATGCCAAAAATGAAGCGTTGAAAAACACAACGCTCGAGGCTATAGGATCTTTGCTGGCAAGTGAAGATCCAGATCTTATCAAATTCAATATCATTGTTATCGAATCAAATAAATTACTGGCACCATTTCAATATCCAGAGAGCAAAACAATCTACCCAAACCAAGGGTTTGGTTTCCATAAATATTTAAATATAGGCATCGCATCAACTCAAAACGAATTGATCTGTTTTTGCAACAACGACCTTATTTTTCATAAAGCTTGGGCCACAGCTATTTTAGAAAGTATTAGTGTAGACCCAACAATAAAAAGTTTTGGATTATTTTGTCCAAAATTTCACTCTGAAAAAACTGAAGTAGAAAAAAAACCTATAAATTATGGCTACAAAAATGGAATATTTTTCACCGGATGGTGCTTTCTTGTAAAAAGAGAAATTTTTAAATCGACTGGTTTATTCGACGAACGATTCAAATTTTGGTTCTGCGATGACGACTTTAGGCTCACCCTTCAAAAGCATAAAATCAAAAATGCCCTTATCCGGGATGCCCGGGTAACACATCTAACAAGCGAAACCCTGGCCAACGAAAGTGATTATAAAAAAACCTACCTCAAATATATCAGTTTCGCTTTGTACAAATATAAATGGCAGCATCATAATCTGATGGTTTATCTGTTTGAACGGCTTAAATACAAGTTAAAAATTCTTTATGCAAAGTTTGGCTGAGCCGGGTCTAAAAAAAACAATAAAAGTTAGGCTACAAAATGGCTTGGATTTTGAAACTTTCAAAAAAGAGGTTTTTGACATTGAGAAACTTGATGATCATTTTGATTTTCAGCAATCGGATGAGCCACAATTTATCATTTTCGGCCCATATGGAAATGATATTCCTCAAAAAGGGAATTATACCAGGGTAGGCTATTTTTGCGAAAATATTACACCAGATTTTAGCCATTGTGAGTGGGCTTTTGGTGTTCCGGATGAAAATGAAGTAAAAAACCCTAAATACAAGCGGATTCAATGGCATGGTTTGGCACCCGAATCTTTATTAAAATCGTTAACAGATAATGACATAGATTTAATCCTCCAACAGAAAAATAAATTTTGCAATTTTTTGTATTCTAACCCGGTAGCCTATCGGGAGCAGTTTTACAAACAACTTTCTAAATATAAAAAGATAGATGCTCCGGGCAAATCAATGAACAATATGGCTTCTATTGATGAACTGTACAAAGGGAATATTTGGGAAAGAAAACGTCAATTTCTATCCGAATATAAATTTACAATCGCTTTTGAAAATTATGCTTATCCAGGATACCAAACCGAGAAGCTTTATGATGCCATGCTTTTAAATAGTTTACCTGTTTATTGCGGTGATGAAAACATTCACCAAGTATTCAATCCGAAAAGTTTTATCAATGTTGGCGACTTTATTGAACTCCAGAAAGGGAAATTGGTTTCGATGCTTGAGCGTTCTTCGCAGCAAAGTTTTGTTGATATCAGGCCGCAATTTTTTAAAAGTCCTATCCATCGCCTAACAAGGAAGGTGAAAGCAATTGGAAGAGAACTGAAAATGAAATTACAATATAACAATCTCGATTTTTCAGATCTGATTGATCGGATCATTGAAATTGATAATAACCAGGAGCTCTATATTGAATATTTAAAACAGCCTTGTTTCCATAATAATACCATACCAACCAACACATTGAACCGAGACAGGTGGATTCAAATTTTTAATAGCCATCAAGCTGATGAAATCTGATTTAGTTTCGGTAATTATCCCTGTGTATAATGGTGCATCCTATCTATCAGCATGTATTGAATCGGTATTGGCTCAATCTCATCAAAACCTCGAGATTATTATTGTTGATGATGGTTCATCTGATGATTCATTAAAAGTGGCCATGAAATTTGAAAATGAACGCATACATATCATTTCGCAAAACCGGAAAGGAGCCTCCTCAGCCAGAAATTCAGGGCTCTCGATTTCTAAAGGAAATTTTATCCAGTTCTTAGATGCAGATGACCTTCTTGGTGAACATAAATTGAAAAATCAGCTCCAGGTACTACTAGAAAAACCAGGCTATATTGCCAATTGCAGCACCATACATTTTTATGATTCAGACAATATTGCTAACCTTCGACCAAGTGCTTACGAAGACAATTTTTACGAGAGCACTACTGAAAAAGATGAATTTTTAATTAAACTTTGGGGTGGCTATTCAGCATTCGGTTCGATGGTTGCTACCCATGCCTGGTTAATTCCAAAATCACTTATTGCCGTTGCAGGTGGATGGAATACAACATTGACGACTGATGATGATGGAGAGTTTTTTGCAAGAATAATATTAAACTGTAAAGGGATTATTTATTGCCCTGATATTTTTGTTTATTATCGCAAACAATATCTTCCTTCCCTATCAAGATTAGATTCTGAAGAAAAATTGCGTAGCTTATTATTATCAGCAACACTAAAAACAGATCATTTATTAAGCGTGAACTCATCTGAGGCCGCAAAATTGGCCACTTATAAAATAATTTTAGATATTGTAGTAAATAGCTATCAAAAATATCCCGATATCTATAAAACAGCTTTACAGGCCTTACCTACAGTAAAAAACAATAAATATGTGCCTAGCATAGGTGGCCCGGTTATTCAAAAAATTGCCAGGTATCTGGGGTGGAAAACCGCATTGAATTTGCAAAAGTTTTTCAGATAAAAGCAACCGTGAAGATTTTCCTTTCTTTTTTACAATCAAAACATCAGCATCCCATACCAGCGTATAGTTTTTGGGAATATTATCTCAAAAATGGTCTGACCGAGGGAGCACACGAATGGGTTGAATGTGAGGATGTAGATTGGGCCAGGGGGCTTGTACCACAGTCTGAGGAAGAATTAAGCAAGTGGAAATCCACCAGCTGGGAAAAAACACTTCATAAAATAAAACTCACTAAACCAGCTATATTCTTAAGTTATTTATATCCACAGCAAATAGATGAGCAAGCCATTTCGGAGATTAAAAAACTAGGGGTTTATTGCGTAAATTTCTTTTGCGACCATGTAAGGGAGTTTAGTGCGGTCCCCGCAATTTTTGGCATATTCGATCTTAATTGGGTACCTGAGCATGCCGCTATTGCCATGTATAAGAAAGCTGGTTTCGATTATATTTATTTACCCATGCCCATGTGGGTAGCTCCAAGCCACAGAAACATTACAACTACTGAAACGGGACAACTTTCGTTTATTGGCTCATATGATGTACAACGGTTATTACTCTTAGAGGAATTAACACAAACTAACTTTCCATTTGAAGTATATGGCTCAGGCTGGTTGCCAAATGAAGAAAAGCCAGTGAATCAACCGCTTCATTATCCGGTAGCTCAAAAGCTACTCTTCCAATACAGTTTCTTAACCAGATATGGCTTAAAAGCGTATATACGAAAATTGCAGCAAAGAAATTTCAAACCTTCCAGCAGCAATAACCTTAAAAGCCATCTTAATGGCAAAATAAATTTTGAAAATTATGTCCGCATTACGCAAGATAGTATGATTACGCTGGGGATAAACCGCTACCCTAGTTTTAATTTCCCCTTACGGCACCCAAATACTTATTCGAGGTTAAGAGATATCGAGGCACCAATGCTTGGCGCATGTTACTTAACAGAATTTACCGCTGGATTGGAAGAGCTTTACGATGTTGGAAAAGACATTTTGGTTTATAAAAACACCAGCGAATTAATAGAAAAAGCAAATTGGTTAAAAGAAGATGTGAATATGCGTTTTCAACTCAGAAAAAATGCTCAACAGGTAGCCCTTAACGAGCATTCCATTCCAAATGCTATAGCCAAAATTATACAGCGTCAAAGAAAAACAATAATCCCTTGAGATTAAAAAACATCGATATACTCAGAGGGATTGCAGCCATTTCTGTTACCTATTTCCATCTTTCAGGAAGTTCCGGTTTATCAGCACAAACAGCAAACACAGGAAAATGGGGTTATTTAGGCGTAGAAATTTTTTTCGTAATCAGCGGCTTTATCCTGCCATATAGTATGCATAAGCGGAAATATCAAATTGAAAGCTTTTTTAAATTTATTTTAAAAAGGATCATCCGGATCGACCCTGCTTATTTTGTTACCATCATCGTTTCTATTTTGTTAACGATTGCGGCAAAACAACCCATTCCAAATTGGGCAACCATACTATCTCATTTGGGTTATTTAAATTACATATTGGGTTATGAAGCTGCATCCCCAGTATTTTGGACTTTAGCCATCGAATTTCAATTTTATTTATTATTAGCCTTATGTTTTAGTGTTATCGCTAATCCATCCAATGTATGGCCATTCCTATTTATCGGTATTATTTTGGCATTATCATTTGTTTCGTCGCCACATTTTTTGCCAGCATGGTTTAGCCTGTTTGCCATGGGTATACTTTTATTTAGAAAGGTGGTTTTGAATATAGATTCAACTGTATATTGGCCGGCAACAATTACTTTGTTAATTTTTACATGTTACAACAATGGTATTCTAGAGGCTCTTGTAGCATTGCTTACGGTGCTTTTTATTTTATATATTAAAATTAATACCAATACTTACAGCAGTAAGCTCATGCTTTGGTTTGGAACCATCAGTTATTCGCTTTACCTTATTCATTGGCACTTAGGGCGGGTTGGTGTAGCCATTTTTCGGCATGTTCCGGTTTTAGGCCACTCAGAGTATTTAAGGCTGGCTGCAGGAATGGTTACAGCAGTTTTTGCCGCTTGGATTTTATATTTATTAGTTGAAAAACCATCGCATAAACTGAGCAGTAAAATTAAATACAGCTAAATGTTAGTTAAAAGCCAAGAGAGAATAGCGAATATTGAGTTGTTGAGAGGTATTGCCTCAATTGGGGTATGTCTTGTTCATTTACAAATGTTTAGTGGCTATACCCAATTTCCTGTTATTGATAAACTAATAAATGGAGGCCAATTAGGGGTTTATGTTTTCTTTATAGTATCAGGCTTCGTACTTCCCTATTCACTTTACAAGAATAACTACCGGTTAAAGGACTTTTTTACCTTTTTGTTTAAAAGAAACCTACGCATAGATCCTCCATATTTTATTGTGCTGATACTAAGCATCTTTATTTTACAGTTAGAAAACTTCAGTATTAAAAACTTTATATTCAACCTGTTTTATCTTGTTCCTTTTGTAAAAGGTGCTTATTGGTATGATACACTTTTTTGGACCTTGGGCATAGAAATGCAATTTTATATTCTACTAGGGCTATTGTTTCCTTTGTTTAAACAAATCTCACCATTAATTACCTTGGTTATATTGGTAATATTATTCCATTTTATTATCTACATCAAATTTGGTGATGGCAGAAGCTTCATAATTGAAAATTTAACTTTTTTTATTGTTGGTGCCATCATGTTTATGGTGTATAAACGCTTGGTTAATTTTACACTAGGCATCACAATTTTATTTGTATTGTGTATTGAATGGTCATTTTTGGTCGCAATACGATATACCTTAATTTCAATCCCAACAGTAGCGTCGGTTTTACTTTTTAAACCGTTTAAGCAAAAAATCGGGCTCTTTTTGGGTCAAATTTCTTACTCGCTTTATCTTACGCATATCCTTGTTGCAGGTTTAACAATTAATCCATTAATGGCACTTGGCATTTCGCCGTTTGTCTGCTTTATTATTCAAATCTCACTATCTATACTTGTTGCAAAACTATACTATCAATTTATAGAAAGATACTTCATCAGGTGTTCAAAAAAAATCCCTTACCATCGTGATAAAAAATCGAATTTTGGTTTATTTCAAAAAAGAACCTTTAAAAGATCGTTTTTTCTTTGGAGACCGTTTTTTAAAAAAGATTAGAAACTATATTCTACCTCGGAAAACGGGAAGCTTGGAATTGGTCTTTCTCAACTTGTGTAAAGGTTTTGAAAAATTAAACATTGGGTATAAAAAAAATTTACCTTTTCACAAAATTAAACCAACTGATTATATTGTAGTTTTGGGCACTGGCAAAGAAGTGTTTAAAGGTTACCAACAACCAAATAAAATAATTGCAGGTATTGGCTTAATGACACATCCTGCGCAATGGCCTACCCTTTTTAACGATTATCCGGTTGTTGCTTATTTACAGCACTCTACCTGGACTTCGAAACTCTATAATCGTTATTTTGGCAATAACAGTTGCAAAATTTGGCCTGTTGGCATCGATACCGATTTTTGGAAACCAAAACCAAACGTTACTAAAAGCCATTTGCTCATTTATGTTAAATTTCTTTGGGATAGGGAGCAGAATACAAAAAATCTGCTTCATCCAATTTTGGCATATTTAGCCGCACATCAAATAAACTATCAGGTGATTACCTATGGCAGCTATCAGCTTAAGGATTATAAAGAACTACTTGCTGAAAGCGTTGGAATGATCTTTCTGTGCGAACATGAGAGCCAAGGAATAGCATATCAAGAGGCCATGTGCATGAATGTTCCAATTTTTGCCTGGGATATGGGAAAATGGCTTGACCCCAACCGATTAGAATGGGGTGAAAAAGAGGTTGTAGAAGCCTCATCAGTACCATATTTCGATAGTTTGTGTGGCGACAAATTTCAAAACCTGAGCGAATTCGAAAATAACTTTGAATCATTTTATGCTAAGGCATTGAATAACGAATATCATCCACGAAATTACGTGATTGAAAATTTAAGTCTTGAAAAAAGTACCAGCAGAATGCTTGATATTATTCACGAAGTTTATCATTATAATTTATCCAATATTTAGCTTGAATGAGTAAAATCCTAAGAAAAATTGCGTTTAAAATTAGGCATGCCCCACTTTTGGAGAAATACAATTGGTTTTGGGATTTTCTTAGAAAGCCTTATCACCAATTTTTAAACTTACTTCACTATACAAATGGTGTTAAGTTCGAAATCAACAGGCAAATAACAATCAATTTACCGCCTGCTTACACCTCTACCCAATGGCAAGATTATGAACCCGAGCATACCACCTTTCTCATCAATTGGGTTAAATCAAATCCAAAAGCACTCATACTGGATTTAGGTTGCTCTACAGGTTATTTTTCTGCCATTTGCCTTTTTGCTTCAGAACAGGCAACCGTTATCGCATTTGATTCAGATCTGCAAAGTTTACAATCAACCAAAAATATGGCTCAATTTGCCAAAGGAAACAGATTAAACTTAATATATGGTTTCGTTTCGGCAGAATCGACAACAGGATTTGATGTCCAAACGGCTATTCACGATACAAATACTTTACTTGCTTCGGCAAAACTTAGTGGTAAACCCGGAACAACAAAATACATCAATTTAGATCACACTCACGATAAAGAAATCCCAATCAATAGCATAGATACTCTTTTTAAAGAGGAAGAAATTACACAAACCGTACTGATTAAGTGTGATGTAGAAGGCGCAGAATTTTATGTACTTACCGGGGCCAAAGAATTTATATTGAAACATCAGCCCAACTTACTTTTGAGCGTCCATCCAGATATTCTTCCCGTTTTTAATCATTCGGTTAAAATGATCAAAGATTTTTTATTTTCATTAGCTTATAGCTATGAGATAATTGCCATCGATCATGAAGAGCATTGGTTTTGTAAACCAGGACAAAAAGAATAGTGATATGAGGATATTACTGATTATGGATCCTGGAATACCTGTACCTCCCCCACTTTATGGCGGACATGAACGTTTGGTGCATATGTTTGCAGAAGAATATGCAAAAAAAGGGCATACAGTAAGCCTGCTTGCCGGACCAAACTCCAATATATCCGGAAATACATATAGCTTCGGAAAAAATGACCTGAATCGTTCTAAATGGCAAAAATTTAAAGAACTTCTTCAAGCCTGGATTTTCCTCTACCAGAAACGGAATGATTTTGATGCGATTCATAATTTCGGTCGGTTAGCCTATCTCATTCCAATAATCAACAAAAAGGTAAAAAAAATAATGACTTATGGCCGACCAGTTTCCCAAAAAGGTATCAGTGCAATAACACGGCTACCGCATCAAAATTTAACTTTTACGGCTTGTAGCAATTATTGTGTGTCAACAGGAAATATTACAGGTTACTGGAAAACCGTTTATAATGCGATAGATTTTAAAAAGTACAACTTACAAGAAAAGGTAAAAGCTGATGCTCCGCTTATGTTTTTAGGAAGAATGGATAAAGTTAAAGGCTTACATACGGCCATTAATATTTGCCTCTCTACCGGTAACCAGTTATATATAGGTGGGAATATTCCAACCACTCCTGATAATTATTTATACTACAAAGAGTTTATTGAACCAAAATTTGATGGTAAACAGATTATTTACCTCGGTCCTTTAAACGATGATGAAAAAAACCACTACCTGGGGAAGTCAAAGGCGCTTCTTTTTCCAATTGAATGGGATGAGCCTTTTGGGATGGTTATGGTTGAAGCCATGGCCTGTGGAACCCCGGTAATTGCCTTTAACAGAGGCTCCGTTCCTGAAATTGTAGCCGATGGCATAAATGGCTTCGTGGTTAATAATAAGGAGGAAATGATAAGCGCAATAGAAAAAGTTGAGTCGATAAAGCGAAAATCCTGTAGAATTTACGCAGAAGAAAGATTTAATACGCAAATAATAGCCGAAAGATACTTGTCACTGATATGATCAAAAAGATATATAAAAAGATTGTTTACGAATTAAGGTTTGACAATCCTCAATATTACCATAGAATTTCGGAAAAAGTTTTAAAAACATATTACCAAAAGAAACTTAAAAGTTTGCTTCAGCGGTTAAACCCTATTGAGTTACAAACAAAACCAACCGAACTTACAGTTTGCATGTTATCAGGGCACCGGCATTTTTTAGAATCAGTTGCAGCCATTTATAGCTTCAGTGCCTGGGAAAGAAATTTTAACCTGCATTATCATGAGGATGGTACTTTAACAGCCAATGAAATTGAATATTTACAACAGAAATTTAAAGGCATCAAAATATTCAAAAAAATAGAACAAAATGATAAGATTGATCAATTCCTCTTGAAGAACAATCTCGTAAAATCAGCAGAACTAAGAAAAAAATATGTATTTGCATTGAGGTTATTTGATGCTGTTATTGATAACCAATCGCCATTTTTACTTCAATTCGATTCTGACGTTCTATTCTTTAAAAAACCCGAAGAAATTTTAGATATTATAGAGAAAAAAGATGCTAAAGGCTGTTTTAACAAAGATATTGTTGATGCATACTCCTTTTCACCAGAAACGCTTAACAAGTACGTTAAAAGTCCTATGCTAAAAATGTTTAACTGTGGCTTATTTCTCCATCAATTTGAAAAATTGCCTTTTTTTAATTTCATAGAAGAAATTCTTACAGCCGAGACCGAATCATTGCAATCATGGCACATTGAACAAACCTTATTTGCAATGTACGCCACTAATGAAGGTGGTTATAAACAATTGCCTATTGCTTACGATCTTGCCAAAAAGGAGCGCAATAAGGGAAATTCAATTACCAGCGAGCATTACGTACATAGTACTGGATATGATTTTCATAAAGATTTTATTTACAAAATCTATCCAACAATTAAGGAGAAGTTTTAGCTAAATGATTGTCTTAATTAGTTCAGGTCAACCCACGCTAAATCCCAGATTGGTAAAAGAAGCTGATGCGCTTACAGATGCCGGTTTTGAAGTAACTGTAGTTTATCAATTTTGGAATGATTGGGGAACTGAATACGATAACCGATTGCTTCCAACCAAGAAATGGAAAAGTATAAGAGTGGGCGGCAGCCCGAAAACGCAAAAATACGATTATTGGAAAACACGGTTCATACAAAAAATTGCTATTTTTCTTGCTACCACAATGGGTTTTAAAAATGGTATTGCCGAACGCGCAATTGGACGGTGCACCTATAACCTGGCCAGAAAAGCGATGACCATCCCGGCCAACTTGTACCTTGCACACAACTTGGCCGCTCTTCCTGCGGCCTATCTTGCCGCAAAAAAAAACAAGGCTAAATGCGGTTTTGATGCCGAAGATTTTCATCGCAACGAGGTAAGCAACAATGAAAAAAGCCATGATGTGCGGTTAAAAACATTTATAGAAGATAAATACCTGCCACAACTGGATTATTTTACTACAGCCAGTCCTTTAATCGGCAAAGCTTATTATCAAATTTACCAGAGGTTAAATCCAACTACAATTCTAAACGTTTTTCCGAAACAAAATTTAGAACAAAGAAACAGCTTAACCGATAAAATTAATTTATTTTGGTTTTCACAAACAATTGGACAGAACAGAGGCCTTGAGACTGTTATTGCTGCGCTTGGTTTATTAAAGAATGTCGATATTGAGCTCCATTTATTGGGGGCGCACGATGAAAAAATGATAACCTTATTTAAAGCGCTTGCTAGTAAAAACAATTTCACCCCTGATAAGATCATTTTTTATCCTCCAATTGCTCCTGATGATATTTATAAATTTTCAGATCAGTTTGATATCGGTTTGGCAACAGAAACTAACCAACCTAAAAACCGTGATATTTGTTTAACCAATAAAATATTCACCTACATCCAATCTAGCTTAGCTATTATTGCATCAGATACAACTGCACAAACGAAACTTTTAAAAGCATTCCCCGATATGGGTTTAGTTTATGAGAAAAATAATCCTGAATCTTTAGCGGATGTTTTAAAAACGTATGCCGAAAATAGAACACTATTAACCGAGCATCGAAAACAAGCGCGAAAATATGCTGATGAGGCGCTAAATTGGGAGATTGAAGGACAAAAATTTTTAACTACCGTTCAACAGCTATTTAAACTCAATTGAAACGCCTACTCATTATATCTCCATACTTTCCGCCTGCCAATACAGCTGATATGCATCGCATTAGAATGAGTTTATCTTATTTTAAAAAATTTGATTGGGAACCAGAAGTTGTTGTTGTTCAAGAAAGCTATCTCGATGTGGTTCAAGATCCGTTATTATTACAATCTCTTCCTGCTGAAGTTAAAATTCATAAAATAAAAGCACTTGATAAAAAATGGACAAGCAAGTTTGGTTTGGGTAGCGTAGCCTTGCGTGCTATGTGGTTTTATAAAAATGAAGTGAATAAATTATTACAAAAAAATAAGTTTGATCTGATCTATTTTTCAACTACCGAATTTCCCCTATGCATTTTAGGCCCTTACTGGAAAAAAAAGTTCGGTATACCTTATATAATCGACATGCAAGACCCATGGCATACCGATTATTACAAGAATTTGCCCAAAATAGAGCAGCCTAAAAAATACTGGTTTTCATACCGGCTAAATAAATACTTAGAGCCCATTGCAATGAAAAAAGCCGATGGGCTAATCAGTGTATCAAGAAGTTATATTGATACACTTAAAGAACGGTATCCACAGCTAAAAGAAAAACCCAGTGCCGTTATTACCTTCGGCGCATTTAATATTGATTTTGAAATTGCCAAAAAAAACGACAAAGCACTCACTTTAGTTTTCGATACGAAAAAAAACCGTATTAATTTAATTTACATAGGAAGAGGTGGAAATGATATGAAACCTGCATTAAAAACTTTAATAGAAGCTTTTAAAAAGGGGTTAGCGGCAGAACCTCAACTATTTTGCAATATACAGATGCATTTTATAGGCACTAGCTATGCACCAAAAGGTAAAGGTGTGCCAACAATTATTCCGGAAGCCAAAGTAGCAGATATTGATACTTACCTTACTGAATACACCGATAGAATAGGTTTCTATCAAAGCATTAAAAATCTACAAAATGCAGATGGTTTAATTATAATAGGATCAAACCAGGCAGCATATAATGCCTCAAAATTATATCCTTATATATTGGCGAAAAAGCCTTTGCTTGCTGTTTTACATCAAGATAGTAATGCGGCTAAAATGATAAAAGATTGTACTGCAGGCCATTTAATTAATATTGAAGAACCAGCAGACAAGGCTTTTGAAACAATGTTATCTTACCTCCAAAGCGTTTATAAACAAATTCCGCCCACAACAAACTGGCAACAATTTGAACATTATACGGCATATTACATGACCAAAAGACAGGTAGAATTATTTAACAAGGTGGTTTAAATGATGCAGAAAGTTTATAAGTTTATATTACACAGACCACTTTTTAAAGGTCAGGACCGATTGTTCAATTATTTATTTACCCATAACAAGCTTGATAAGCGGCCCATTATTGTAAAACCTATAGAAGGCGATTTCAAGATCTGCTGTGATCCTTCTACTTGGATAGGCGCTAAAGTTATTTACACTGGTAATTACGAAGCTGCTATTAAAAAAATCTTTAAATCAGTTATTAAAAAGGGAGATCGCATTTTGGATATTGGTGCAAACATCGGTTTTCATACACTCTATTTTGCAGAATTAACCGGTACCAGTGGAAATGTAATCGCTTTTGAACCTGTACCACATAATTACAGTGCTTTAAATTTCAACATTGGCCTAAATAATTTTAAGCACATTACTGCTAAAAATATTGCATTGAGCAATAAAAACGAGCTGATTTTAATCGCTGCTGATGTAAGCAGCCCAAATCCAGGAGCTTATAATTTATTTGATAAAAATGGAGATATATCAGTTAATTGTTTTGTAGGCGACGAAATTATCAACAATGACCGTGTTGATTTTATTAAAATTGATGTAGAAGGTTATGAGAGTTTCGTAATTGATGGCCTATTACAAACCATCAAAAACAACAAACCAAAAATTATATTTGAATACGACAAACATTATCATCAAAAAACCGGCCGATCAGAAGATTATATTTTCGTTTTGTTAGCTTCATTGGGCTATCATTTTCAGTACATTTATAACGATGGCCTTCAAGCCATCAGTAATTTCCAAAAGATGGTATCGGGTAATATTCTAGCACTTCCAAATGGGTAAAAAACTGGCCATCATTACTACCCATCCGATTCAATATTATGCGCCTGTGTTTCAGCTTTTAGCAAAGCAACTACAACTTAAGGTTTTTTATACATGGGGTGAAGATTCACTTAATAAATTCGACAAAGGCTTTGGCCGGGAGATTGAATGGGATTTACCACTGTTAAAAGGATATGAATATTCATTTCTAAAAAATACAGCAAGCAATAAGGGCACGCATCGCTTTAAAGGAATTGTTAATCCAACTTTAAATAAGGAAATTAAAGATTATAACCCCGATGCCATTTTAATTTATGGTTGGGCCTGGCATAGCCATTTAAAAGCTATGCGTTTTTTTAAAGGCAAAATCCCGGTTTATTTCAGGGGCGATTCCACACTATTAAACAATCAACAAAAATTAAAAGCCTTTTTTAGGAGTGTTTTTCTTAGATGGGCCTATCGCAATATTGATGTGGCCTTTTGTGTAGGCACTGCCAACCAAGCATATTTTGAAAAGTATGGTTTAGAGAAATCACAATTGATTGTAGCCCCACATGCCATAGATAATAAAAGGTTTGCTGCAATCCAAAATGAGAAAGCAGAAAAACTAAGAATCGAACTGGGCATTAAAAATGATGAAATTTTAATCCTTTTTGCTGGCAAACTGGAGCCTGTAAAAAACCCGCTATTATTGCTTGATGCATTTAAATCAATAAAAAAAATTAATATACATTTGTTGTTTGTTGGAAATGGGATTTTAGAAGAAAACCTAAAATCTGAATCTAAAGATTTAAAAAATGTTCACTTTATCAACTTCCAAAATCAAACCCAAATGCCTGCAATTTATCAGGCCTGCAATCTATTTTGTTTACCATCCACCAGTGAAACCTGGGGCTTAGCTGTAAATGAGGCTATGGCTGCTGCAAAAGCCATCTTGATTTCTACACGGGTTGGTTGTGCCACTGATTTAGTAAACCCATCAATTAATGGTCAAATATTTGAATCAGGTAATGTGGATGATCTTGTACGTAAGCTAACCGAACTTACAAATAGTAAAGAAAAACTGACTCAAATGGGGATAGTATCACAACAAATTATTCAAGGTTGGTCGTTCGAAAACCAGGTTAAAGTAATGGTAGATACTTTTTATAAGAACCATGCAAAATAACAACCCTACCAAACTCACCTTAACCTTATACTTCCCGGTTCTGGTATCATATTTATTAATCAATAGTCCGATTATATCGTATTTTGTGGCTTGGTTTGGCTCATTATTTATCTTTTATACCACTATATTATCTCCCGCCGCTATTATTAATCGCGATTTACCCATCCATAAACAAATTATGAGGCCAATTTTTCTTACCCAGCTCATTTTTGCAGGCTTTATGTGTACCACCTCCATATTTTATTTTATGGATCATTTGGGCTATCGCTACCTTACTGAAATCAATTACGGTGCCCAGTTTAAAGAAAACGAACAAACTGTACTTATTGCCAGCTGCCAGCGGATGAGTTTACTCGCCCATGCAGCTTTGGTTACAGGAATGCTAATTGTTCAGAAACATAAAATTAAACTTAAAAGTACCCAAGCTTTCGATGATGATTTTTTGATCTGGCTCAGTATTATAGTCTTCGGATTAGGCTCTATTTGCCAATTTTTTCCGGGACTTAACCAGATTGCCCTTCCACTTACGCTTATAGGAATATCCTGCGCAGCAGTATTATTTGTTAAAGGATTTATTAAAAAAAACTTTAATTATTTAGCCATTGGAGCCACAATCTTTACCATTAACTTTATCCATGCATCACTTTCTGGCTTTAAGGAACCCATTATTACCAATGTTATCATATTGGCCTGCGTATTTTTTCCTTATTTTAAAAAGTTGATACTCTATCTGGCCATCCCCGTTACTTACGTATTACTGTATTTCTTGCCTACCTATAACAACACTGTCAGACAAAGCTGGGGAGGAGAGGTAAGTGCTGAAGAGGCACAAAACCAAGCTTTTGAAACCTTTAACTCAGATAATGTAGAAGAAATTGAAGATACAAACTGGGGGTTTCTCACCAGAAGGCTAAGTGAGATCGAAATGTTTACCCAGTTTGCAGATTTTGTACCTAGTCATCATCCTTATTACGGTTGGGAAATTGTTGAAGATTCTTTTGAAGGCCTTGTTCCAAGGATTTTTTGGTCTGGCAAACCCAATATGGAAACTGTTTCTATGCAGCGGGTTTATGATGCAGGTGTTGCCAATAAAATGTCAACGGTTTCTGCCAAAACACGGCCAGTAGTTGATGCTTATCTGAGTTGGGGTATTGTTGGAGTATTTCTTTTCATGCTGCTTTATGGGATATTGGTGCAACATCTTTCTGATAAGTCTGAACAAATATTTGGAGGTTACGAGCTAGGCTGTGTAATTATGTTCAATAGCATCTTTCAGGGGCTTTGGCGGGGAAATAACTTCGAATTTATGTTCAACAATATATTTTGGGGATACGTAATTATGTGGGTTCTGTTTTATTTACTCAGAACCTTAAAAGTACTAAAACCAACATTTGATTAACATTATCTAACCTTTGAAAATCATTCATATTACTGCATCTTACAAACCTGCCTACATATATGGTGGGCCTATACAAAGTGTAGGTAAGTTGTGCGAAGTCCTGTCAGTTGATAAGCGGTTGGCGGTTGACGGTAATAATGCCACTGTACATGAACTGGAGGTATTGACTACTACAGCAAATGGCAAAAATGAGTTAGATGTTATAACTGGTGTACCTGTTTTAGTTGATGCCGTGCCTGTTACCTATTTTAAACGCTGGACAAAAGATCACAGTCATTTTTCGCCTGGGTTGTTGTGGATGTTGAGAAAAAAGATCCTTCGCTACACTCAGAATGACAAACTAAATATAGCCAATCAAAACCTAAAAAAACCACCCCGTCTTACAGACACCCCTCCAAAGGAGGGGAATGTTTTACACATCCATGCCTGGTGGAATTTAGTTTCGGTATTAAGCTGTTTAGTGGCCAAATGGTATAAAATACCCGTTGTTTTGTCTCCTAGAGGAATGCTCACCTCCTATACATTCGGTAACCGGAATTCTCTTTCAAAAAGGATCATCCACAAATTAATGGGTGAAACTTTATTAAAATATTGCCATATCCACGCCACCAGTGAACAGGAAAAAAGAGATATTTTAACAATAGTGCAACCTAAAAGTATTAAGGTAATCGCCAATCTGGTTAGTTTAGGTGCTGAGGTTACAAGTAGTGGGTATCAAGTAGCGGGTAGCAAGTATCAAGAACCTCTAATTTTTAACATTATTTTTCTTTCGCGTATTGAAGAGAAGAAAGGACTTGAATTGCTTTTTGAAGCTTTAACACTTGTTAATATTCCATGGCAGTTAACCATAGGTGGTACAGGGAAGGAAGATTATGTACAAAGTTTAAAAGACAAGGCCGAAAAGCTAAAATTTACCAAACGAATGAATTGGCTTGGACAGGTAAATAATGAAGAGAAGTTTAACCTAATGGCCGAGCATGATCTAACAGTCCTCACCTCTTACAACGAAAATTTCGCTAATGTGGTGGTTGAAAGTTTAAGTATGGGCACCCCTGTATTGATCAGCAAATTTGTTGGTCTTGCCGATTATGTGGCTGACAAAAACCTGGGGTGGATTACCGGGTTGAAAGTTGAACAGATAAAGGCTGGCATCGTTGCAGCTTATCAGGATATTGAAAAAAGAAAAAAAATCAGGACCACTGCTCCATTGCAAATCAATGCTGATTTTAATGATGAGATTTTGGCTAAACAATACGTTGAATTTTACAAAGAAATTCTAGCTACCCATAATAACTTAAATGAATCAAAATTTTAGTTTTATCATATTAACCTTTAATGAAGAAATTCATTTGCCCAGGCTGTTAGAATCTATTAAGAAGCTTAATGCCAGCACATTTATTTTGGATAGCGGGAGTACCGATAAGACATTGGAAATTGCTAATATTTATGGTGCAACGGTAAAACAAAATCCTTTTATAAACCATCCGAAACAATGGGATTTTGCCTTAAAGCACTTTGAGGTAGAAACGCCCTGGATAATTGGCCTCGATGCCGATCAAATCGTTACACCGGAGCTGTTTGAAATGCTGTCCAACTTTAAAGATCAAGACCACCGCGATGTTAATGGCATTTACTTTAACCGTAAAAACTTCTTTCAAGGAAACTGGATCAGATTTGGCACCTACTACCCTTTTTATCTTTTAAAGATGTTCAGGACAGGGATCGGGTTTTCTGATCTCAATGAGAACATGGATCACCGGTTTATTGTGCCGGGCAAGACCAAAATCTGGAAGAAAGGCTGGATTTTGGAAGAAAACCTAAAAGAGAATGATATTGCTTTTTGGAAAGCCAAACATGAACGCTATAGTGAACTGGTGGCGCAAGAAGAGGTAGAAAGGATGTTAAAGTTGCGCGCACAAAGTTTAAAGCCTAACTTACTGGGCAGTCCTGACGAAAAGCGGGCATGGTTAAAACAATTGTGGTGGAAACTTCCACTTGGATTTCGTCCCTATCTTTACTTTGGCTACCGGATGTTTTTTAAACTAGGTATATTTGAGGGCTCCACGGGTATTAAATTCCATTACCTTCAAGGCTTCTGGTTTAGAAAACTGGTAGATAAAAAAATTAAAGTAATTCAAAAAAACAGAAGTTAAATTTATAAATGCCGACAACATATGACCTCAGAAGAAGCAAAAAAGGAAGCGAATAAAAAGGCCATCAAATTTGTGGTTGCCTTGTTTATATTATACATCCTGTTTAGCCAGGGCAATCTGTTTATGAATAGTGTGATGACACCTGGTTCCAGATTTTATAATGCCTATATTGCCGATCACTTTGATTATATTCAAGGTTTAAAAACGGCATTAATTGTACCCGCCGTATGGATTATTAAGGCTTTTGGCTTTTATGCCATTCATAATGAAATGGATGTCATGGTAGTAGCCGGGCCTTATCTGCGTGTTAATTATTCCTGCCTTGGCCTAGGTGTAATGAGTTTTTTGGCCGCTTTTGTACTGGCATTCCCCGCGTCCTGGAAATCAACTTTTAAAATGCTGGTGATCGGTTTTATTGCCATCTACGTTCTGAATGTATTGCGTATTGCGGGTTTGGGTGTATTACTTGGATTCTTTAAATCGCAGCGGAACAATTTTACCTATCACCACGAAGTTTTTAATATCATTGTATACATCTGCATTTTTGCCATGTTATACATTTGGATCAGGAAAAGCACAAAATTAGCTAAAGCTAAAGGCTAATGCCAACAACAATAAATAAGAAATTTTGCTAAAAACGCAGTTACATAAGAAATTTGATACCGGCAATTTTAAGGTTGGTGCCCCCATCCTAAAGCAGCTTTTGTGGTACTTTACGGATGTTGTCTTTTTTAAGAGCCGTTTGATGCCAGTCAGCTCGGTACTAGTTACTTTCTTACGGTTATTCGGTAGCAGGATTGGTAAAGAAGTTCGCATAAAACCAGGCATTCACATTAAATATCCATGGAAACTGGAAATTGGCGATTACAGCTGGCTCGCTGATTGTTATATAGACAATTTGGATCGGGTAAAAATTGGAAAAAACTGCTGTATTTCACAACAGGCTGTGCTCATTACCGGAAATCACAATTATAGCAGCACAAATTTTGACCTAATGACTGCCCCCATTGTGCTGGAAGATGGAGCGTGGATTGGTGCTGCAGCAACAGTTGGTCCTGGTGTAACTTTGCATAGTCATGCGGTGTTAACAATGGGAAGTGTGGCGAACAAAAACTTATTGCCTTACAGCATTTACCAGGGCAATCAGGCGGTAAAGGTTAAAGACCGTGTAATGAAAGCGTAATACAAATTCAGTCTAAAATATAAAACGGATTGCCAAACAGCAATCCGTTTTTTTTTGAATAACGATTTCACTATTTATTGACAAATATCAATGGCTTAAGATTTCTTAACAATCAAAAATTACCTTATTTCAAAAATTATCAAGACATTTGCATCGTCTGTCGTCTTAAACCTATTTAAGTTGGTAAATTTTAAATTAATGAAGAATAGGTATTCCTTATCTTCTAATCTTATTTTAATTACTTTTTTAATCGGGATAGTAAATCTGTTTTTTTACGATTATAAGAGTACACAGGAACTGGTTATTTTTGTATCAATTCTGATCACGCGTTATCTGCTTTTTATCTTGATCAAACGCAGGTTCGGGTGGAGCAAGTACTTATTGGTGCTCATTATTATAAGAAGCGTATACCGCCTATGTATTGTAATGGGTGATGCAGATATTCATCCGGTGACCAAGATAAACCTCTCTTTACAGGCGGTCATTTCCATACTGGCCTTTGCAATCCTATTTCTTGTTCCAAAGCTAAAAGAGTGGACAAATGAGCGAAGGAAATATCTTTCTGCAGCCAGGGTGTCTAACGCCCAGCCTTAGTTTTTATCTGAAAGGCATAAAGAAAACATGCTTTAAAGGAAAAACTGACCTTCACTTCTGAAAAAACCTTCAGTTTTGCTGTTTCTCATTAACTAGAAAATGGCCGATTTTTCTACTGGCTCTGCACAACAATTATTTCAACGAAAAACGGTATAATTGCCGAAAGCAAAATAAGATGAATGTTATCCTGGCCTCTACTTCTACGCTGTTTGGCGGTAATTATCTGGAATACCTAAAAGATGAGCTCATTACGCTCTTTGCCGGAATAGATGAAATTATATTTATCCCTTATGCAAGGCCAGGAGGCATTTCGCATGAAGAATATACTGCCAAAGCCCGCGATTTTTTCTCACAGCTAAATATCAGCGTTAAAGGCCTGCACGAATTTAACAACCCCATTGAGGCGATCCACGCAGCCCAAGGATTTTTTACCGGGGGAGGCAATACTTTTCTGCTGGTAAAAACACTTCATGAGCTCGGACTAATGAAGCATCTAAGTGATAACATCAAACTTGGTAAAGCTTATTTGGGCTGTAGCGCCGGAAGCAATATTGCTGGCATAAATATGAAAACCACCAATGATATGCCTATTGTGTATCCGCCCTCTTTTGATTGCATGGAACTGGTTCCTTTTAACCTTAATCCCCATTACCTCGACCCAAATCCGGAGTTGAAGCATAATGGAGAAACAAGAGAAACCAGGATCATGGAGTTTCTAACGCAGAATAACATAAAGGTTATAGGGCTGCGCGAAGGCAATTGGATCAGGATAATAGGCGATGAAATCACTACACAGGGAAGCGAAAACACAAGGATTTTTGAAGCAGGCAAAGCCCCATATGAGCTCCCGACGGGCAGTTCTTTGTTATGAATAATTTATTGAAGCCAATGCAGCAATCAAAAAATAAATCATAAATATCTACAAGTTATGATGGATTTAGCATCATAAACCTGTAGATATTACTCTTCTCATGTATTTGGTGAATAATGTACTAAGTGATTATCTTTTATTTACAAAGCTACAGACCTGCTCTTTTTTCGTGAACGCAGGTAGATAACCAATCCGCCGAAGGCCACAATCAATATGATAGGGATAATCAGTGTGGCCTGCAGAATTTCAGGACCTGCCAGGTTTTTGGCATTGGCAAGCGCCTGCGCAGATGCTGAATTTTCAGGAGCTTTTAAATAAGCGCTTAACGAGGCACCAGCAGGTAAATGTTTAACAATCAGGTTATCGTAAAAGCTCCCCATAAACATCGTATAAATAGAAACAGCAAACATCCCCGCACCCCCCATCAGGTTTAGGCCTAGTGCTCCTGATTTAGGGACATTTTCGGCCACAAAACCGATCATGGTTGGCCAGAAATAACAAACACCTATGCCGAAAATTATTGCAGCGAAGAAAATAGAATTTCCGGTAAAAGTGCTCAGCATGTAAAGTCCGGCGGCAGCAAATATTGCAGATAAGAGCAGTACACCCTGAGGGGCAAGGCGGTGAACCACAGGTTCGGCAAAACCGCGGCCGATTACCATAATCCCGGTAGTAAGCGTGAGCAATAAAATGGCATTATCCGTTACGTTTTTCAACAGTAAACCTATCCATTGACCGGTAAATAACTCGGTAATGGCCGTACCGAACATACAGATGAACATAAAGATAAACAATGGAGAAAGTACGGCTTTATACATATCCGAACTGGAGTAACCAGATGATACCCTTTCGGTAACCGGAAAATCTAACTTTGAAAACAGGTATCCGTAAATTAAAGTAGGAATAATCATCATGGCCACCTGCACCTTCCAGCCCAGTCCGAGCTGAACAAACAAGGTAACCAGCAAGGTGCCGATCACAATGCCCCCAGGAAACCATAGGTGAAAATGATTTAAGCGGGTGGTTTTATTTTCTGGGTATAAAGCGGCTACCAATGGGTTACAGGCGGCCTCTACGGTACCGTTGGCAATCCCGATTAACAGGGTAGATAAAAACAGGCTCCAGTAGCCCTGAGCAAAAATGGTAAGCACAATTCCGGCCAGATGGAAGATAAAGGCCATTACCAGCAAACGTTTCATGCCGATCATATCGACCACAAATCCTCCGACCACAATAGCCAGCGGAAATCCCCAGAAAGCAGCTGCCGTAATGGTACCCAATTGTGTAGTACTTAATTGAAAATCGATCCCGAGCTGGTTCATGATTCCCGCGCGGATGCCGAAGGAAAGCGAAGTAACCAATAACGCCAGGCAACTTGCCCAGAATAGTTTGGTGTTTTGAATGTTAAGCATATGTTAGGTTTATATTGGTTTTATTTTTTTGGAAGAAAAAAAGGTTTCTTCTCTAAATTTAGAAATATTTTTGTGATAAATAGTTGTTCTTTCTTCACTAGTGCAATCTGACATATTCGAGCAGCTACGCCTATTGTAGGTAACTGATTAATATAGATCGTATGCTGAACGATAAATTTGATTTTCTCCGTTTCATTCTATAAATTGAGGCGGAATCTTATCCAAGCTCCATTAACCGTTATGAAAAGATATTTTTTTATTCTCTTTTTAGCAATCTCTTTTTCTGTACAGGCACAGTCTAATGCTGCCAATTACAAGTACATCATTGTACCCGAGAAATTTAGTTTTCTCAAACAGGTTAATCAATATGGTTTAAATACCCTTACCAAAACTTTTTTTGAGGAGAAGGGCTTTACGGTTTATTTTGATAATTCGGAAATACCAGAAGAAATTGCAACCGATAGATGCAAGGCCCTGGTAGTAGAATTGCAGGAAAACAATAGTATGTTCGTTACCAACCTTACCCTTTTACTTAAAGATTGTAAGGGTGCTGTAGTGATAAAAAGCAAGGCAGGTAAAAGCAGAGAGAAAGAATACGAGACTTCTTACAATTTGGCATTGAAAGACGCATTTACATCTTTTAACGATTTTAAATATGTTGCAGGCAGCCCAACTGCAGTTACCAATCCAACACCTGCCCCGGCAAATGTAGCGGCTAAAGCAATGCCTGAACCGGTTAATCAACCAATCGCCGCCAAAACAGAACAACAAGAGGGGCTATTGTATGCACAGCCCATAAGCAATGGCTACCAACTGATTGATGCAACGCCTAAAATTGTAATGACCTTACTAAAAACCTCAGTAGAGGATTGTTATATTTCGAACAATGGCAACGCAAACGGTATCGTTTTAAAAAAGAATGGAACCTGGTTTTTCGAGTACTACAAAAACAATGTTCTTGTTTCTGAAAAACTATCGATTAAATTTTAGCCATTATAGCGAAACCCAACGGGCAGAATATTAAACCATCTGCCCATTTAAACCCAGGTTCTGCGCTTGGGTAATATTGATCTCGCACATCGATTATTGACCTATACCAATTATTTTTCAGGCAGGTAAGTAATTCTGCCAGTCTATACGTGTAGCTTATTTCAGGCTCCTAACTCATTAACCGGCCCTAATTTTTCTTTCATTTTTTTTCAACCGAACGGTCGTTCTCATGACCTCAATTTACTGGAACTTATCGCATAAGATTAACAGGCCTTAAAGCAAATGTTCAGCTATTGTTAATTCTAAGCCAACAAGATTATGGTCGTACATAGAATTAAGCGATAGGTATGAAAGTATTCGTAAAAATGAACTCTTTTTCGCCCGATTTTTAAACCCGTTCGTCGAGAATAAAGCTGTGTTGGTATAATTGAGGGTTTTCTGCTGCAACGTTTCGGCCTTGGTGGTGTCTTATCTACAAAAACAATCATAAAATATTAATTAAAAATATAAACAACAGCATTATGAAAACCTCAATCAAAACCCTAACAAAATCAGTATTAGCAGCTATCGTGTTAACTTCTGCTATTTTCTCAACAAGTGTAATGGCAGACGAGAAACAGCCAATCAAAATGTCGGCACCTAAAAACATTAACCAGGTTATTGTAAGTGGAAATGTAGAAATTACGTTGATACAAGGAGAAAAAGAAAGTGTAAGCTATAATGACGACAACACCGGTAAAGTAAAAGTAATCCAGGATGGACATGCACTAAAAATCAGTTCGGCAGATGGAAATACGGCGAAGATTACCGTTTATGTAAACAATATTTTCAGGGTACAGGCTTCAGAAAATGCCGTAGTAAAAACAGCGGGCAAATTGGATGCTAAATACCTACAGTTATTCTTAAAAGGAAATGCAGTTGCAGAAATCGATTCAGATACAGAAAGTTTATATACTGTAATTGAAGGCCGTGCAGATTTAAAATTAAGCGGCGCTACCGGAGAGCATATCTTAGTAATGGGAAGCACACCAAAATTGAATCTAGACAGATTTGCAGCAATGAAAACACAAATGAGCTCACCAGTAACCGGTACAGAACAAACTGCTTCATTAGCAAAATAATAAATAGAAATTTAACAATCGAAGAGCGATGAAATCTATTCATCGCTCTTTTTTTTGTTGATACACCACTCACATTTAGGCCTTAACCTAATTTTTTGGCATCAGGCATTGTAATTTTACGCTAGTAAAATACTACATGCTCATAAGAAAAGACTTTTTCTGCTGTTGATTTTTTGATAAACTGATCCTTTCCATTAGATTTGATAAATCGTTTTACTATTTAAGTAGGTTAAAAAAAATACATCATTAATGATACAGTCGGCAATTCATCAGCGGGCTGAATATCGTTTTTGAAAGTGCTATGTTTATCACATCTAATCGAAATCCATTATATGAAAAAATATACATATTCTTTATTGAACGCAATATTTTTGCTAATAGTTTGCATCAATTTTGGACATGCACAAGCTAAAAAACAACCCGTAGACTATGTTAACCCATACATTGGTAACATTAGCCATTTACTTGTACCCACTTATCCTACTGTTCATTTACCTAATAGCTTATTGCGGGTTTATCCGGAGCGTGATAATTTTACCAGTAATACTATAGATGGTTTGCCTATTGTGGTTACCAGCCATCGGGGAAGCTCAGCCTTTAATTTGAGCCCTTTTCAGGGCGACCTCAAAAATGTGGGTAACGTAATTTCTTATGGCTACGACAATGAGGTGATTAAGCCTTATTATTATGAGGTTGACCTGGATGATTTTGGGATAAATGTACAATTTGCGCCATCGCACCAATCGGGGATATATGCACTCAATTTTTCGCAGACAGATGTTCCGGCTTATCTGGTTTTAAACACCAGGAATGGGGAGCTAAAGGTGAGCCAGAATGTGGTAAGTGGTTTTCAGAAACTAGGCAATAATACCAAGGTTTACCTCTATTTCGAAACTGATTTAACACCCGTTGAATCAGGCAGGCATCAAGAAGCTAAAATTGATTCTAGGGAACAGTCTGCTTCCGGCCGTGATGCTCATCTTATTTTAAAATTTCCTGCTCAAACCAAGCAGATTAAGGCACGCTATGGCATATCATTTATCAGTGAAGAACAGGCAAAACACAATCTTCGTCGAGAAATCAAGGATTATAACCTGAACCAGGTGGCGCAGATAGGAAAGAATATCTGGAATGCCACGCTTGGAAAGATCATGGTAACAGGCACTGATGAAACAGCCAAAACCATATTTTACACTTCCCTTTATCGCACTTACGAAAGAATGATCAGCTTATCTGAAGATGGAAGGTATTTTAGTGCCTTCGACGGAAAAGTGCACAATGACAATGGCATGCCATTTTTTACTGACGACTGGATTTGGGATACCTACCGGGCAACACATCCACTCCGTGTGATTATTGAGCCAAAAATGGAAAGCGATATGATTAATTCTTATCTGCGGATGGCACAACAGATGAAAGACCATTGGATGCCAACTTTTCCGGAGGTAACTGGTGATAGCCGGAGGATGAACAGCAATCATGGCGTGGCCACCGTAATTGATGCTTATAACAAGGGTTTAAGAAATTTTAATCTTGAGGAAGCTTATCAGTATTGTAAAGCAGCCATTACCGAAAAAACCCTGGCCCCGTGGTCTTCAAAAAAAGCAGGTGTTTTAGATCAGTTTTTTAAAGATAATGGCTATTTCCCTGCTTTACCTGAAGGCGAAAAAGAAACTGCAGCAGAAGTTCATGGTTTTGAAAAACGTCAACCGATAGCCGTTACCCTCGGTACGGTATATGATGAATGGTGCCTGGGCAATATTGCTCAGCAATTGGGTAAAATCGACGAAGCCAAATACTTTTTAGATAAAAGTAGCAGCTACCATACGGTGTTTAATCCGGACACCCGATTTTTTCATCCGAAAGATGCGGAAGGTAAATTTATTAAACCGCTGGATTACCGGTTTTCGGGCGGACTTGGTGCCAGAGAAACTTACGACGAAAACAATGGTTGGCTTTACCGATGGGATGTGTTGCACAACCTGGGCGATTTGGTAAATATGATTGGCGGCAAACAGGCTTTTGTTGATGAACTGGAGAAAATGTATAATACACCGCTTGGGAAAAGCAGATTTGATTTTTATTCGCAGTTGCCTGATCATACAGGTAATGTTGGACAGTTTTCCATGGGCAATGAACCTGCTATGCATATTCCTTATTTGTACAATTATGCGGGACAGCCCTGGCGCACGCAAAAAAGAGTAAGGAGTTTATTAAGTCAGTGGTTCCGTAACGATTTAATGGGCATTCCTGGCGATGAAGATGGCGGTGGCCTTACTTCTTTTGTAGTATTTTCGCAGATGGGTTTTTACCCGATAAGCCCAGGCTTGCCCATGTATGTAATTGGCAGCCCCACGTTTGCCAACGTAAAACTTGATCTGGGAAATGGCAAAAAGTTTGAGCTGAACTGTATAAACTATTCTCCTGAAAATAAATACATTCAATCGGCTAAACTGAACGGGCAAGTATGGAATAAATCGTGGTTTGCTCACGAGGATTTAATGAAAGGTGGCAAATTGGAGCTGGTAATGGGCAAACGTCCGAATAAATTATGGGCGGCGGATGAAGCATCACTTCCACCTTCTTTTAAAATGCCTGCTAAATAAAAAGGACTGGAGATGTTGGGAGATTAATATTGTTCAGGTATTATCTCCCCAGCATACTGGTGCTAAATGATAGGTAATTTATACCCATCATGATAAAAAACGCTGTACCAATTCTTCCCATTCCTGATCTAATGATAATTGGGGCCTTTTCTCTCCGGCTTTAACATACCAATAATCGGCATTCCAAATATCGCCTTCTTTGCGGTGCAGGTAGGCGTGGATACGGGCAGAGGCAACATCGCCTAAATGATCTACCTGGTTATGGGCCCTATGCCAATCTCCTTTTGCATCGTACCAAAGTGCGCGCAATTGAACTGACATGCTATTATCAGGCCTATCTTCTTTTAATGACATTCTAAATTCAGCTATATTCTTCATTAACTTCTGATTCTATTTAACGATTATACAAAATAATCATAAAACAGCATGCTCGCCGCCTGATAAAAAAATATTTCGATTAATATTTTTGTTGCTTCCCACATCTTTTACTGTCAACACAAAACACTAGATCACAAATACTTACCGTTAATTACCTCCTTTACGTTATTTGTTTTAGCCGCCAAATCCTTGCATACTGGCGTCTTAGCATAAAAACCATCTCCTGAAAAACTTGTTGTAAACATAGGCATCGTTATTAATGCCCCCTTTAAAAAAAGTAATTATGGATTCAGGAACTATTGTATACAGCAATTTAGAAGAGCTCTCAAAAAGTAGTTATCAATTAACAGACGGCGAGGCAAACATTAAAGGTTGGCCAGTAAGAAATGAAGCTGGCGATTCGGTTGGAAAAGTGCGCGACCTCCTATTTGATCCCGAGCAAAATGCAATACGCTATGTTATTGTGGAGCTTGTTGATATGGGCGGAGATTTGGAGGAAAAGGTTGTGCTGATACCCATCGGGCTCGCAAATTTAGGCGAAGATAAAAAAGAAGTTATTTTACCCGATATCCACCAAGATCAGTTCAGGGCAATGCCGAGATATATTATTGGTGAGGTTACCCCTGAATTGGAGAACCAGATCCGCAGCGTAATTGGAAGTCCGGCGGCGTTGCGGATGGAAGATGAAATTGTAGAGATTGACCGTGCAAACTTTTATCGTCACCATCATTTCGATAAGAATAATTTTCCAGCGCACAATCTCCGCAATCAGGATTCCGACCCTTTAATTTAATGGATACGTTAAATCTGTAAATGATGCACATGCATCGCCCAGTATAATTTATATTCAAAAAAAACAAGGTTGTATCATAGAGGCGATTTCAACTTTATGATACGTCCTCGTTTTATTTTTAAACTGATTCACTAAACTCCCTTGTGCCAAAAGCATTTTGAGGTAATCATGAAATTGCAGTGAAACGCTGCTGGGAAACGACCATTTATGATGCTTGTTTTATAATTTCAGCAGATTCGAATCAATTAAATATTTGCCCCTCGCGATAATCGTGGTCTATACTTTCCAGCTTACCTGCCTTGAAATGAAGGGTTACTGTTGAAGATCCGCTGATGTTTGCACTTACAAAATTTGAAAAGCCAAACTGCCATTCATTATGATTATTCATATCCGGATCGTACGGTTTGTTTAATGGCTTATCGGAAAGTACAAATCCATAAGCTGCATAGGCTGGTAACTGATGAATTTTGATCAGCTTTGCTGTTAAACCTGAAACAGGGTCATCAACTTTTATTGCGGTATCATCAGCCACATTTTCCGGCCATTTGCTTACTGGTGTGCTGAGGCCACTGCCCGTGGCAATCTGCTGTACTTTATCTCCGCTAAAAAACAGCACTACACGGTCTAAAGTCCCGGTATTGTTATAAATAGTGAGCGCATAATAATAAGGAAGAAGCTGGCCGAGGCTTTCTGGCGAACGGTAAGGCTTGTGGCCAAAAATTGCCACATGCTGAAAGTCGAGGCTTGGTCCTGCCTTTTGCAGTTGGGTGTATACTTCAGCATGTGAACTGCCGATCTTTATTCCCCATTTTTCGCCCTTTGTTATAGTTTCAGAATAATTTCCCTGTTTTTCCTTTTTACATCCGGCGATACAAAATAATACCAGTAAAATTGGCAAGATTTTTTTCATTAATGCTTAGTGTTAATTTAAGGTATAAACGTGTATATAGCGTTACTTGCTACAAGCCGAGGTAAATAAATTTAAATGTGCCAATTCAATTACAGATAGCCGGGTTCGCGTATATTAGATTTGTGAATTCGTTTTGGTTTATTTAACTTCAATCATCTAAAGGCCAGGTATGAAACGTATTTTATTGCTGTTATGTATCATCATCAATATATCGGGTTGCAAAAAAGACACCGATAATGGTACGAATGAAACCCTGAATGGCAAATGGTCAACAGGTGGATATGACCTCGAGCTTTATAATTCTTCGGGAGTCAAAGTTAGCCATTCCGTGGCAGATGCCATAAAATCGTACTGGACATTTGACAATAAACAGGTAAAATTTTCTACTGATGTTAATACATCGGTAAAATTTTCGGATTATATCCTGAGCCGAAATGCAGATACCCGTATCCTCACTTTTAGCAATCCTAATTTTGCCCCGCAGACCACTTGGAGCATTGTAGCGCAGACTGATCAGTACATGCGGATTAGTGCTGAGGTAAATGATAAACAATGGCTTATTTATGGAACTAACCAAACTGCGGCAAGGGCTGTAATGAGTATTTACCTCACAAAGGAATAAAACTAATTATCCTCTGTTTAAATTCAAACGAAGGGCTTATATTTCAAGCTAATGGCTTTTAAAAACAAGGCTCCTTGCATGGCGATGTTTTGCCATTATTCTGAGAAAACCGTTGTCGGGTCAATCTCTTTAAAAAGATAAGGCGGGTGTTGTGGCAAAGTACCATGGCTAACTGCAGCAGGCATATCCTCTTTCATGGTATTAATATCTTCAACCGTTAACTTTCGGTTTAAAATATCATAGGTTGCCCTGGTTTGCTGGCCTGCACCCGCGTTATACGTTTCCATATAAGTAAAAACAAGTTTGTTGTCTATAAAACGGTACCTGGTTTCGCGGTTACCTACCGGACCGCTGCCGTAAGTTGATATAATTAAATTTCTTTTTTGATCTATGCTGATGTCTTCACTGTCATATTGCTGGTAATCGCCATTAATATAGGCGGCGCCAATGGCCAGCCAGGAGCTGGCGTATAAACGATACCCACCTTCCGGCTGCTTCAACAAAACTAAGGTAGGTCGTAAATCTGTACTGTCTTTCTTATTCTGGAGCACTAAAACTACATCTTCCAGTTCGTCATTATTTAAAAGGCCTTTGGTATCCATTGCAATTTTATATAATCCGGGAACAAAATCGTCAACAGTGTTTCCGCTTGGTGGAAATTCGATCTGCGTTGCTTCCTTCGGGCTTTCAGTTTTAGGTTTAGATGTTACTGCTTGTGTATCGGATATAGCCTCAACAACAAGATCAGGGTTGCTGATTGCCTCATGCTGAGGTTTCATACCCGCTCCAAACCAATGCAGTTTATACATCAACGCAATGGCTAACAATATGATGCACGCTAACACCCCAAGGATAATTTTATTCTGTTTCTTCATCGATTGTTTGTGGTTAATCTCCTGCAGATTTTATTTATTTTTCAGGACGGAATCAAAATCTTTCACAATCTGCCGTGTGGCCTGTGCAGTTACCGTAATAGAAAAGCCTGATAAAAACAAAGCAAAACTGTATTTTGTTAAAAATTATTCACAATAGCTCATTTTTATGCTTTTAAACTTGAAAATAGCAAATGCTGGATTGAAATTATTTAATTTTTATCGAACAACAGTATAAATTTTCATTAAATTCATTCTGGCATTAATGCGCTCGCATTTATTAAGGTTCATTGTAAATGAAATAGCCAAAACCACCGGCTGTAAAATCAATTCTAATCCTTATTTTTGGCAACATATATCCTTAAAAAGGATATTTCCCAATACTTCTTTAAATCTAATGATAACAATAAATAATTTCCCTATACTATTCCGAAATCTATTACTCCTGCTTTTTACCGTTATTATTATGGGTAATGCATTTGCACAAAAGGACAGGTCATCAGATAAGGGCCAGGATGTATCTATTCTGTCCGATTCTGCAACATTAACCAAAGGCGATTATCTCGCACACCTGGAAAAAGTATTCGAAACCGTTAATAAAGTTCCTGTAACCGTTGGCTCATTTAAAAAACTTAAGCCAATAGAAGCACATTTAACCCAGGATGAAGCTGCACTGGCACTGCTTAAAAGCCGGTTAACGCAAAACGACAGATCCCCTAACCTGCAAAACCTGCAGATGGATCAAACCTTGCTGGAAGAATTACAGAGCAATAATAAAGATTGTTTATCAGACCTTGATGAATATGAAAAGGAGTTACGGGCTTTAAAAACCGAAATTCTTAACCTGCGCAAAGATACCGTATTGATTAAATTGTTTACGGTACCTACCATACAAGCAATGTTTAAAGATCAGTTTGCAGAGTTAAAGAAGAAACGTATAGTGATGGATAGTTTACTGAAAACGACTACCTTATCCATTAACAACCTGCAGGCCAGAACCTCTTCTAACCTGATCAACATTAAAGAGTTAATGTACCTTACCGATAGTCAGCTCGATGCGGTAAGCATTAAGGCCTTTGGCAAAGAGCGCCGTTACTTATGGGAATCGGTAAACAAACGGGCCAATAAAAGCATGGGTTTCCGTAGGTTTATTAAAGGGGAACAAGAAATATCAGGCTATTATTTCGTGTATACCAGGAGTAGCCGGTTGTTATTACTTTTTACCTGTACCATATTCTTCCTTTGGGTATTCTTCAATTTTAGAAGCGTAAAACAGCGGGGCCGTTTAGAAACCCTTGATGGTTTTTCACTGGTCAGTCCGCAGCCCTATTTACTTACTTTTATCATGCTCTTTGCATTGGCCCCAATATTCGATCTGAGGGCACCCGCACTATACATCGAAGCAGTTGAGCTTATTCTGGCCATTTTGCTCACTGTATTTTTCCGCAAAAAGCTAGGCTCAAAGTTATTTTATTATTGGTGCATATTTGTTGTACTTCTTCTCGCTCCGGTTTTTTTACGCCTTTTGGGTATGCCACCAAGATACCAGCGCTGGCTGCTGCTGTTCTTAACCACCAGCTCCGTTGCTTATGGCATTATGGTATGGAAAATGCTCGACGAGAAAACCAAAAGATACAGAATGATCCTCACCACGGGTTTTATATATGTTGGCTTTGCCATCATTGCCACCTTTTGTAATCTATTTGGCCGCTTTACCCTTACGCAGATTTTTTACTCTACCGGGGTAAGCTCACTTTTAAATGCCATATCATTAACCATCCTGGCTAAAGTACTGGTAGAGGCCTTTTTGTTACAGATGAAAAGCAGCAGGATCCGTAAAGGATTTCCAGAGTATTTTGATTGGCAGCCTGTAATTACCGGACTTAAAAGGTTAACCGGCATTGGTGCTACCCTAATCTGGTTTGTAATATTTACCACCAACCTGAATATTTTTAATGGATTATACCAGTCGGTAATGGAAATCCTCACCGAAAAAAGAATCATAGGCAACTTCTCTTTTACCTTTGGAGGCATTGTATTGTTTTTGGGCATTATCTGGGTGGCCAACTTTTTGCAGAAATACATTGCCTATTTCTTTGGCGATACAGGCGATGACAGTTTTGACGATAACAAAGGCGAGCGTTCGAAGTTACTCGTAACCCGTTTGGTGTTATTAATTGGGGGCTTTTTAATCGCGGTTGCAGCCTCCGGACTTCCAATTGATAAAATAACGGTTATTCTTGGTGCATTGGGTGTTGGAATTGGGTTGGGCTTACAGAATATTGTAAGCAATTTTGTATCGGGAATTATCCTTATTTTTGATAAAACCATCCGAATAGGCGACATTGTGGAGCTGAGTAATAAAAAAGGAAGGGTAAAGGAAATTGGTGTACGCTCCAGCACCTTACTTAGCGACGAAGGCGCGGAAATTATTATCCCTAACGGCTCTATTTTATCGAACAATATCATCAACTGGACACTGAGTAACAACCAGATGCGGGTAGATATTTCTTTATTGATTGCAAAACCCTTTAATTCTACCGAAGTGGTAAACCTGATCAGAGAAATTATTGTAGAGAACAGCAATGTTTTTATCAGCAAAGAACCTATTATTATGATCAGTCCGGTGAGTAAGCTCAACAGTACCATCAATATTTATTTCTGGTGCAAGGATATATCGAAAGCCGATTTGACCAGAAGCATGATCAATGCACAGATATTTGAGGCATTTGAGCAGAAGAACATCGAAATTTTATAGTTGCAGATAACATGAGCAAATTTATCCTTTCCGAAATCAATATTTATCCCATCAAATCGCTGGGAGGCATAAGTCTTCAGGAAGCGCAGCTTGAAGAAAAAGGCCTGCAATACGATAGAAGATGGATGCTTGTTGATGAGGAAGGTATATTTATTACCCAACGGAAACATTTCGAACTGGCACTGCTTCAGGTAAATATCAGTGATGGTAAATTAAGCGTTTCCCATAAAACTTCACCAGGGCAAAGTATATCCTTTTCTTTGGATGAAGATACCGGAGAAGAGCTATCTGTTGTAATCTGGAACGATACTGCCACCGCAATTGAAGTAAATAAAAAGGTAAGCGATTGGTTTTCTGACTTCCTGAAGTTTAAGGTGAGGCTGGTAAAAATGCCTTTAACTGAAAAAAGATTGGTAGATCGGGATTATGCTACAAATGATGAAATAGTGAGTTTTGCCGATGGTTATCCCTGCCTGCTTATCGGCCAATCGTCGCTTGATGGGCTTAATCAAAAGCTTGCCGATCCGATCCGAATGGACCGTTTCCGCCCAAATTTTGTTTTTACCGGCGGAGCGCCCCATGCTGAGGACAATTTTAAAAATTTTTACATCGGGGAGGTTTTATTTGCAGCTGTAAAACCATGTGCCAGGTGTGTGCTCATTACCATTGATCAGCAAACTGGCGAAAAAGGGCAGGAACCATTAAGAACATTGGCCAGCTACCGTACGGTAGGTAAAAAAATCATGTTCGGCCAGAACCTGCTTCACCAGCAATTGGGGATTATCCGTGTTGGCGATGAGGTAAAGGTTGTAGATTGGAAAGACTAATACTAACCTCTTATCGCATAAGTTTTTTAATCGGGAAACATGAGTGGAACTATTATTTTTAAAATATTGATGGCTATTGTTATTGGCGATTTTCCTTTTATTGTTTTGGATAACCAGTAAGGATAAATGTGAGCATGCCCGGAACATTTACATGCGTATTTTGATGATCGCTTGAAGCAATTTTAAAGCCCATTTTTTCAAGTAGTTTTACAGAAGGCGGGTTGTCGCTGGATGGGTAAGCAACAATGGTTTTAATGCCCATTACCTCAAATGCATACTTGATTAAACAGGTAATAATCTCTACCATTATACCTTTACCTTGAAACTCCGGAAGCAACTCATATCCCAATTCTACAGTCTCATTCCGGAGATCAAAATTCCAGAGGCAGGCTGCTCCAATCATAGCATTATCGCCTTTATAAGAAGCAACCCAGTAGATAGATTCATCATTATTGATTAGATGATCATTTTTTTTGATATATGCGATGGCTTCATTAATATGCACAAAAGGAGCCTTGCCTGTTAAAGCAGCCACTTCAACATCCGAACGCAATTGATAAATTACCGGAGCATCTTCCAGTGAAAGCCTGCGAAGGATCAACCTGTCGGTTTCTAGTATTGGGAAAGTGGAAAAATCGAGTGGTTTCATCTGGTTAACTTAAGGAAGAATTGGTGCGGTCAAGATTATTATCTAGTGGAAGATAACGATTTTTTCATGTGAATGAAAGTTTCTCGATCAGTACAAGGCGAATATAACCAATTACCACTTAAAGGTACTTGCTGGCGGGCAGCATCGGCCCCGACTCACCGAAAAAAGCCCAAACGCAGCCTCTGGCTTTACCTTTTAGGTAACCAGGAGGTAAAGAAAAGGTAAGCCAGGGGTTAACCTGGGGTTAACTTGGTATAGAGAAAGGGTAAACAACAGGTAATAAAGGGGTAAACAAATATTAGCATATTTCCTTGCCCAACACAAAGCACCCTTTCAGTTGCGGACAAATAAAAAAACTCATTTACAATAATAAAATCATTGAAGTTGTATCATAAAAATGGAATTGTCATCCTGAGAGGTTAGTTTTAGAAAAACAAAGGAGGGGTGATAACAGGCCCGCAGAATCGTCATTTCGACCGCAGTGGAGAAATCTTTGAAGTATGTTAAAGATTTCTCCATTTCGCTGCGCTTCAGTCGAAATGACGACTGATTTTCTAAAATTTAGTGATTTACAGATACAATTGCAGCGCGCCTTATTATGCTGAGCATACAAAAAGCGATAAATGATAAGTTATTGCTTTACCGGCACATTTATCTGGTAAAGCTTATCGTGCAAAGCTTTCATCTGTGCTTCCGAAAATTTGATATCTTTTCTGTCGTAGGTCATCAAGCCATTGGTTTCTACCTCTACATCGGTAGTTTGGGTATACACTCCGGCAGAAAGCCCTAATGGTATTAATTCTGCTAAACGTTTCGTAAACTGGGCGTATTTATTAAAAAGATCGGTTTTGTTTTTAAAACTCTGATAACCCCAGTTGTTTTTCTGTTGCCACACGTGGCCATCAATAGGCAGGCCAAGCCCACCAAACTCACCCAGCACAAGGGCATACTCTTTTCCAAAATAATCAGGACTCGGCATAGCCGGGTGTGGGTAATTGTGCAGGTCGATAATATCGCCTACCGGATAGAAATTACCTCCACTGGCCGTATTCACCAATCTTGAAGGATCTTTCTCTTTTGTCCATTTGGCAATTTCTACTGTTTTAAACTGGCCCCAGGCCTCGTTAAAAGGTGTCCATACCACAATAGAAGGTACATTGTAAAGTGCATCGATAATGGCATTCCACTCTTTTTTATAATATCCTTCAGATTCGGCACTTCTGTTTTGGTCTGATCCATGGTCTAAAACACCAGGTCGGTTCTCCCAGCCGTTACCAAGGTCGCCGCTTGGCATATCCTGCCAAACCAGCATACCTGCTTTATCGCAGTAGTAGTACCAACGTGCAGGCTCTACCTTAATGTGCTTTCTGATCATATTAAAACCCATTTCTTTGGTTTTATCTACATCGAACTTTAAAGCGGCATCTGTTGGTGCGGTGTAAAGTCCATCTGGCCACCAACCCTGATCTAAGGGACCATACTGGAAAACAAATTCATTATTTAACAGCATACGCTGAATACCGTTCTGATCTTTTCCGATTGAGGTTTTACGCATGGCAAAATAACTTTTCACCTCATCAACCTTTTTATTTTTAGCGATCAGCTCCACTTTCAGGTTGTATAAAAATGGATTTTTGGTATTCCAAAGTTTAGGATCCGCAATTTTTAAACTGATTGCGCCCGTGCCATCAGCGGTCTGCTCAGCCACTTTGGTCGTACCATCCCATGCTGAAACCTTAACCAGATCGCCTGTGCCGGCGCCAGTTAAAAACGGGGTAACCGATACGGTTTGCTGATCGATATCGGGCGTTACTTTAATGTGATCGATATGTACTTTATTTACTGCCTCAATCCACACCGTTTGCCAGATACCGGTTACTGGGGTATACCAGATGCCTTCCGGTTTTTTTACCTGTTTTCCCCTTGGTTGAGGGCCTTCATCTGTCGGGTCCCAAACTTCTACTGTTAAAGTCTGGTTTCCACTCTTGTTTAAAAACGGCGTAATATTAAAACTGAAAGGATCGAAACCGCCTTCATGTTTACCTACCGCTTTACCGTTGATGCTCACTGTACTTCTCCAGTCAACCGCACCGAAATGCAGCAAAATTTCTTTGCCTTTCATGTTTGCAGGCACAGTAAAGCTGGTTTTGTACCAGAGCAAACTATCTTTACCTACTGTTTTGCCAACACCCGAAAGCGAAGATTCTACCGCGAAAGGCACAAGAATTTTACCCTGGTTAATTGCAGGTTGTTGTGATTTTGCAGAAATGGCATAATCCCAAAGCCCGTTCAGGTTTTTCCAGTTGCCGGTCCGCTCAAACTGTGGCCGCGGATATTCTGGCAATACATTTTTAGGATTAACGTCCTGCGCCCATGGTGAAGAGATTTTACCTTTTACCATCGACCACGATTTGTCCTGCTGCTGCGCAGAAAGGGAAAGCGAAAGTCCCAGCAGCGAGATAAGGATGGATACTTTTTTGTTCATTGGTTTAAATTTGTGTGTTAAGGTTTGGGTTTGGCAATGTTTTTAATTTAAGCAAAGAATAGTTTCATCCTGTGGGCTTATTTGTTTCATAAAAGTCAATATGAATGACATTTTTTGAATTGATAGGCTGCGAGGAGTCGTCATTCCCAACCCGATTGGGGATCTTAATGCAATAAGCCTTAAGATCCCCGCCTACGCGGGAATGACGAACCCTTTAGTGAAACCTGTCAATGGTAACCTGTAGAAGGACCTTTTTTTCAAATAATGGTCTTCGACTCCGCTCAGACTGACAATAATTTTTATGAATCTCTTCTTCGGATCTTCCTACTGACAATAATTTATTTGTTATTGAGTTTTTTAATCAGGTTAACTTCATCCAGGCGGTATGGGGTACCATCGGGCTGAAAGATTTCGTGAAACCACTCAATCGGATCAGATCCATCGGCAAGTGGGGTATCCCAGGCATATTTGGTATTGGTTTTACCCGCAGCAAAACCCCAGTTAATGGCGCCTACATTTTCGTTCTTTAGCATGGGCAAAATATTAGCGAATCGGCTGTTGCGCGATCGGGCCATATATTCGGTGCAGATTAGCGGCCGGCCGCTGGCTTTTAACAGATCGATGGTTCTTTGGTGCCAATCTGGTGCCTCGTAGTTATGATAGGTTACAATATCTGAATTGGCCACCTGTATTTCGTTAAGCTTTTCGAAACCCCAGCTCCACAATCCGATAGAAATGGGCTGATCGGGATTAACCGACCTTGCCCAGCTAATGGTTTTGGTTAACAAAGGGATGGTGGCTTCTAACTTCCCGCTATTTCCGGGTTCATTGTATAAATCCCAAAGTAAAATTCTTTTATCATGTGCAAAATGAGTAAGTACATCTTTCACATATTTTTCGAGTTCAGGGAAATTGGCTTCTTCTTTAAAAGCCGGATCGCCGGGATCTTGCAACCAGCCCGAATTGTGAACACCCGTTTTAGGTTCGGGCTGCTTACCAATGGCCGAAGTTTTATTCCAGCAATCGTCGAAAAAAACAAACATTGGTTTAATGCCATGTTTTTGGGTAATAGTCAAAAATTGATCCATTCTCTTTTTAAAACCTTCAGGATCCTGACTCCAGGCTTTACTGAACAGGAATACACGCAGTGTATTAAAGCCAATTCCTTCAGCCCAGCCCAGTTCTTTATCGATCAGATCGGGAGAAAAAGTATCGGCCTGCCACATTTCCAACTGGTTAATGGCATTGGAAGGAATGTAGTTGGCACCTGTTAACCATTTATGTTCTTTGTACCAGGCATTGGCTTTTTCAATCGACCAAACCTTTGCAGGTTCAGTGCTTTTTTTAGTTTTTTGCGCAAAACCCAGGCTGATGTTAAAGCTCAAGACAGCAAGTAGCGCGTAGTTTTTTAAATTCATATCGGTATATCTGATTATTTTTTATTGTGGTTTGATGGTGATGTTAAGTTCAGCCCTGCTTTTACCGGGGTTCCAAAATTTGGTGTCCCATCGCTATTCCAGCTAAACTTTTGGGCCCGGGGCGAGCGGAAACCTCCGCAGCCCTGGCCCGGTTTATCATTGGCGTGATATAGGATCCAATCTTCTTTTCCATCTGGCGATTTAAAAAATGAGTTATGGCCCGGGGCATAAACGCCGTCTTTTGGCGATTGCTGAAAAACTGGTTGATCGGATTTTGTCCAGGAGGCAGGGTCGAGCAGATTGCTTTTAGCCGAAGCTGAGAGCATACCCAAAGCATAAAAATCTGTCCAACAGCCACTGGCCGAATAAATGATAAACATTTTATCACCATGAGGCAAAAACTGTGGTCCTTCGTTTACATCCACGTGCGCTCCTCCACCAAGGTCTCCGATTTTTTCCCAGCTAAATTTGGGCGTAGAAATCTTCACCCGCTTCCCATCTACTGTCCAGGGGTTTTTAAGTTTGGCAATGAAAATTTCCTGCTTACCGTTTTCATCTCCCTCCCATCCAGACCAGATCATATACAACTGGCCTTTAAAATCGATCACATCGCCATCAATAGCCCATTTATCAGTCGGATCGGTAATTTTGCCTTTAAACACCCACTCACCTTTCATCGGATCGGCCGAAGTATTTTCTAAAACATACATGCGGTGGTTTTCGTTTCTCCCATCATCTGCTGCAAAATAAGCGTACCATTTGCCCCTCAAAAACATCACTTCAGGTGCCCAGATTTCTTTACTATACATAGTTCCTGCTGGTGCTTTCCATATGGTTTTCCGCTCCGCATCTTTTAAGCCATCCAGGGTTTTGGTTTTCCAGAGATCTACACGGTTTCCGGTTGTATGGGTATAATAGTAATATCCGTCTTTGTAATAACTATAAGGATCAGCTCCCGACGGCAATAAAGGATTGGTAAAGGTTTGTGCATATAAACCTGCTACAGGTAACAGGCACAATGCGACAAACAGATATCTTATTTTCAAAGCATTCATTTTAAATCTTCACGTCTTTAATGTTTTTTGATCAACGATTAGTTAATCTTTAAAAAAAGCGATTTATTTTCTTAAACCGGCCTATTTTTATCTCAATATTTCTACAAATGCAATCAATTAATCTTTAGAACGTTTTTGCTGCACTTTGCATTAAAAACCGAAAGCTTTCGGGATCGATCTGCATTCGAAAGTGCCCATTTTTATCTTTTGTAAAGGCCGCTTTGATTATAGCTGTAGCCCTTGGCGATACTTTACGATTGGAATGATGGGTATGGAAAACATATTGTAATGCGCTGTTTTCATCCATAAAGAAATCGCCATGCCCGGTACCGTTTATTTTCAATACCTTTTTACTGATAATCGGGTTGCCCTCATACTTTATCCATGGTCCGGTAGCTGAGGTTGAGGTAGCATAACCCACTGCATAATCAGGATTTCTGAAATCATTAGCCGAATAAAAAAGATAGTAAAGATTTTCCTTTTTGATTACCGTTGGTCCTTCAGTTACCGGCCAATCGGTTTTCGCTGTATTTTCCCAGGGTGCTGTTCCCGATAAACAAAATTTTGTTGTTTCGGGTATTACATCAGACAAATCATCTTTCAGTTGTGCTACAAAAATCCTGTTGCCATGATCGAGCTTTACATGGAAGAGGTAGTTGTTTCCATCTGTATCGGTAAATACAAAAGGGTCGATCTGCTTGCCTATGCCTGAAATTGCTTTTATTTCTTCCTGAACAAAAGGCCCTGCGGGGCTATTACTACGCGCAATGGCAATCTGCTCATCGGCAGTATAGGCCATAAAATAGGTTTTACCTCTTTTAAATACCTGCGGCGCCCAAAAACCCTTGTTTCCAAAGGTATCGCCCTTTTTCAATGCAAATCCTTTATTTTTTCCAGTGGGTTTAGTCCAGTTTTTAAGGTCGCTGGAAGCATAAACCAGAAAACCTTCATCGCCACTGGTGCCATATAAATAATAGACACCGCCATCTAAAAAAATCGTTGGATCGGCCAGGTAAATGGTATCGTTTAATTGCTTAGCAAATGCGTTTTTACCAATAGAAAATACGAAGAAGCATAAAAAAAAGGCGAAAATATATTTCATTTAATCATGATTTACTAAGGGTAAGGTAATGATAATCAATAATACTTCGATTGATCGTCATTCCCGCCTGCGCGGGAATGACGAAACTTTAAAGTATAAATATTATCTTAAGAGATCGTCATTTCGAGCGGAGTGCAACGTAGCCGAGAAATCTATTAGATCTCTCTCCCGAAAGTTCGGGACTGCGCTACAGTCGAGATGACGATTTTTCTCGTGGATACTGTCATTAACTAAAAACTTATTTTAGTAACAGGCGTAAAAATCAGGTCATCTACTCCTGCAATTTTAACCCCTATCCTGGCAAAAACATAATTTTGTGTTGGTACAATTGTAGGGATACTTACACTCATATTTAAGTTATTAAGGTCGGCAAGCGCTGCACCTCTAAGTTCTTGTACCCCGATATTATTGCCACCATCTACAAACTGTGTTTTGTTGATATAGAGCGATACACTTTCTATGTCCTTTGCATTGGCATCAGTGATAATTTTTTCCAGTTTGCAGAATCCGTTCACTTTTCCAGATGCAGCGGTTAAACTGGCATTACGGATCATGTAGTAAGGCATTACCTCAATATCCATCACTTTGTTACCGCTAATGTTTATCGCGATGGTATCTTGTTTACCGGCTGCATTCTTTTTCCACAAAAACGGACCCTGGTTTGGGGAGAAAACCAGTTTATAGTTCCCATCAAATAACTTAGCCGAATAATTACCATCCTGATTAACATTTACGTTTAATGCGGAGTAGTTGCCAAAGCCAGATTGCCAAAGTTCGAAATTTACCTGGCCATACTGCACACTGATTGCTTCGCCCTTATATACGATCCGTCCTGTAAAATCGGCTGCGGGTGCCTCGTAATTATCTTTTTTACAAGAGGAGAACAACACGGCTATAACTGCCCCTATGATGAAATAAAATCTATTTTTCATGTCTGTATCTGATTATTGATTAGGGTTTCTGATAATTTTCGGGTTGCCATTAAGTACATCCTGCCCGATTGAAGAGTAGTAATTACCGATACGGAAGCGGTGCGCTGCAGTTACACGGCTAGGTTTAATCACTTTAAAGATATACTTCAGGTGATTGGCATTACCTGGGTTGTAGTATTTATAGGGCCACAAGCCAAACACCTGTGTGCTGGTACGTGTTGCACTACCGATATTGCTGGCATTGGTAAAATCAGCAACCGACATATTGTTGCCGTTCCATACTTTATCGGCCAGTCTCCAACGTTTCATATCCCAAAGCTGATGTCCTTCAAAGGCAAATTCTACTTTACGTTCGTGTACGATACGGTCGAAAGTAATATCGGCCGGACTTAGTGCTGTGGTTAACCCCGCGCGGTCTCTTACTGGTTTAATATAATTGGCTGCAGTAGCTGCATCGCCCAATTCAAAAGCGGCTTCGGCAGCATTTAACAATACTTCGGCATAACGGTAACGGATCCACCATACCTCACTTCGGGTACCAATCTGGCCTGAACCTGTAGCAGGATCTAAATATTTACGCACATAAAAACCAGATTGTGCACTGAATTCAAGTCCATCAACAGGGCCATCACCACCCACTACCTGCACCGAACCTGGGTTACCGGGAAGTACATTGCTTTTACTCTGCGCAAAATTGTCGCCCGTTACAATTGTACCATTGGCTAATTGATAACCCGCCCATATATCAACCGTTTTACCTTTAAACTGTGTTCCGGGGAGAATTACAGTACCGGCCAAACGCGCATCGCGGCCAGCAAAAATATCGGTAATATTGGTATAATAAACCGGGTTTCCGCTGCCATCAACCGAAGCTAAAGAGGCATAGGTATTATCCAGTTTTTCGAAAGACTGCACCAGATTTAATGAGGGGTTTAACCTTCCTCCCTGTGCTTCTTCGGCAGAAGAGCGTGGCTGGTTATCGATTGTAAAACCATGTACTTTATTGGTTTTCAATTTAAAATCTTTAGCAAATATTACCTCCGGATTGCTGCCTTTATCGGTAAAAAGGGCTGCAAAATTATCAGACAGATTTGGGTTCTTTTTGTAAAGCGAATATTTACCGCCATCGATAATTTCTTTTGCGGCATTTAAGGCTTTGGTAAAATAACCGTTGGCCATTGCAGCAGGAATGCCAACCTCTCCACCCGGAAGAGTTAATTGGGCATTGCTATATTTTGCAATAGAACCTGCATAAAGTGCCGCTCTCGATTCCATGGCCAGGGCCGCAGCTTTTGTAGCCCTGCTCTGTATGGTTGCATTATCCGGAAGTATGGTTTTAACGGCTTCCAGTTCAGCAATCACAAAATCGTAAATTTCAGATTCCTTTGCCCTTGGGTATTGCAGGTAACTTGGATCTCCACTATAATCATAAGTCAGGGGAATAGTAATCAAAGGCACACCGCCCATTCTTTTTACCATTTCGAAATAAACACCAGCCCTGATAAAACGCGCCTCAGCTAAAAAACGGTCACGATCTTCAGCCTTCAAAGCGGTAGCTTCCTGGCCACGTTTAATAAACAGATTCAGGTCGTTTACCAGCCTGTAAACGCCCATATCCCAGTATCTCCACGCGTCGTATCCGTATTCTAAATTCTGGTGGCGACCATAATCGCCGCCTGCTGAGGCAAAACCCTCATCAAAATCGGCAAATAACCACCATGATTCGATACGTTGAAAATCAGGGAAACGATCGTACAGATCGCCAACCACAGTAAGTACCAGGTTAGGGTCTTTCCACACTGCATCGATGGGCAGGGTACTGGTAGGTTGCTTATCCAAAAATTCAGAATCTTTTTTACACGACTGCGCAAAACTTAAACATGCAATGGCAGCAAATGCGTATATATATTTTTTCATTTGATTAGTCTTTTTCATGTTACAGCGTTAGTTTAAGGCCTATATTAAAGAACTTGTTCTGTGGATACTGCAATCCATTATCGTCTGCAATCTCCGGATCTACACCATAATCTTTTAGGTTATCGATAGAGAACAGGTTATACCCGTTTAGATATACCCTTGCATTCTGGATCTTGATTTTTTCTGCCCATCTTTTTGGAATGGTGTATCCGATTTCGAGTGTACGTGCACGCAGATAACGTACGTTGTGCAACCAGAAAGTCGAGTTTCTGGTATTGTTACTATGATCGCGATCATTAAAACGTATTGCAGGATATTTACCAGCTACCCATGGACTGTTAAGGTCGTAAAGATTAGTACGGTGCCAACTGTCATCAGCAAAATTCTGCAGCAAAGCACCTCCGTTCTGGAATGCCCAACGCTGCTCCCAGTTCTGGTTCCATGAATACATGGCACCACCAGAAAAATCGGCCGTAAAATCGAAGTTTTTATAAGCGCCACCGATGGTGAAACCAAAGCCAACGTTAGGCTGCCCCGCTGTGGTATAACCAATCGGTCTTTCATCTAAACCATCAATAATCCCATCACCGTTCTGATCCTTGTAAATTAAATCGCCAGGCAATAAAGAGCGGTTTCCTTTTCCATCGATATTCACTTTGTAATTATTAATTTCATCAATGCTCTGGAATTGCCCCGTTACTTCGTAACCCCAAAAAATATCGGCATATCTATCGGTACCATTACTTCTATAATTCTCCCATGAGTTACCAAAACGTGGTTTATATCTTTCTAAAAGTTTTTTTCTGCTAATGGAAATGTTTCCGCCTACATTGTAGTTAAACTCGCCGATTTTATCTCTGTAGTTTAAAGAGAATTCACCTCCAAACTGTGCATCGCTCTCCAGGTTTTCAACATTTAAAGGATATCCCAGTTCAATCGGAACAATCACGTCGTTTTTAATGGCGGGTAAGCCAGAGCGTTTTCTATAAAAATAATCTGCTGTTCCCGAGAGTTTGCTTCCGAACATCGTAAAATCGAGACCGATATCGGTAATTTTGCTTTTAAACCAGCTCAGGTTATTGATAATGGGGCCTTTATCCCTCGAAGTAGTAATGTTTTTTCCATCCAATATCACGCTGCCCTGATTATAGTTATAACCCGGGATATAGGCAAAAGGATCGATCCCCACATCATCATCCCCTAATACGCCATAAGAAGCACGAAGTTTCAAATCGTTTAAGATGTTGCTTTCGCCTAGAAGCGATTTCATAAATTTCTCTTGTGTAATTCTCCATCCAATTGATGCCGAAGGGAAATAACCTACACGCCTATCGGGTGCAAATTTCCAAGAGGCATCTCTACGACCGGAAAGCTCCAGGTAATATTTATTGTCGTAGTTGTAATTTAACCTACCTACATAACCGATACGGGCCTGTTCTTCCTGTATATCAGCAAAATCCTGCCCATCCATATCGGCAAACTGCAGCACAGGTAAAATATTAGTTTGTGGTACAGCGTGTTGAAAGGTATAAGTTCTAAAACGGTCTAAACGCTCGGCTACCAATACCCCACCAACGGTATGTTTGCCAAAAGTGCGGTTATAATTGGCCTGAAGCTGATAGGTATTGGTGTATACTTTTTCGTTCCTACGTTCTCTGTACGGGTTTGAACTGCCTACTTTTTGTTCGTAAATGCCCGTTTCCGGGTGGTAGGTATATACATTATAGGTATACTCATGTCCATTAATTACGTTATCGGCAATGTAATAAGAATATAAACCTTTTATTTCCAAACCTTTAATGGGCGTTTCGTAAGAGGCTGATAAATTGGTCTGTAAAACCCTCCAGTCTGATTTCCAATAACCGCTTAAGGCTTTACTCTGAACAGCGAACTGCTCGGTATTGTGCCCGATATCGTTCGGGTAATTCGGATTGCCATTGGCATAAGCCTGTTCGGTAGGCCTGTTCCTCAACAAGGCAAAACGGGCCGCCCAGTAATCATCTCCTCCGGGTACACCTGGCTGATCGCGGCTTTCGATACGGCCATTGATGAGCATCCCCACTTTAAAACGGTCGGTTATTTTAGCCTCGATATTACTCTGAATATTGGTCCGGTTAAATTCGAATTCCCTTGCCGTTCCATATACACCCTTCTGATCTAAACGGGTAGCAGAAAAGTAATAGTTTGCCCGGTCACTTCCGCCCGAAGCACTTAGGTTTACTGAAGTTTGCGGAGCGTTTGGTGCAATGATAATATCTTTCCAGTTTTGACTCTGATAGCCATACTCTGTACCCGCTTTCCATTTATCCAGTTCGGCCTGGGTAATACTGGTTGATCCGTTCTGGTTCATTTCTGCAGTAGCCTGTCCCACTTTCCACTGGTAAGCATTGGTGGTTTCCGGAAAACGTACCCAGTTCTGCCAGCCCGTGTAAGCATCAACACTAAAAGTATTGCGGGTACTGTTTTTCCCCCTTTTGGTGGTTACCAAAATTACACCGTTTGATGCCCTACTACCATAAATAGCAGCCGACGCATCTTTAAGCACACTGATACTTTCGATATCGTTAGGTGAAATGTTATTGAACTGGCCAGCATCCTGTTGAATACCATCGATAACATAAAGCGGGTTACCCATGTTACGGATCTGGATATTGGCGCTCGCACCAGGTCTTCCGTCAGGCATCCTGAAAGATACACCTGGCAGCTTTCCGGCCAAGCCTGTACTTACCGTGGAACCGCCGTGCACTTTTTCGAGGTCTTTGCTACTGATTGATGAAATGGCGCCCGTAATGGCTTCCTTTTTCTGTGTGTTGTAGCCCACCACAATAACTTCAGACAGGTCGTTATTAGAAGGCTTAAGGCTAATATTGATTTGTGTACGACCAGCCAATGCAACTTCCTGATTGGCGTATCCCACATAAATAAAGATCAGGGTAGCATTTTTATCGCTTACCTGAATTTTGAATTTTCCATTACCATCGGTAGTAACTCCCGTGTTGGTACCCTTAACTTTAATACTGGCACCAACTACCGTTTCGCCCTTTTCATCAGTTACTGTTCCGGTAACAGCTGTTTGCTCCTGGGCACTGAGCTGAAAGGAAAGTAAGATTAAGGTGATGGAAGTAAAAATAGCGGAGAGGACTTCACGTTTCAAAAACATTTTTTGAAGCGGATACCAATCCAGGCAGACAAAGCCACCATAAGAGAATAAACTTCTTTTCATATTAGGTTAGGGATTTGGTTAGTTAAAGAGCTAAATGGATTTAGTTCTATTTAAGTCTTATCCAAAGATTCGGTTTTTAGCTTTTCGGAGGGATACGCATTTGTATCAATCTTTCTTCATTTTGTCTCGATTTGTAATTGAGAAGTTAGTTTTGCCACGGAGGCACAGAAAAACGGAAAATGCCACTCAATGCGTCATCCTGAGTTCAGCTCAGGATCTTAAGCAACAGTTTTTTTTGGAAATGAGGGGCTGGCACATTTCGGTTAGGAAAGCCCTGCTATCTCTTCAAATCCCCTCCCGATGAAAAATCCTACCGTGTGGACACAATTAATTATAATATTCTTCTATCGCTCTATGCCGCGGGGGCATGGTAGTTTTTCGCAGATCATGTTATTCTTATTTGTGCTCAAGAATGCTGGCGCATTTTGGAGCGCCAAAGTACCCAAAGCGCTTGTCAGTCCAACAAGGTGGCTTCTCACTGCTCCACGCACATCAAAAAAACAGCGGCACTTTGTTTAATCAGGTATTGTTTTTGTTTTCTTTGGTCTGATTGAGCCCTTCGGGGTTTGTGTTCGATTCCTTTATCACTTTAAATTATCGTTTATGAACACAAAACCACTGCGTTTCAGGTTTGGTGGTGCCGTTTGTTCTGCATTGCACCTGTTTTTTTGATCCTCTTGCCACTTGGGATTGACAGTTAACAGTTTTATAAAGAAGAATAATACGCAGATTAGCCTGCTATTGGCAGTTGAGAGTTTTCAGGCCTATAAAATTTGAGTTTCTTAAATCTTTAAGGCTCCACCAAATAAAAATAGAATCTGTCTCAATCTTTCTACGTATCCGCTCAAATTCAATTTAGCCTGAAAGCAAAGCATTTCTTTAATATATTTGATGCAGCTGACCAAGATATCTTGAAAAAACTCTTCATCCTTTTATGTCTTTTGTTTTCGGTGCACCTGCTGTGGGCGCAACCTTATTATTTCAGGCATTATCAGGTAGAAAACGGACTTTCTAACAATACCGCCTTTTGTAGTGTGCAGGATGGAAACGGTTTTATGTGGTTTGGCACAAAAGATGGCTTAAACCGCTTTGATGGCTATTCTTTTAAAACCTATCGCCACGACCCAGACCAGGCCGGCAGTTTAGGTAACGATTTAATCTATGCACTTCACCACGATCGGGAACAAACACTTTGGGTAGGCACCAACAGCGGCGTGTACCAATACAATCCGGCTAACGAGCGCTTCAGCATCATCAAAGAAACCAAAGGGATGCGGATTATAGATCTGGCCAGCGATCTGCATGGAAATTTATGGATCTTGTCTTCATTCAAAATATACCTTTATCAAAAGCGCACTAAGACGGTACGGGCTTTTACGCATAATGCACCTTTCGATGCCGCCCTGGTAACGGTTTTAAAAGATGGCAGCGTATGGATCAGTACCGGAAGGGGGACCCTCGAAAAATACAATCCCAAAGCGAATAATTTTCAGCGTTTTAATATCAATGGTAAAAATGCCAAAACCGAATATGGCTGGGTATCCAGAATTGCAGAAACCGAAAGTGGAAATTTACTGGTAGGCACCACCAATCAAGGTGTCAAACTTTTCAACCCTCTTACTTTAGCATCGAAAAATATACTCCGGTTAAACGACGACCAAACACCAATTTTTGTTCGGGATATCAAAAAAACAGGCCCTCATGAGTTTTGGATTGCCACCGAATCGGGCATTTACATTTACAATGATGAAAATGGAGCGATTATCCACATTAAAAAACAGTACAATAACGATTATTCTTTAAGTGATAATGCCGTTTACACCATTTGCCTTGACCGCGAAGGAGGCGTTTGGACAGGCACCTATTTTGGCGGTGTAAATTACTATTCGAGCCATACTTCACTCTTTACCAAATACTTTCCGCAAAAAGGCACTAATTCGATCAGTGGGAGCGATGTAAGGGAAATTACGAGGGATGGCAACGGAAATTTCTGGATCGGTACGGAAGATGCCGGCCTGAATAAACTCGATATAAAAACAGGAATATTTAAACACTTCTTACCCGATGGAAAACCTGGAAGCATCGCCTATTCCAATATCCACGGTTTATTGGTTGATGGCGACAAACTCTGGGTTGGCACTTTCGAACATGGACTGGATGTTTTAGACCTGAAAACAGAAAAAGTAATTAAACATTACCAGGCAGGTGTTGGAAATGCCTTACGCACCAACTTTATTGTTACTTTCTGTAAAACACGGTCTGGTGAAATTTTAGTTGGAACCATTAATGGAATTTACCGTTATAACCGCAAGCGCGATGATTTTGAACCTATTGCCGGTCTCCCCTTTATTTTTTACGATTCGGTTATTGAAGACAGCAAGGGCAATATCTGGTCGGGCAGTTTTAATGATGGTTTATTTCAGTTTAACCTATCTAAACCTGGATATGTGAACTACCGAAATAGCCCCGGGGATGCGAACAGTTTAAGCCATAATACCGTAAATAGTATTTTTGAAGACAGTAAACAACACATTTGGGTAACCACAGATGGTGGCGGACTTTGCAGATTTGATCAGCAAACACATCAGTTTAAGCGTTATGGAATAAAAAATGGTTTTCCCAGCAATTACCTGTTCCGGATTGAAGAAGATGCTGTAAACAAGTTTTGGATTAGCAGTACCAGAGGGCTTATCCATTTTGACCCCAACACAGGCCTTAACAAAACCTATACTAAAGCCAACGGATTACTTACCGATCAGTTCAACTACAGTTCTGCCTATCAGGATGAGGATGGCCGAACCTATTTTGGGAGCGTAAAAGGGCTGGTCAGCTTCAACCCCGCAAACTTAAAGGCAACAGCTTACCAAACGCCTGTATTTTTAACCGGGTTTCAGATCAACAGTTCAGAAATCGGTGCAAATGGGACAGATTCTGTTTCTAACAGATCGATCGTTTATGCCGATACCATCGAACTGAACTATAACCAATCTTCTTTTAGTATCGATTTTGCGGCATTAAGTTATCTCTCGCCCGAAATGACAGAGTATGCCTATAAAATGACAGGGCTTTATAAAAACTGGGAATATTTAAAAACCAACAGGAAAGTTTATTTTACCAAACTTGCCCCCGGGAATTATATTTTTGAAGTGAAAGCATTGGTTGAAGGAAGTAGTACCTGGAGCACCAAAAATGCCAAATTACTGATCAAAATCCGTCCTCCTTTTTACCTCAGCCCTATCGCCTATCTGCTTTATCTGATCGCCGCAGGAGGAATTATTTTCTTCCTGGTACGGAGATACCACCGAAAAATTGCGTTAAAAAACAGCAGAAGAATGGAAGTTTTTGAGCATGAAAAACAAAAAGAAGTGTATCAGGCAAAAATCGAATTTTTCACCAATGTTGCCCACGAAATCAGGACACCGCTCACACTGATTATCGGCCCGATGGAGAAATTGATTAAACAGGCCGAAGCCATACCTGCAATAGAAAAGAATTTACGGATTATGGGGCGGAACACCGATAGGTTGCTCAAATTGACCAATCAGTTACTGGATTTCAGGAAAACCGAAACCAGTGAATTTTCATTAAACTTCGTAAAGGCCGATATTTCAGAAATCCTCAAAGATGTATTTCTTCAGTTTCAGCCCGCTGCAGAACAACAGGACATGAAGTATAACCTGCATTTACCTGAGAAAAAACTCTATGCTTATATCGACGTTGAGGCGTTTTACAAAATGATCAGCAATTTGGTAGACAATGCCATTAAATATGGAAAAACCACAGTACACATCAACTTAGTATTACAGGAAGGCGATAAGTTTGCGGTGAGGGTGAAAAACGACGGACATAACATCCCCATTGAAATTAAAGACAAGATATTTGAACCTTTTTTTAGGGGCAAAGAAACCGAAATAAAGGCAGGAACGGGAATAGGTTTATCGATTTCGAAATCGCTTGCTCAACTACATAGCGGGGAGCTTTATTTAGATTTTAATGATCGTGATTTTAATATATTTGTATTGGAACTGCCTATCCATCAACTTATAGAATTTAACCTGAACGGAAAATGGAAGAAATTGTAGGCAAGCTGACCATAAAAGATGCTGAGGATATGGAAAGATCTGTCGTGTTACTGGTTGATGATAATGAAGATATCCTTGATTTCATTTCAGATGATCTGGAAGAAAAATACCATGTACTACAGGCCAGAAACGGTATAGAAGCATTAGCAATATTACAGCGTGAAATTGTTCAGCTCATCATTAGCGATGTAATGATGCCGGAAATGGACGGTTTCGAATTTTGTGCAAAGGTCAAATCTACCTTAGAATTCAGCCATATCCCCGTTATCCTGCTTACCGCAAAAAATTCATTGCAATCTAAAATTGAAGGTTTGGAACTGGGTGCCGATGCCTATGTAGAAAAGCCCTTTTCTCCGGAATTTTTACAGGTACAGATTTCGAGCCTGATTAAAAACAGGAACAAGATCAAGGAATATTTCGCGAACTCTCCCCTGCTCCACCTTAAAAGTATTGCTTATTCAAAGGCAGACGAACTGTTTTTAGAAAAATTACAGAATACCATTAACAAGAATATCAGCAATCAGGATCTGGATGTGGAGCATCTGGCAGAAAAGATGAATATGAGCCGGCCAACCTTATACCGGAAAATTAAATCCATTTCTAACCTTAGTCCGAACGAACTGATTAACTTGGCAAGGCTAAAAAAAGCTGCAGAGCTTTTAAATGAAGGGGTATTAAAAATTTACGAAATCTCAGAAATGGTTGGTTACAGCTCTCAATCTCACTTTGGCAGAAACTTTGCCAAACAGTTCGGCATGTCGCCCACTGATTACGTAAACAATAAAATAGCGGAGAAGAAGAAAGGGTAATTTTAAAGGGTTACCAAGGATTGAAGCGTATATAATCGTCATTTCGAGCGGAGTGCAGCGTAGCCGAGAAATCTACGTATATAGATCTCTCTCCCGAAAGTTCGGGACTGCGCTTCAGTCGTATTCTAGGTTTACCACAATTGCAAATTTATTTTAAGAAAAACTCTTTTTTTGGAGTTTTTCTTAGCTTTT
>NZ_JBXANE010000014.1:0-183043 GCF_058801365.1 Pedobacter sp. GW822-FHT03F06
GAGCTTGTAGCTCGTATCCAACTTAACTTAAATTATATCAATTTCTAACAAACCCCTTTCTCCAGAAAAATCTATTGTACTACTATACTTCCAATGGTAATCTTCTGTTACAAAGCCTGCCTCAACTGGATTGTTGTGTCTCGAAAATTATGAAAGTTTAGGATTGCGACTTTCTAGATTTTAAAACTATGGCTTTTTTATATTGGTACGAGTTAAAAACTCGCACCAGCACAATTTATCTAATTGCAATCCGCTCGGACTAGCAGGAGGGCCATAAAAGCCAGGCTAATCAAGCTCGAAGTGTTAGAAAAGTAAAAAGCCCGGCACAAGAGCCAGGCTAAGATATTTTAATGCACAAGTCAGCCAGTAACACTAATCTGCCCACGAAGACTTGCGCTAGGAAGGAGCTAAAGATATCTAACTAGATAACAAATTCATCAAAAAGTGCATCAAGAAACTCACTTAATTCAGGAAAACTATCATAAATACTTATTTTACCTCTATCAAAATTCTGCTTCAAATAAGTGATGCCTAAAGAAGTTATGTTATAATCAATATTAACATTACCACTAATATCCTTGATTATTAATCCATTATTTATCATTTCTTCTTTTAATTCTATATCGGATAAAATTCCAAATTTCCAATGTAGCACTCTTCTTAAAGAATAACTATTTTTAAAATTATCATTCTTACCTAAAAGCGCCAAAACAATAAATATATCTATTCTAAAATCTCCCATAAATTTAGTGTCTTGATGTTGCTTCCTTCATTGATTGAGCATCTCCAGCTTCAATAGCTTCCTTGGTATAGAGTTTTGATTGGTAATCTCTGTGATACATCCCCTGTTCTTTCAATGTTGCTGTATGTGCCGCCTCTTGAGCTTCAACCTGTGTCATTCCCTTTTTCATATATGCTTTTTGTAATTCAATTTCTCTAAGTTCATGCTTTGCAAAATTTATATCAATCTCTGTAGCCTTCATAGTTTTCTTTGCAATTTTTTCCATTCTAGCTAGCATGATGGTATTTTCAGCCCTATATCCAAACTGCTCTAAATGTGTACTTACTGCCTCTAGTGTTTTGACACTTATCCTGAATACACCAGACATAAATCTAGCTTTAGCTGCAGTTTTCAATACACTAAATGCTTCCCCTCCAACATATGATGTTAATAATCCTTCCCCAAATGTTGTTATATATTTAGTTCTAGAATACGTATTTCCCTTAAGAACTTCTTTATCTAGATTGTCAACCATTGCATCAAGCTTGGGAGTATGCGGCTTATAAATTTCACTAACTGGTGAGGAAGAAAGAGCAACTTCTTCTAAGAATAATACTCCTTGTTTATAAGTATCTGCTTTGTAAACGTCAGCAGAAATAAACTTCCAAAGACCTTTAACAAAATAATCAGTTCCATCAGCGATCCCTGTTAAAACAGGATATTTTTTCCGCAACTCAACTTGTGGATTTGCAATCTCCAATCCATCCAAATCTATCCCAAATATTGGACTGTTTGAGGCAAACTGATAAGGTGTTAGCTCTGGATACTTTGCAGTAATCGGATCCACGCTCAAAAACTTCCCAATCCTCGGGTCATAAATCCGCATCCCGTAATCCTGCTGGTTGCCTGCTCCTTTTACCTCATTATCGTTCTCCTTACCGTTAAAACCATAACGGTAAGCCTGTGCGCCTGGGTTTGTAAAATCGCGTCCGTTCATCTGCCCACCAAAAGCATAATAATCGTTACTGTTAATGACATCGGGTTCGTAGGTACTGCCGGTTTGTAAACGGTTATCGCTCACTACGGCCATTACGTTACCCAGGTGGTTACTTAACTCAAAGAACTTAAGGCCATAGCTGTTCCAAATGCTGCTGCCATTGGCTGTTGCTAAATTAAGGTTTGGCTTCCACATTCCCAAACGACTGCTGCCATACAATTGTTGCTCGCGCCAGTTGCTGGTATTGCCGGTATTATCGTACACGGCCAAACTGTTGCCCTGGGCATCGCGTACATAATAGGTGGTAATGCCATTGTACAGCTTGCTTACCCGGTTGCCTGATGGATCATAAGTATAGTTAATGCCACCGCTATTTTTGCTGATGCTTTTGATTTTGCCATAAACACTCCAATCGATGTTGCTGATGCCTTCGGCAGCATCAGTTTTTAAGTTGCCTATTTCATCATAGGTATAACTGTTGTTGCCTATATCGTTTCCATTGGTTACCCCTACGGCATCGTTTACTGCGGCAAGGCGGTTATTTATCAGCTTACCTGCGCCATCGCGGTTATAGGTATAACCCAGGTTATCCATGGTGTTTCCGCCCTGGTTATTGCGCTGCAGGTTTAAAATATTACCATTACCATCGTAGCTAAAGCTTTCTTTAAATTTATCGTTGGCACTGCCAAAGTTCCAATTACCTGTGCCAATATCGTGCTGCCGCACATTTTTAATGCGGTTCAACTGATCGTAGCCATAGCTATAACCCACTGTTGCATCATTGTTTATTTTGGCAATGCTGTAGGTACTGTTGCTAATGTTTCCATTAAATAATGGGCGGCCAGTGAGATCGCCATTTGCCCCCACATAAGTATGGGCAAAGGCACCATTGCCACCTATTGGGCTATAATCGCCATTATAATACCCTAAGCTATAGGCCAAGGCATCTTTTGCAATGGTGGCGTTTTGAGGCTGTGCAGCATCGCCTCCCATTTCGATGGTTGGATCTAATTTGGTTCCGTTTACGCCTTTTAACCAGCCCTGTAAGGTATAGGCATAATCCAGCCCCTGTACCTTTTCGGTATTGCGGCCAAGTTCTATCCTGGCCAGCGGACCGTGCAGGTAGTACTGGTAACTGGCATCCATGCGGCGGCTAGGATCGGTTAAGGTACTGCCAAAACCGTAATTTACCACATTGGCCTGTGTACTGCTCCATGCCGAAGTTAAGCGGTTATCGGCATCGTATTTATATTGGTAATAAAAGGCATCGTTCTGGCCGTGCTGGTAGGCTAGAAAATTAACTTTGCCACTAATTAAATCGTATTCGTAATTTAAAGTTTTTAGTCCAAGCCCGTTAATCTGTTGGTATAGTGTTTTTACATTACCGCTTACATCGTAACTGTAATAGCTTGCATTAATGGCAGATGTTCCTGTAGTTTCGCGGTATACACTGGCCGATACACGTTTACGCTGGTTATCCTGGCTTAAGTTGGTTAATACTCCGTTATCACTTATTAATCCATCATAATAGGTTTTGGTAATCTGCGTATTACTGCCCAGGTTTAAAAAATTACGGTAAAAAGTATTGTCTACATAAGCAGGTTCGGTTAAGCCACTGCTTGCCGTATTTTTTTGCCCCACTTCTCTTATCCTGCCCAATGCATCGTAATCGGTATAACTAAAATTATTACCAGCGGCCTGTTTTGCATTTTGAGAAATGACCAGGCGGCTTAAATAATCGTACCAGAACTTGCTCGTACCCGCATCAGGCGTGTACTGTTTTACCACCTGATTGGTCGCATTATAGGCATAAGTAGTGGTTAACTTATGTAGCGGATAGGTTCCGTTAAACTGGGTTTCTAAAGTACTGTTTTCGGCAATGGTGGTGGGTCCGCCCGCTGCAGGTATATTAAAGCGGTACCAGGCAAGGGCAGTACCATCGGCAACGGCAAAACAAGGGCTTTCTGCATTGGCCGTAATTTCGCCTGCTGCCATTAAACGTCCCGAATAAATCCTAAAGTGTTTTAAATTGGTAAAATTGCGCGGCATATTAATCGGGTTGCTCGAAATGGTCCAACCGCAACCAGCAGATGGAGCGCCTGCAACAGGCGCATAGGCTTTTCCGTTTACCCAGATCTGTAAAGCACCCTGCGCGAGGTCTGTGCCTTGTACCACCACATGTGTCCAAGGTGATAGTGGTAAAATATCGCTTACATTGGCCGTAACATGGTTACTTAATACTATGCTAACATTATCCGGCGCAGTTTGGTTTAAGGTGAAAATATCTACATTAACCAGGTTGCCGTTTACACAAGCCTGCAGCATGTATTTCATATCGGGTGTAGCGGCAACAAACTGTTTGCCCCCATCCGCATCGGTATGCAGCCACATTTCTACGGCCGTATTGCCATGCCCCTGTAAAGTATTGCTAAGGGTTTGTAAAGCGGTATTCTGATCAGCTTCGCTCACCGGACCATTGTAATTACAATCTTCAGGCTGTGCTTTCCTGCCCCGTTGTACCAGTTCTACTTCGTTATCGGTTAAAAGCGTTACCCCTTCTGGTGGCACCGTACGGATCAGGTTACCTGCCAGATCGTAATAATATAGAGTATAATGGTAAGTTTGCTGCGATGCCTTTAATGTTACATTGGCTTTTGCAGCCGCGCAGGTATTGATATAGGCATTAACAAACTTTCTTTTTTCTTCGTTAATATAAGTTGTGTATTGCTCATGCCCAATTCCATAAGCCTGATCGATCAATGTTTTTACACAGGCCATAGGATCGATAGGTGCGGCAACATAAGGCGGCTCGTTACATAACAAATCGCGGCTACTGCTGGCATAAACCTCGTAATCGTGATAAGATAAAAAGAAACCAAATTTCTGATTTAAATAATTACTAAAAATGGTTTCGTAATTGGCAGATGAAGGACTTAAAGCATTGCCGAACGCAGCATTTAAACCTGATATTGCTGAGTTATAGGCATTTCTATCTATACAGCCAGTTGCTGCGCCATCTAAGAAAACCGGAAGTTTAATATCGTAATCCAATAAATGTTTACAATTGGTGCAACCTTTTATCAAAGTATTCAGCTCCGCCTCGGTTAAGGTCATGGCCGTTCCGTATTGTGCTACCAGGGTATTGTAAAAACCAGAAGTACCATAACCGGAGAGGTTGCTTAATTTATTACAAATCGCATCTGTTGTTGCAGAAATGGAGATTTGGGTAGGTTGCTGTTTAACCTCGTGTGGATACGGCGAATCGATTAACCATGGGTTAAGCAGGTCGGTAAAAGTGGTAAAACCTAAAGGCGCTAAAGTGTATTTAATTACATCGCCAAAGTTGGTAGCAGGCTGCCCATTTATCATGATGCTCTGATCGGCAGGTAAACTGCTGGCACCAAAGGGATGTTCTAAATCGCCACCTTTTGTACATAAGGCGATTAAATTAGTTCTTAATTCATCTATTTTTGAGGTATAGTTTCCAGCTTCCAAACCTTTTCTTAAACGTTGTATCCAACCATCGGCACTACCTGTACATGAAGTATTGATCTGGCTGGTTAAAGCTGCCTTTTGCTCTGCTACATACTGTGCATCGGTTAAACCAGTTTTAGGCGCTGTAATATCAGGATCGAACCTGCTTGTTTTTTCTGCATAAATGGCTGGGCAATTAGCTGGATTCGGTGCAGCAGTACAAAAGGTAGCACCCGTAATTGTGTTTTGGTTGATATAGGACTTTTGGTAGGGATTACAATTTTGCACCTGTATATAATAGGTAGAGTCGTAAAAATAAGTAGCAGCGTTTTGTCCGTTTGGAACCGATATGACTACTGATTCGTATGTACTCGAAAAGTCGTGATCTATCCTGAAATTTACAGTAACCTGCACATCCATATGGAAAGTAACCGGATTACCATTTTGATCGACCAGTTCGACAGTTGTTTTCCTTGGATTGTGAAAATAATATCCATAACAATCTATATACTTTGAAATAATACCATCGTAGTTGACGTTATCGCTTATTCTTGCGCAAACGGTAACCGTGTTTGAAACACGCATGGCGCTTTCAGTTTGCAAAGCACTGCTTTTCATTGCCATCGATGATGTAGAAACCGGCTCTGGTTGATATTTAGCTACCCAAACATTTCTGTATATCCTGTAACTTCCCTTCTCATTCTGTACTGCGAAATAAGGTTTAAATTCATATTCACCAAACTGATTTGGTGTATCCGATTCGGCACTAATGTCATTACTTTTTCGGGCGGCACTTTTATTGGTTTCACTAAGCTCAACTGTTCTAACGCTATAGATGTTATTGCTGTCGAAATCGGCCAAAACCTGCTGCTCGGCCGAATTGTTTGCCATTAACTGCTGGGTAACTTCGCAGGGCGGTTGCTCAAGGTTATTGGTGGTATTTGCTTCAACGGCTTTAAAAAGCGCAGTGGGCTGCTGATCACATGGATTGCCACCACCACCGCCACCGCCGCTACCTCCAATATAAGTATTACAGATACTTACCCAAACATTGTTAAACACAAAGCTAGAGCCCCCGTAATACACAGTATAGCAATTGTAAAAAGTCAGGTCGCTGTTATATAAACCTCCGTTACAACCTACTTGAGGTGAATTGGATTCATCATAACCTTCGTAAAAATTATAATCGTATCGATATGGCGAAGAAATAGCATAATACTGGCTTACGCCATAACTACCATCAGCTACCAAACTGCCTTCAACACCACAACTAACAGGTATGCTTTCAACACAAGTTGTTTCCCACACATTGGTATACCTTATAGGTTCAACTCCAGGCATACTTACCTCCATACAAGGATAAAACTGTCTGCTGCTTAAATTGCTGCAATTAACTGCAGGTGGAGAATTAACTGTGCCAGGAATGTAGGTATAAGTAATTTGCTGATTATTGATATAATCAAATACCCTAAAACTATTGGAAGAGAGTTGTTGAGTGGAGCCCAGGAGTTGTCTGGAAGAACAATCGCCGTTATTAGTATAATCATAATCGGTAGCTACCGGTTTCCCAATTGGACAAGTAACAGAAGGATCGCAGGTTTCGATATTTCTAAGTATCTCTATATATTTTGCTTTAAGTTCAAGATAGTAATCACGATAAAACTGCCATTCTCGGTTTTCTACTCTACACGCATCGTTAGGATTACAGGTATTCCAGTTCTGTGCTGTTGTATTAACCCCAAGATTGGTTGTACCGGTTGTATCTGAGCAATAAAGTACAAAATCAATAAAAGCATAGATATTTTTAACGGCAACATCCATTCGGCCTGTTTTTACCACACTAAAATTGGTGAGGTCGAACTCCATACTACTTTTGTACGAGCTATGGGCAGGATCGGTAAAAAAAGGATCGGAATTGAGCAACCAGTTTATCGCATTGTTGCGGTGATAACCAATTGCCGCAGCGGTTTCTATCTCCTTTAAACTATCATCCCATCTTTTCTCACCAGAGTGATTGATACAAAACTGCAGTTTACAATATTCAGGGTGAAAACGTAAAAACTGTGCTGCCCATTCGGGTTTCCAGTACCTCACCAGATCGGATAGGGTAAATGATGCATCATAAGGAGAGGTAATGCTACCATCTTCCCTGGTTACAGCATTATTGGTATATTTAGGATCAGCACTATCCAGGTTATCAAATGCACCATGTTTAAAATAAAGCTGTAATACATTGGTAGCCGTTTCTAAAAGATTACCTGATTGATCGACCATGGCATATTGCCCACCAGGGGAAACGTCCAATAACATAGGATTCTGGTACTCATCACAAGGAGAAGTATTTCCGCAACCAGCTTCAAGCGCAGCCACCTTGGTTAGAAGATCATCATAAGTACCAGAAATAAAATCCTGATAAGGAGCTGGAGCTTCGCCCAACTGATTGAGCTTAGCGATAAACATCGCAGTAAAGTCTGTTTTACTGCCCAGTTTTGCTCTTGCTGTTTTACAGTCAGAAAAGCAATCCTGAAAACGGCTCTCAGTCAGATATTTCAATACAAAATCAGCCTGTTTCTTAAGGTGCAGTCCTTCTTGTCCTTTTCTAACATACTCATCAGTAAAATAATTGATAACCCGTTCGCTGAGGTTAAAATTAAAAGTGATATAATATTCGCCTATTTGGTTAAAAGCTGTTTCTATCGTACTAGCGTAAATGCCAGCATCATCACAGTTTGAAGTTTCAGCACCAATTTTTACAGGGGTAGCGGTACTATACACAATCACGTTACAATTATCGCGAATGGTTATGCCCAGTTCATAATAACAATTGCTGCAGGGTTTAAAAGCATTACCGGGATATTCTGAGATCAATTTTTCAATATCATACTTTAAAGTAACTGGGCCTGGTACTGATGCGGTGTAGGTTGTTGTTGCATTTAAACTTAAACGACTGGCATCAAAACTAAACTGTTCAGGTTTTAATATCTTCATGCTTATCTCCCGGGCATCGGGTTTATTATCTAAACCCGAAACATTGCCAGGTGTATTGCCCGTTAATGCTGTTGCTATAGTTTTACCACTTGCATTAAGGTAGCTGATACTGATCTGCCCATTAGGGTCGACCACCATATTTTTAAGATAATGCTCGGCAAAACCTACATCATTACCAAACAGTCTATCCAATTCCCATTGCTCTGGTTTCGAATAAAAATACTGGGTAGTATGTTTTTCAGGATTTCCTGGTTGAAAGGTATAACCAACACCGCCCTGCAATTTTATACGTCCGGTATTATCAGGTGTATATTGTGTTACCGATAAAGGGTAACCACCGGCATCTGGAATATACTGATTAAAGGATGTTAGGTTTTTAAACTGGTTTTGCGGAGAGTAATATCGTGATGCTCCGGATGCTATATTTAAGGCCCCGGGTAAAGGTTCGCAGGTAGCAGCATTTAAGTCTGCATAGCTATAAGGAACATTATTTGCATTTCTGTTAAAAGATGGAAAATAATGTAAGGCTTGGTTGTTTGTACTTTCTCTAACAGGAGCAGGTAAAATACTGGCAGCAGCACGTCCAAACTGATCATAAACATTTTCCTGTACTACCGCTACATCATCACTGTTATTAAGGGTTACGGTTTGGCGTCCTCTTAGCGATCCATCAAAATAACTGACTACTTCTTTCTTTTTACCTTCTTCGGCATAAGTGGCAGAATATTGCCAGTTTAAATTTTCCTGATGCCAGCTTGGCTCCCATATCGCATAAGTATTGTTATCTTCCTGTTTATAAAACCAATCTCCAGTATTTCTAAGTCCATCTGCCGTGTATTGCACCTGCCGCATCCTTACCAGGATATACTTGGCATTATACAATAACGAAATGGCATAGTTATTTTCGTGCGTGGTTATTCGAGTGGCATTGTTTCTAAATATTGCTGCAATATCATCATTTGAATATGTTCCACTATTAATTTTTAGGGCATCTGCTATGGTTTCCCATTCCGATCCACTGTCAATGCCCACCCATTCTATATCGTATTCTTCTGCACCTGGTATTAAAGACCAGCTCAGCTTTAATTGATTATCCTGAACACTTCCATTACTTAACCGTTGCACCCCACGTATTTTCGATACATCCCCTTGCTGACCATTAATACCCAAAAACAGATAGGGTTTAAAGGCATATTTACGATCGATATTGATCATGCTGCTTAACTGCAATATTGGCGGCAATTGAGTACCAAATTCAGGGCTATTTATCGAAACAACATAAACTTTTACATAATAACCATTCTGAAAGCTATAAGTATCAATGCCCTTATAAACCGCTCCGGTTTTTTTATCGTAATTTACCTTAAGTTCTACGTCTTCAATTTTGGTTGCTGCTATTTGTTCTGGTGAACTAAAATATTCGACCCTGATTTTTAAGCTGCAACTAAAAGACTGGCTAATGGCCTCTTCATCTAAAACCTGTAAGTTAATGGAATTTTTAACCGAAATATTTGTAATATCGGCCCAGTTAAACGATGTGTTTTTAAATTTTTCATCTTTCACCAATAACGAGTCGCCTACCTTAATGTTGCCCTTTAAGAAGTTTTGATAGGGTTCTACCGCTGCAAATGCATATTGTTGCAGCAATACCAATAAAGAAACCACAAAAATAAAACGGAGCGTTTTTAACATAACTGTAAATTATTTCTTAATAAAATCTTGTTTTAATTAGGCGCAATTACCTAATTATCCTCGTTTTCTTCAGTTTGAAACAATACGCTGCAATGCATATTAACATTCCAAAAACTGCTTTTTTTTTAACATTAAGGTCAGCCTATTGGCCCACCGCTATCACCTCGTAACCACTGTAAGCATTAACAGCCTTAAATCCTTTGCCTGTTTTTGTAACCATTCTTTCAATAGAAAGCATGGCATCCTCATTGATATTACTGTTTTCTGAATATTTCATTGAAATGGTTTTATCCATTTTAGGATTTAGTGGATCATCCAGATTGCTTAGTCTAATCAGAACTTCAGTTGGTTTGAATGTTTCACTGTTAAAAGTGATGCTGTATTCTTTACAGGTAACATGATGAGGATTGATCAATGCTATTTTCCGTAAGCCTTCAGGTGCTGGCATTTCGACAACATGATATCTTTCTTCCCGTAAATGTTCTACCAGTTTTTCCAATTGCGGAAACATTAACTGGGGACTAATACGCTTATGAGATGAAATCATAATCTTTTTCTGCAGCCCATCTGTTTGCACGCAATAAGATCTGGTATTTAGCATTTCTACCAAATTCAGCTTATAATAAAAGTTACTGTCTCTCTTTACAAAACAATAAGCTGCATTGTTAACATTCACTGAGCTATCATTACCGTCGTGAACACTTAATGTTCCTGAAATAAAAAGTCGATCAGCATTAAAATCAATTGCTCTACCAGCCTGGGTAAAGAGTTTTAGTTTTACGGTATCAATACTTATGGTTTCAACTGTATCTTTCAGGTTTACCGTTTTTACAGTTGCTTTATTCGCAATCATTTTTGCACTGGAGTAGGCCACAACCAATAGGGCTAATACACCAACTGATAAAAAGAATATTTTTTTATGGAGTGTTTTCATATTATAGGTTCTTTTTTCTGTACGATGAACGGTTTTCCTTAATGGTAGCAATACCTCTTTCCGTTTCCTTCTTCACGCGCACTAATGATCCTTCATCATCATATTCGTAAAAGGTTGCAAAAGCATTTTCATCAAGTTCGGCCATCAGTTTAAAATTACGGCTGTCGTAGGCGTACGATTTTAAATGAGCATCTTTTGGATGAATCCTGATATCATCAATATAAATTCCATCATAATTAGCTTTTAGCAGGAAGTCCATTTTATGATATCCGCTAACTTGTGTCTTTATCCTGCCTTCCAATAATTTCCATCCTTCTACAACGGCTTTATAGTTTAATTCAACCGGATAGCTGTAACCATAATTGGGAACCTGGTAATAGGCACTTATGTTAACACTCTTATTTGTTGGCTGGTTATCTTTTACCCAAACGTTAAAAATATATTCATTTCCCTGTACCGGTTCAAAACCACGGGGCAGTAAACCATAATTATTGAGCAGGTTAAACTCGCCATTGTTGTTGCGGGTTAGGTATGGCATCGTTTTTTGCTCTTTATTGTGTTTTACAGTAGAAAGTACAATCCCATCTGTTGACAATGCCAAACTGTAATTACCAGAGTGTGATACCGAGTTAGAAATCGACCAGTATAATGGTTGGCCATAGGGCTTCGATACAAATTCCTTAACCACATTGGTATCAGGCACAATAGTATGGCGACCGCGGTCTTCAAAACTATTTACATAGATTTCTCTGTTCCTGGCATTAGAGGCAACTGCTGATGGCAATTCGCCCTTAAAATCAAAACTTGCTGCGCTATATCGGTTTAAGGCATCTTTATTTTCTAGTTCCTGCCCGTATTTATCATATTGGGTAATAATATTGGATGTGATCCATTTGGTCGTTGAAGGGTTTTCGACCATATTATTCCAAAATCCACCAAAATTCCAGTATGAACTAAAAGTTTTAATATAACCAGCATTGGCTGCATTCACTCCTTTCTTACTCAACGTAAAAATATTGTCGTAAGCCCTGTTCTCCTGATATACTTTTTGTGAATTGGGCCGCCAGTTACCTTTTATCCCCTGTATAAAAGGATTGTAAAACGTTTCATAAGTAAAATGCCATGTTTTAACACCATTTATGGTCCTAAAACTTTGTATATCATAGTTATATGCGAGGGAAGATGTTGAAAATATTGTTGCAGGTACATTAGCACTTGAAGCAGATAGCACATTTTGTATGTCATCCCGGTAAATTTCAACACCGATACTTCCTGGATTACCAGACCAGTTGTTGTATGCATTAGGAATATTATATCCTTCAACTTCAATTTTATGAGTTCCCGCAGCTAGATAAATAGGAACAATGGTCCAATATTCATAAGTTTCAGGAAAATTCACAGTTGGTTGCAATACATTATTATCAATGGTAATTTTAATCCTATCATCACCTGCAAAGCCTATGAAATAATATTTACTAACCGGAGCATCAAATGTGGAAGTAAAACCTAAGGGTTCAGCTAAACTTGCCGGAATACTTGTATCAGGCCATATTCCAATATTTATTAATCTGGAGTTTAAATAGCTATTGCTGAAATTATAATAATCCGGATTTCCACATGGAGCATTAAAAAAGTTACCTTCGGCATCACATGGATTATAAAAACGGGATCCGGAACGACCATGCTCAGAATTATATCCAACAATTCTGAAATTGAAAGTGGATGAGGTATTCTCAATACGGTCTGTTACCTGTCCTAAGGCATCAACTGGCCATTCATCATCATAAGTGGTAAGTGATGCAGATAATACCTTCATCTGGCTTAAGTCGCCGTTAATATTTAGTTTATTATTTTTTATCGGATTATTTACCGATACAATACTCTCGGTTCCGGCTGACAGAAGGTTTCTATAGCCAGAATGTACTACCTTGAATTTTTTGGCATCATCGGTTCCGGTGATAGACTTTAATACTTTTCCTCTTCGGTCAATCAATAATTTAGTTGGTTCTAATAATTGAAGATCCAAATACTCAGGATGACTGGGAGAACTATTGACAATTAAAGATCGATTATCAACTACCCAGTAATGCTCTCCAGATGCAATATTAACCAATTCATCTCCCTGTGTAAGTAAACTCCAGTAAGCATCATTAATTTCGTACAGGCTGTTTAAGGAAACATTTTTAAGCACCATCCCTTGGTTCTGATAGGCTCCCCCCATTTTACGGTAAGCCCAATAAGCAGGTAAATTAAGCGAGTAATAATCTTTGTTAAATTCATTCTGCGTTTTGGTCAGCAGCGCTTCTCCAGTTACACCATCATAGGCTACATTTTCTACCGAAATAGAAGAACCATTTTCTTTCTTAACCACATTTTTAATTAACCCATTGGTTTGAATAACCTTCACCGCACATGCTGATCTGAATAGTTTATATTCGTTATTGCTATTAATTGGGAAATGGGGTATTACTATTGGCGCAAAAATGAAGGGTATAACATCAACACCTAGGTTTACAGCCAGGCCAGAATTGTTTGTTTCCTGTTCTCTAAAATCAGTATAAAACTCTATGTCTCTCCCAATAATACCAGAGGTAATATTGCCGTTCTGTTTAACAATACTTACCTTATTATCTAATCTTTTTTCTACAGCATTTTGGTCTTCAACCTGATAATTGTATTCAGTTGAAGATATATCTACTCCAGAATTATTAAATACCCGGTTGGCCTTAGGCTTTCCATGCATATCGTTCAGTTCTATGCAATAGCCTTGAGATAATACCAATTCTTCTATACTGCTGGTTCGAATAAGAGAATAACTACTTTGTGGTTTGGGATTATATTTTTTTAAAGGCAAAATATTAACCCTTACCGGAAAGTCTTTAGCGGTATAAAACTCATTAACAACATACCCGGTTTTAGGAATCTGATCAGGAGGAAGAGCGCCACTTGCATCGAGATCTTTTACAGTTACTTTGCTATAACCAACACTTGGTGCCGGATATAGAGACTCTCCAAAAGGCGCTTCCAATTCGAAATAATTATTAATCGTACCTTTTATTTTCTGAACATAAGGCACCGGCTCTTTTAGGGCATTTTCATCATTACCAATAGATGGTTCATAAGTAGCTACCCCACTGCTTATTTTTTTTCCATTGCCCGATGTAGTGGTGTACTCATAACGCTGCCCATAAATCCCCTTGGGTGCATTTGTGCCAGTTAATACATCCCATTCATCTTTTATAGTAACTTGCTTAACCCTAGCGCCACCACCTAATTTTGCAGATGATGTTAAGCTTATACGTGCGAAAGATTTTCCTGCTTCAACTGTATTACAATAGCCTTTTCGCATTGCCTTTTGGTAAAAATTTTCGCGAAGTTCTTTTAAGTTTCCAGCGGCGTTCATCACTGCACTAACCGCTGCAGCTACTCCTGTGTTCCCATTATCTCCTACCCTGTTTTGGTAACCCGGATATGCAAATTTGGGATATTCATTTTTCATTTTTTGCCAGGCGGCAAAACGGATAGGATTGGTTGCTGGCCCACCCTCGGCTATTTGTTCAAGACTAAGCTTTGCCACACCTGAATTGACCGAAACTGAAGTCACCTTACAATAAGTAGATACAAAATCGACTCCATTATTACTGGAAGGTGCATTTGCTGTACTAACATTAATTTGGGATTTGGTATAGATATAGTCAGATCCATTTAAATATGTGTTCTTGAACCATTGCGTTTGATCTTGCCCTGAAGGCGGAACCGAATCTATATTAAGCTGGATAGCATTCGCATTACTTAAAATTGTACCGTCGGGAAAGCTATAAGGAACCATAACTGCTGCATGCTTGTTTTGCACATAAGCATAATCATCTGCTTCGTATTTAACTTCTATATTCCCACCGGAAGGTAATTCAATATTATTAATATGCCATAAACCTGCAACCTGATCGGCATATGCTTTATCCTGGGTTGCGTAAGGGTATTCCTCATTCGTTAAATTCCCGGGATTAGTCTGATTTTTATAGTTACCCCAACGGTCTGTCATCATTGTTCCGTAAGGAATATCTATACCATTAATCTTTGAGTTATAGCTAAATACATAAGGATGATATTGGCCTTTATGCGTATTTCCATACTCGAACCAAACCTTCTTTAAGGTCAATTTACCACCCCCGCTCGCAATAGAGTTTGGTGTATTTGGACATAAATCATATCCGTATTCGAATTTTACAACTTTAATTGGCTTACTTAAATTCTCTTTAGAATATAAACGGATTTCTTTTAGGCATTTTTGCCTTGTCCCCATATCTAAAGCACCTTTCCAATCTGTTACGCCTAAACCATCAAGCCTGTCTTCTGTGATGAAATAAGCAACTTTAGTTTTTGATTCTATTGAATGTACATAGTAAATTTCCTTTTCACCATATACAATGGATCCCTTATCATCATCAGGATCGGCGAGTAAGGCCCTGTTTAAGCTGCCTTCCGGCACATGCGAATCTCCATTTTTCTTATTGCCAAAAGGAGTGCGCCACTTATATGAATCAATTTTGCTGTAGTTAAACTTAATCCCAGTCCCGTTGTCGTCAAGACTTATTCCATCTCCCGTTTTATCTACATAGTCGGGCGATAAAATTCCGCTAATCAGATAGCTGTAAGCATATGCAGGTTGCGAATCCTTATGATAATAATTATCAAGTCCCTGATTATCATGATTAATTTCATTGCCATTCATAGGCACATCTACTTTACCCGTACCGTTATTTCCAGCATTGTTTACCGCAAATGAAATTTCTTGTTGTCCTTTATTATAAACCGGAGTGCCATATACCATCCGCTGACCAGAGGTATTGGTTACTGTTATTTCAGAGATATGATGCGGCCTATATATCCCTTTGTCCCTATCAACACTCACACGAACAGTCTCCGAATACCGCGGATCAAAATTTTGTCCATCAATAAAACTACAGGTTTCTATCTCTTTGTTAAGACCAGCCTTTGAGGCTTCTAATCCCGTCAGATAAGAAATTGAAGTACTCAGAATTTCACGTTTGTCTTTTTCTATTTTTCCATCAACTGGTAATACATTACTACTAAAATTGTTCACCGTGCTAAAACTTGATGATGCTGTTTTATTTGAAGTTGAAATTGAAAGTGGAGTTGACGCATATATCTTGGATACCATCGCAGTATCTTCAATATTTTTGTCTTCGGCATTCCGAAAGAAAACGTGTTGCCTGGCAGGATCAGTAGTGGCTTCATCCTGAAAATCTCCATTTTTCAAATAATTGTTGTCATTTGTCCATTTTTTCGTCACATTCGAGGTTGATTGATTAAAAACAGTTACACCGCCATGTGCATAAGCGCCAAATCCAATATCTCCCCCAATACTGCGTACTTCAGAATGGTCTGCAACCTCATTATCAAAGTAAGCACCAGTGCCCCCCCTATATAGCCTAAATTGGCCAGAACCTGCCTGGCTGTTATAGGCAAATATATCTGGCGTAGCAATTGGTAAAGCCAGGTTTGGCAATTCGGGAATTACAGGATTATCTTTTTCTCTTATATAATCGTGCAATGCTTTTCTTTGATTTTTTCCGCGCTCGGCATATAAATACCCATATTCAGGGTTCCTGAAATTGCCGCCATTAGAAATATACCTTACACTCTTATAACCTGTTCCACCTGCACTACCATAAACACCAAAAACAGTTCCACCAACATCTACACTAAAAGAGCCATATTCTGTAGTATAAGGTACTTGGAGTTTTGGCATTATCGGCTCTGTATTGTAGGAAATAGACGAGGTACTATTATAACTCATAAAACTCTTACCAAAACTTAACGTTTTCAACCCAGAACGGCTATTATAACCTAAAGAGGAGGTAAAGCCTGCATTTACAATAGCTTTTTCTTCTTTAATGGCGTGAATAGATAAAGATGCATTAGGTGTTACGTCTACGCCCGAAGCTGTGTTTGATAAAATACCAATCCCGAGTCCGGCTGTAAGCTGACCGTCGTTAATCAGTGAAAAAGACATTCCAGCATTTGCGCCAATTTCGGCCCCTATGCCTGTATAATTATCACTAAAAATGCCAAAAGTTAATGAGCCGTTCAACCCGCCTCCTCCTTGTCTAAAAGCTGTGTTTTTACCGAAAAATTCAACTTTAGCTGTTAATTTACCTCCTACTGTTATTTTTTTCTTCGTGTGTTGTTCTGTTACCAGTTCATCTCCGCTCAAATCGTCGGGAATCCCTCTCAATTGCCGGTTAATAGCGCCAACGTTTAAATTCCAACCCAAACCAACCCAACTGGCTTCGTCATCAATCCCTACCCCTGATTGGTAATTTAAATTAATGGGATAACCATCTACATCAATCAAAGGAATGTTGTATTTAAAATCTCCGCTAAATAAATCAACCATATCAGAAACTCCAACAGGCTGAAAAGATTGGGCTTCTGGCTGGGCTGGGCCTGATGTTAGTGCATAAACACTTAAGGGTTGAAAAATTTGTAGCAACCACAGCACCAGCAAAAATTTAGCAATAAATTTGGTCTTATTAATTAAAGTATATCCCATATTATTTGATCGTGAGAACGTATTTTTTTTTATTAATAATTTGATCCTGATAAATCAGTGTATATTCTTTTGACGAAAGGTCTTGGTCGCTGAATCCTACAAGAAACTCATAACTCCCTTTTATGCCATTTACTATGGGCTCCACGTATTCCGGATATAACTTTACATTATTTTTAAGTAGATAAAAACAACTGTCAGAATGGTAAAGAAAAGATTCGGTAATTTTTTCTTTACCACTTTCAGTAAATTTCTGATCAGGGAATACCCTAATCATGAAAGTCCGCATGTGCTCCGTAGATGGCGTTTCTTTTAATTGCGCCATTACATTTAAGTCGACATCTGAACTTTGACCGGCAGGTTTTTTAGTACTACATGAAAGTATCAAACCAAGTAACATTATTATAGTGACTTGTCTCATTCTGTTGTTTGTTTATATAAAAATCTTAAACTTTTCTGACTGCCATCAGGCATTTGAATTTTCATGATATAAGAATAGTTGTCCTCAAATGAAAAATTATGACTCAGATCAATATTGATTTTGTTCTGTCCACGCTTTAACCTCAGCTTAGGAAGGTTTTTTATCTTTTTCGAAGGATTATTAATACATAGCATATTGTATTTTAATTCCTGCTCTCCATAAGAATTAACTAGGGCAAATTTAATCTGGCCATCAGCCACATAATAATTGCCCTTAACCAGATCCTCTATATCCCTATACCCGTAATCAGTTGGTACAACTGCACTAACTGTATCCTGGCAGTTTACTTCGAACGACCAAACATCCGAACGGTTGATTACCGTTTGATCGCGGTAGGCGCTTACCTGCCAGGCATATTTTTTACCGGCCACCAGCTCTTTTGAATTTGGCGGATAAACCAATAAATTGGCCACCACTCCTTTCTGATTCACAATTGGCAGGTTGTAGTTCAGGGCTTCAACGGCGTTCTGTTTATCTTTAATTTCGACCAGCATCACCTGGTAGAGTAATCCATCAACCTTTGGTATGGAAGGTTGCCAGGTAAGCAGTGGCCTTTTTTCGCAGATTTCGTCCTGATCGTAGGGTTCAATCAGATCTAATGGCGCTGGTGGTGTAATTTCGTTGTTAAAGGTTTGATCGATAATAATCTCTTCACTTGAAGAAGCCGAATAAATATTAAATGAATATTCATAATCGCCCTGGGGGAAGTATTGGTTGCGCCTGATAAAGTTTGCCGTTGCATTCTGCGCCATGGCCACGCTGGCTGTGCGGGCCACTCCCGAAGGAATAATGTTATTCCCTGGCACAATGGTAAATACACCCGTTTGTATGGTGGCAATTTTTCCTGCACGTGCTTCCGTTACCGTAATGTTCATCCTTACCGATTTCGCACCTGAAGCATTGTATATCGATGCCCTGAAAAGACCGTTCAAGGTGGTACCATATACCTCTGGAACAAACACAATACTGGTTTGGGCAGACACTACAGTACTTATGGAAATAAATAAAATAAATAATCTTAGTTTAAGCTTGCTCATTGTCTGTCGAGATAATAGTGTATGGATATTTCTCCCCTATTGGTAGAAAAAAGATCTGGATAGGTTGGGGTAATCAGATTTTTACGGATATCTACATAAGCAGAGATATCAAAATGTTTCTTCAGCATAAACTGGATACTTTGTTTAATACCGGCCTGGCGGGCAAGATTTTGGTTATCGAGGTAACTTAATCCGCTCGACATTGAAATGCCTCTGAATAACTGATATTGAAGCGATGCATCTGAGTTGAGCATATTGCCCAATATGGTATTGGTATTCAGTTCGCGGTTATAAAAAAGGTTTCCAGAAAGTGAAAAGTCTTTAAATACCACTGTTTGCACGTAGTTTAACTGCAATAAACTAGAATTGCCCAATGATAAGGGGTTGGCAATTTCCTGCTGCGCCACACTTACATGGCTAAACCCGCGCTGCCCAAACAGTTTATAATTCGAATTGAGATCGAGCTGAAGTTTTTTAGAGGCATATACCGGAGTACTGCCCTGCGATACCTTATCAACACCATTATCAATATATTTTATGCCCAAATTAGCCGACCGGGAAATGCGGAATCTCGAATCGAGCTGAATGTTATGGTTGCTCCAGTGTGAATTGTCTGTCGCACTAATGGGCATGTTTTTAAAATCAGAACGTACAGAAAGTGTCATTTTCTTGTGGAAAAATTCTTTACGGATATTTCCACCAAACCTTAGGTTAAGGTTACCGATTCCCTGTTGCCCAGGATTTTGAAATCCGGAACCCGCATAATTAACAAATACAGTACTCCTGATTCCCAGCTTTTTATCATCGATAGAATGGTTTAACCCAACCGACATGGTTTGCAGAAAATCATCTCTAAAGTAATTACCATTGGTATTTCTATCGATTATTAACTGATCTGGGCCAAAGGCAGCAAGTTCCTTGTATTGTGTAGAAGATTTGGAAACATCGAAAGTAAATGTTCCTGCTTTACTGAACCGAAAGGCCTGACTAACGGTAAATACCATATTATTTCTCGGCAATGCATTTTGAGCTGATCCAAAGCTTCCGTTAAATTGCCGATCGTAAGTACCCACCCATGAAAGCTTGCCCGAACCAAACGAAAAATTGGTAGTGGGCACACTTAAATAACTGTAGAGTTTTGGGATGGCAAAAGTGGACGCATTAAAACTGGCATCTTTTGTTGAATTAAGGTCGCGGTTGGTACTTAACCCCACTGTTACCGGCCCTCTTGGTGTTCTTAAAGACAAATTGAAACCGTTTAAAAAGAGATCGCGGTTTAGAAAACTTCCAGGCAATTGATGCCCGAAATTACCAGCCTGAAACTCGCGGAGCTGGGCATAACCTTTCTGTAGAAAGCCCATATCTTTTCCTTTAGCAAGTTCTGAGACAAAGAAATTTTCGAGTTCTTTTTGCGAGATTTTACCTTGGGCTACTTTTTCCAGCAATTCAAGTTTTTCAGGGTCAAGCCCGCTATCATATACAGACTGTCGTACCTTTTGGATTTCGGTAAACAATTCCTGTTTTTTAGCATTTAATAAGTTTGTAAGCGAATCCTGTCCGTGTTGGCTAAGCTGTTTCCCCCCGCGCTGTGCCTGCTCTTTAATTTCGTTGGTAAATTCATTCAGTTTTCCCTTCAACTCCAATTCATCCATCTTGAGCATGCTTCTTAAATTTTCGGGATTATTTAAATAGGCCTGTAGTTTTGGTGAAGCAGAAAGATTAAGGTTCTTTGCAATCTTATCCTGTATTTTCTTCCGGAGAAAAGACTCAGCGGTTTGCCCGCTCAATACATTCTTGCGCAAGTTCCGGTATTTGTCTATATCGGCCTTAAAAAACTGGTTAAAACTCGGTTTGGGTAAATTGAACTTAAAAAGATTGCCCTGATCGAACCTGAAATCTCTCATGGCCGTATAAGTGTTCGCCAATGAAAGATCAACCGGAATATTATATATTTTCAACTGGCCATAAAAGGTTACATTATTTAACAGGTTTTTACCATTGCCCGGGTTCTGTGTTTTAATGTATTGGGTTTCATTTCCTACAGAAACATCATTAAACTGTATCTTAGAACCTTTTTTGAGTGTGTCTTTTTTTAGGAGTTTAGCAATATCAGATTGTTTTACACGTTCATCTGCTTGGGTTAATATTGATTTTTTGGTCGCCTGTATTTTCCCCATTGCCACTGAATCGAGCTTAGAGAATTTCTTTTTCGCCGATTTCAAGCTATCTGCAACCAGTTCCTTTGTTTTAACATATTGTGAAGAAACACTAACAGATTGTTCTTTAACATTTTTTTTCAGGCTATCCTTACTTAACAATCTGGTTGTAGCCGATTGCCCTGGTTGTGCGCCTGCTTGTAACTTTAATGATTTTTTAGTCTCCTGGATTTTTTGCATAGCCAGCGAATCTAGCTTGGAGAACTTCTTTTTGCCCGATTTCAGACTGTCTATAACAGCCTGCCCTGTTGAAGGAAGTTGCGCGAGAAGCTGCACTGAATGCAGGCAAAAAAATACCAGCACAGTAGCTGTTATTACGGCTTTGTTCATACATTAAATTTAGCATAGCTCTTTATCAAAGGCTTTTCCCTGCATTTAGGGTAAGACAGAAATAGACATTAATAAAGCGTTATTTAGTTTGTTTGGGAGTTTGAGAACTCAATTTCGAATATCATTAAAATAATAGCGGTAAAAAAACAGGCTAAGCCCGATTTCCACAAACAGTACCTTTCAAATGACGAAAGTGACCTAATGTTTGATGAAACTGCCAATATTCAATTCCCATGGTTTCAAAAATCTGGTTAATCTTCTGTCTATTGATCTGATATAATGCGTCTGTAAACTTCATAATCATCATTTTTTTAAATTTCTTTGTTTGTTTTTTGTGGATTTAGCCGTTGGCACTAGTGGTTTGGCACTAGTACCGTTACCATTTAACTGTTGCATTTTCATGGCCTTAATTTCCTTGTCCTGTTCAATCAGATGCAGCGTGAGTTCTTCGATCTTTTTAAGTAGAATTTTGTTCATCTCCCCAAGTTCAATTCCGTTCTTTTCTGCTTCACTGGCCGAGGGAACTTCAGGCAGGTGTTTATATTTTTTTATGTATGCTTCTAGTTCTGATAGCGAAAGGTTTCTGTAGTGGGGTTCAAAGACATAATCAGGAATCTGTTGCCCGTTAACCTTGATTTCGTTTGCTTTGATGCGGCCATTCACCGTGAGTTTATCCTCGGGATTAAAAGTACCAATCCCAACATTCCCTACAGGATCGATAATCATTTTTACCATGGGCTGTGCGCCGTTAGATGTAGCAAAAAGTAACCTGGCTTTGGCATCATTGGTAGCATCGTCAGTAAGCTGTGCCCCTATGTAAGCCATGCCTTGATTAAATTGTGTATTCCTCGATATCCAGGTGATACTGCCTGCCGAACTTCCACTTAAAGTTGAGTTATTACTGAGGATTAAATGCGACTGGCTATTCATTGCGTTGTTTGAATTGAATATTTCAAAAACCTTATTATTCCCACCATGAAAGTAGCTTTGGGGGGTTGTTATATTCAAACCAAGATTACCAGAAGGAATATCCATCGCTAAAAAGTTGGTTCCAGAACTTGGTCCTCCTAAAAAAATTCTTTTGGTAGAAGTAGCACCGTATGCGGATAGGGCGTTATAACCGCCAACGAAAATGGCCTCCGGATCCCAGCCTGCATAGGTGCCGATAAGCTGATTTACGTAGTCTCCCTGTCGGCTAACCACAATATTATCGTAAGCATCTTTAATGGTAACACTTGTGGTAAGCACAGGTGCCTGCGCCTGCAGTTTTATGGCACTACCTATGGTTAGTAGCGCATATATCAGAACCTTTTTCATTTTTCCTGTGTTTGTTTGGCCAATAGTTGTTTAACCTCTGCCTGTAATGTTAAAAGCATTTCCTGTTGATCCGTTGTATTCTTTTTAAGTATATTAATATCTGCCAGTTGTGCAGCCAAAGCTTTATTCTTTTCAATCAGATGGAGCGTGAGTTCTTCGATCTTTTTGAGCAAAAGTTGGTTCATCTCGCCCAGTTCAATTCCGTTTTTTTCTGCTTCACTGGCCGAGGGAACTTCAGGCAGGTGTTTGTACACTTGTATAAATTTTTCAAGCTCAGGTAAGGGTAGCAGCTCATATTTTGGCGCAAAAACATAATCGGGCATTGCATCAACATCAACCCTGATCGCTCTTGCCCTGATCTTTCCGTTTACTGTTAGCTTCTCGGAGGGTAGATCAGTCCCTATACCTACGTTCCCATCCATCACGTTCAGGTTGCCAACATAAGTATGGGCATTGTCTCTTATCGTATTAAAGATGGTTACTATGGCGCCGTTATCATTCAAGTTGTCGTCACTGATAGAACCGAGTTCCAATGCGCCTGCTAAAAAGTTGCTCACTTTAAAAACCCCCAGATCTGCACCTATTGCCGCTTTTACCCATATTTGGCTTTCTCCTCCAAAATTTAATAGTGCAAACTGCGGTTGCAGCCATGCTGCATAACCCATACTATGATGCTCCTGAATAGAAAAATTCTGAGAATTGATAAACTGGATCCTACCCGATACCAATGAAGGCTTATGTGCTGTGGTATGTTTATAGGTGTACTCAAATTCGCTGTGCAAACCACCAACTTTAGCCACCAGATACCATTTTCCATCGGCAGGTAAACTGAACTGCTGGGCAGATAAGTTCATAGCGCTAAAGAGCACTAAGATTAAAATGTATAAATGTTTCATTTGAGATTTCCTTTAAGTTCGGCTATTTCCTTTTGCTGCCTGGCCAATACTTCGGCCTGCTCGTTCATTTTACGTTCGTGTTCGATCAGGTGCAACGTGAGTTCTTCAATTTTCTTAAGTAGCAGTTTGTTCATTTCGCCAACAGCCATTCCATCGCGTTCGAATTCTTTTGCAGAAGGTACTTCAGGAAGGTGTTTGTTCAAACGGATGTATTTTTCAACTTCGGCGAGTGAAAGTTTATGATAAGTTTCTTCAAATACATAATCGGGTGCGCCCTGGCCATCAACCCGAATTTCGCGGGCTTTGACTGTTCCATTTACCGTTAATTTTTCAGAAGGATTGGAAATATTAATACCAACATTGCCTTTACCATCAATCACGATATCATCCCCATAAAACCAGTTTTGCCCATTGCCATATTTGTCAAAAAGCCGCCGGGTACCCAAAATCATCTTCCCGGCAGCGTTGCTGTTCTGCTGGTTTCCAGCAACAGTAATAATCCTGCCCTGGCCATAGAAATTTGAGCCGTCACTATTTGCAGGGATTACGAATTCTATCTGGGCGCCTTTGTCCGAAAATCTTCCCCCTGTTGCTGCCTGAACGATCAGACCGCTCCCTCCGAAAGTAGGATTAGACCCATTTAGTGCCGTGCCATCATAATTCAAATGAAGTTTCCCTTCAGGAACAGCAGTTCCGATCCCTATTTTTCCATTGCTCGAAACTGAGAGTCCATTATCATAAAAATTATTGCCGAAGTAAGCGACACCAGCTGCCGAGGTAACGAGTGCTGTACCATTATGGTCTTCTCCCGTCACCATTAATTTGCCACCCCATAGATCAAATTTTTGTCTGGGATTAGCAGTGCCCAGTCCCAAAAAACCGTTTGATGTAATACGGGCGACCTCGCGGTTGGCCTGATCAAAGGGGCTGGTATGTAAAGCCAAGCCAACACTCCGGTTAAACCCTAAACCTGGATCTTCACTTACGGCGTAAATCCCAACGCTTTTATCTCCAGATAGTTGACCTACATCATTTCTGCCCCAAAGCTGAATCCCCCACTTGTATCCTGCTCCGTTCATTGACGATGGATCGGAGCCAGTATAAGGCGCCTGAATAAGCAATAAATTGTCGATGGTTGAGCCAGATGCATTGCCGTCAGTAAATGCATCCATTTTTCTAATGTGTAATTTAGCCATTGGAGTGGGCATACCTACTCCCAGATTACCCGCAAAATAGCCCTGTCCATCTGCCCTTACACTAAAAAGGCGGTTGCCAGCTGTTACGCCATCATAATAAAAATTCTGGCTGCCATTTGGATTATCGGTTAAAGCCCTGAAAATGCCAGCCCCATAACCATATGTACTTCCCAATTGATGGCCTGTAAAAAAAGACTGTCCGATAGAGGTTTGAATGTTTAAATTCCCCGAACTGAGTACACCATTACTTTCGGTAAGTATTCTTAACCAGGGTTGTTGAGGATCACCATTGGTTTTCCTCAGATAGAAATTCTGATCAAAAAAACTCCCGGCCATCTGCATGGCATAATTATTAACCTCATTGGAATGTCTTACATCAAGCAAATGCCACCAACTAGCAGCGCCCGAAGGATAATTTGTAGGCGCTACAGTTTCAAAAAAGCCCGAAACTGCACCGGCATTACCTTGTAGGCCCGCGTCATTCCGAACACCAGTCTGCGCCATTGTGCTCTTTACACCAAGTAAAAAGAAAATGATGAGATAGCTTAATCTAATGCTCATTTTTAATTAATTTTTAGCAGTTTTTCTATTTTTTCTAAGCGGTCAGCCTGGCTTTTCAGTTCTTTCTCTTTTTCGATCAGATGTAATGTAAGCTCTTCTACTTTTTTTAATAACAGTTTATTCATCTCACCAACAGCCATTCCATCACGTTCGAATTCTTTTGCAGAAGGTACTTCGGGAAGGTGTTTGTTCAAACGGATGTATTTTTCAACTTCGGCAAGTGAAAGTTTATGATAGGCTTCTTCAAAAACATAATCGGGTGCACCCTGCCCGTCCACACGGATTTCGCGGGCCTTGATTTTTCCTTCAACAGTAAGTTTTTCTGCCGGCATCAATGTACCGATACCCACATTGCCATTTGGCCATATGGTCATCCTGGTTTGTAACCCATCGCCTTCACGCGTATAAAATTTTAAACCGCCTCTGTCAACATGCTGGCCAACGCCGTAATAAGCCTCTACCCTTGCATTTTCTATTCCGAAATCAGAATTGAAAAAACCCAGGCTACCGTAGTCACGGTCTGTTCCTGAAGTATTGGGATTTGGTGTATCTGCCCGGCTGAGGGCAAGATTGACATATGTACGATTATTTTTTGCAGTTATGCTGGCAAGCGTCTCTCCTTGAGAGGGGATCCCAAGAAAATTACGGAGACTAGTAACATCAAACTTTCGGATAAATTCATCGCCAGAGGAGGCAAAAATCCCGGTAAGCGCTGTTGAGCCGACCTCAAGCATGGCCTGAGTCCTGAAATAGTTAGCCTTTATATGGCCTCCATCGTCCCTTCTTGCCATCGTATAGGCATCAGCATCATAAGCGTAGCCTACAAAAGCAGCAGTACCAAGTTCCGAAATCAGGGCCAGACGATCCCAGGGTGTATGTTGCATACCTGTACCCCAATCCCAGTTATTTCTTACCCATACCGCATTATTTGAAGTTTCAAACATCAGCTGGGCATTTCTGGAAGGCTGCCCTAAACTGATTACCTTAAAATTAGAACTGGTTACCGAGCCATGAGGTGTATTGGTAAGTACTCCCCCTGCTGTTTCAAATTCATATAGACCAGCTTCCTGATAGGTATTGAAATCTGTGCTTCCGGTTACATAAGTGCTCAGGGCATAAGGACCAACAAACGTCCTCATCGAAGTAACGGGAGGCGAACTGTCTTTTATATCCCGTAAGGAATGTATATTTATCTTATTCCGGCTTACTGTTTCATTAATGGATCCAGCATCAGCCAAGAAACCACCATACTGTTGTGAAAACACAACAGTCCCATTGCACATCAATAAGATATAAAGCAATATTCCCTCGATTTTCATTAGTTTTTACCTTTTATACTTTTAGCCGCTGTACTTTTTTTCAGTTCATCAATATCCATCTGCTGTTGACGAATCATTTTGTCCTGATCAATTAAATGCAGGGTGAGTTCTTCTATCTTTTTTAGCAGCAGCTTATTCAGCTCACCAACAGCCATTCCATCACGTTCGAATTCTTTTGCAGAAGGTACTTCGGGAAGGTGTTTGTTCGAACGGATGTATTTTTCAACCTCGGCAAGTGAAAGTTTATGATAGGCTTCTTCAAAAACATAATCGGGTGCACCCTGCCCGTCCACGCGGATTTCGCGGGCTTTAACTATGCCATTAACCGAGAGTTTTTCAGTGGGATTGTTTACTCCGATACCTACATTACCCGCGCTGTTCCAAATGCCACCGGGAAACTTGATATTAGGAGCCCCAAACCCGCCATCATAGCCCAGTTCCATGGTTCCATTTCCTACGCGAATAAAATCAACCCTCGACCCAGAATCGTGGAAACCGATAGTAGAATAATCTAAACCATTAAGCAGCATAGTGGTTTTACCGGCCCAATCGCTAATTATCGGAGAGGAATTTTCTAGAATATTCCCAAGGCTCAAATAACCATCTGTATTATGAATAACGCTGTTGCTACCCAAAACCATTGCACCACCATGCACATGTAGCTTCGCGCCTGCATATGCCGTACCGGTTCCTATGCCGATATTTCCATCAGGGCTAATGGAAAGCCCATTAGACAATTGATTGTTGGAATAAAGCGCCAGACCGTTATAAGTAGTAATCAGTGCTGTGCCATTATGGTCATCTCCAGTTATAGAAACCCTGCCTCCCCATATGTCGAGCTTTTCCCGTGGGATTACACTCCCTATGCCGATATAGCCGTTTTGGCTCATCACCATATTGGGCGTATTGCCCATTTGTTTCGATAGAAAACCAAGTGAGCGGGAATTTCCTTCCAACTGGAGCGAAAACTTCTCCTCACCCAAGGCGCCCACATTAAGCCCTGAACCCGATTCATTCTGGGCAAATACAATGGCATTTCTGGCACCCGAACCAAAGCTCCAGGCATCATTGTTATCCTGAAAACGACCTGTAAGCATAAATGTGGTGCGACCATAATCTGCTGAGTTGTTAGTTAGGAGCATGCGGGTGGTAGCATCGAACCAAGAATCTCCCTTTACCTGAAAATGACCTGCTGGATTCAAGGTATTTACCCCTGCCGGCCCACTTGGAAGAAAAGTATTCTGCGCATTTGCCAGATGTGAAAAGGCAACCATTAGCATAAAAACAGAAGCTATATGAGACGGTAATTTCATTTATTAAGGGATTTTAGTGTTTTCTCCAATTCAGCGATCTTTAAACGCTGGGCATCTAATAAGTCTCCCTGTTTTTCATTCAGCTTGTGCTCTTCAATGATATACAAGGTGAGTTCTTCAATTTTTTTAAGTAAAAGTTTATTCATTTCTCCCAGTTCCAATCCATTCTTTTCAGCTTCAATAGCACTCGGTATTTCGGGCAGGTGTTTGTTCTTTTTAATATAACTTTCCAACTCCTCCAACGTTCCAACCTTATAGTCCTCTTCAAAAACATAATCGGGCATATCATGTGCATCAACGCGGATTTCAAGGGCTTTTATTTTGCCATTAACTGCTAATTTTTCTGTTGGATTGAGGGTATTAATACCAACGTTGCCATTGCCCACTATTACAATGTCATCGCCATAAAACCATTCAACAGGTTTACCATTTTTACTAAATGACCTACGCGTTCCCAAAATCATTTTGCCTGTAGCATCGCCATTGTTGCTATTTCCCGCTACTGTAATAATCCTTCCCTGGCCCCAGGGATTACTTCCATCTACGGAAGCAGGCACAACAAATTCTATCTGTGCGCCTCTATCGGCTATTCTGCCACCAGTGTTGGCCTGCACAACCAAGCCAGTACCAGCAAACTGATAGCTATTACCACCATCTGTTGTCGCATAGGCGCCATTGAGGTGTAGTAAACCCAATGGATTAACAGTGCCAATACCTACCTTACCTACGTTGAAATAACTTGGAATGATACTGTTATTGGCAAGCTGGATGACTGGATCTCCGCCACTATTTGCATTTGTAATTCTAATTCCATTACTAAAACGATGAGTGGCCCATCCATCATTCAGGTCAACAATATCCCCGTCATCAGCTAGTTTTATCCCACCTCCTGTTGCATTACCTGTTGATACCATTAAATTCCCCGAAACAGAGAGATCACCGCCCGCTATCTCTAATTTTGATGTTGGGTTGGCTGTACCAATCCCAACAAAGCGGTTATCTGCACGGATATGAAAAATGTCGTTATATTGAACATTGTTATAGTGATTGCTTATAGTAAAGTCATTTCCGGAGTAATCGGTATAGCCCAATGCCCAGTTTCCGTTATAATCTCCACCAGAAGGATCGTTTTTGGCAAGGCGTAATCCTGCCCAGCCATTTGGTTTTACAATCAATAAGCCCTCGCCCCATGCAGCATATTTAGCCAGTATTTTCACGTTATCCTCGAAGATACCGGTACCATTTACATGCAACCTGGCATTGGCATTCATGGTACCAAGCCCAAGGTTACCTGCTCCATCCAAATGAAAACGGGGAATACCCTGCGTAAATAGTTTTATCCCCTGAAATCCTGATAAATAAGCATAGGGAGGAACACCATTTTCTTCGCCATACCAACCTAAACCGTAATGAGATACATCTTTACCTAAGTAATTAAATCGATCAGCAGGATTGTAAGCCACTGCAGGTATATGGACACCTGCCTCAAAGGTTTGAGCAAAGCAAAAACTGTGGATATGGATCAAAAAAATGATTGACAAAAAACTTTTTAGCGGTTTGCCAGAAAAAGTACAGAAACGGGTTTGGTTCATCATTATTTTTATTTTTTCGCTTATATACCATAGTACAACAACTGCAACATCCAACATAAGCAGACTGTGCATTACTACCCATTACATAAGAAAATATTTACTATAGGCCAACTCATTTTTACACGTTTAATGACCGATCTATCCAGTAATTAGTTTGTTTGTGAAGCTTGAGAACTCCAGATCGAAGATGATAGAAAAAAAAGAGATTTTATATAGCTAACCGCTTCCATTACACGTAAGTGGTATTATGATACCACGAATACGATAAAATGTATGATGAAACCTCTTTTTTTGTCAATCGTACGCTACAGATTATTATATTTGAACTTTAAAGTGCTCTCTATATGAAATTTAACTGTATTGCGGTCGATGACGATCCCGCAAACTTAGAACTACTATGTGATTACCTCACAACTCTTGACGATTATGAACTTTTAGAAAGTTTTACCGACCCCATTAAGGCAATGAACCACATTATTTCAGGAGATAATCTTGATATTGTTTTCATGGATATCGAAATGCCAGGCCTTTCGGGAATAGATTTAGCCAAGATTATCCGCAGTAAAACAAGAAACCTGATTTTTACAACAGCCCATTCCAGATACGCACTGGATGCATTTGAAATCGAGGCTGATGCTTTTCTCCTCAAACCTTTCTCTCTAGGCCATTTTGCTACAGTGCTGCATAAATTACAATGTAGACGGATACTTCCTTTCCAAGAAAAGAAAAAAGTTGATGATCAATATTTCTTTATTAAAAGTAAAAATGATAAGTCGAAATTGGTAAAAATAAGGTTTGATGAAATTATAGCAATTGAAAGTATTCAGAATTACATTTCAATATATACTACTCAGAAAACTGTTGTAGCACATATAACCCTTACAAAAATTAAAGAAATACTTAAGAATAACCATTCATTTATTCAGATTCACAGATCTTTTATTATTTCAAGAAACTATTTAGAGGAAATTGAGAACAACCTGGTGCGCATGAAAAACGATCTGTTGCTAACCATTGGCGAGAATTACCGGGACGAACTTATCGGTTTTGTAAAAACGAAAACGATTAAAACCGGACGGAATTAGTAATCAATTATATTATCTGGCAAATAATATGATGGAATAAACAATGGTATAAATTTTACAAAATAAAAAAGATAGGAATAAATTCATAATAGCTACCTATTTGCCCATTTAAACCCGAAAACCCCATCTAGCGCAAGTCTTAGCGCCCCGCCACAAGCAAAGGCCTGACTTGTGCTTTCTTTAAATTAATACATTAATCAAAAAACTTTAAAGCACAAGTCAGCCAGCCCACATTGTCCAAACCACTAAGACTTGCGCTAGCAAGGGCTAGGCGTATTATTTAAGCTTTGGCTCATGCCAATGCCCCACCAACTATAAGCATGTCATCGAAGTCCCTTAGTGGTTAACCATCTTCATTGCCCCTTCACTATAACGCTCGCCAGTGATAGGATATCGCTTGATCAGTTCATCAACCGCTGTAAGATCGTCAACTGTCAGTTCAACTTCAATGGCACCTACATTATCTTCCAGGTATTTTCTTTTTTTCGTGCCCGGAATCGGGATAATATCATCGCCCTGCGCCAGTACCCATGCAAGGGCTAGCTGTGCAGGCGTGCAGCCCTTGGTACCTGCCAGTGCAGCAAATTCAGCAATGAGCCTATTGTTACCTATAATATTTTCTTGCTGGTAACGTGGCAGGGTTCTTCTAAAATCATCCTCAGCCAGGATATTTACATCAAGTGTATTGGTAACCAGCCCCCGAGCCAACGGAGAATAAGGTACAAGTGAAATGCCAAGTTCACGGGTAGTCTGCAATATCCCATTTTCCACATCCCTTGTAAGCAACGAGTACTCACTTTGCAATGCAGCAATCGGATGCTCGGCATGTGCTTTGCGTAAAGAAGAAACAGAAGCCTCGCTAAGTCCAAGATAGCGTACTTTCCCCTCTCTTACCAGATCGGCCATAGCGCCAACGGTTTCTTCAATCGGAATGTTCGGGTCAACCCGATGGGCATAGTAGAGGTCTATGGTATCGATTTTCAATCGTTTCAGGCTCTGTTCAACGGCAACTTTCATCCAGGCGGGAGAACCATCAAAATAGGTTCCCGTTGCGCTGCTGGGGCCGGCAATTCCATCTTTAAAACGGAACCCAAATTTAGTTGCAATAAATACCCTGTTACGGTTAGGTACAAGTACCTTAGAAATGAGCGTTTCATTGGCTCCGTTTGCATACATATCGGCCGTATCCCAAAAATTGATCCCAAGATCAAGTGCTTTTTCAAGTGTCGCTAAGCTTTCTTTGTCGTCTGTAGGCCCATACGCAAAACTCATGCCCATGCAGCCCAAGCCAAGTGCAGACAGTTTCTCGCCGGTTGTCCCTAAATTTCTATATTTCATTTTGATAAGATTTTGTTCCCTCAAATGTAGATAAGAAAGCAAAACCACGACTTATAAGCATCAAACAGATCGTTATAATATTCAAACAGTCTCTCTTAGTCTAGTAGGTGCAGAACCAGTGTGTTTTTTAAAGAACAATGTAAAATAAGAAGGGTATTCAAAGCCCAGGCTGTAGGCAACATCACCGATATTCCAGTCGGTATGCTGCAATAGTGCCTTAGCCTCTTTAACGATCCTGGCAGCGATATGAGCGCTTGTGGTTTTACCGGTAACTTCTTTTACAGAACGGTTAAGGTGATTGATGTGTACGGATAAAGCGTCGGCATAATCGGCAGGGGTTTTCAGTTTGAGTACAAGCGTAGGAGAATCTATTGGAAACTGCCTTTCCAGCAGTTCAAGAAATAAGGCAGAAACCCTTGAAGAGGCATTAGCGTAGGTATTAAAATTTGTGGCCGGATTATTTTTCATCGCCTCATGAATCAGCAGGTGCAAATAGCTACGCAGTACATCGTACTTGTGCGGATAAGTTGAGTTCATCTCTGCCTGCATCTTTTGAAATATGGCCGAAAACTCGCGCAATTGAACTTCATCTGGAAAGAATACCGGATTACAGCCAACCTTAAACAAAGGCGAATCGCGCAGGTTATTTACCCGTTCGCTATGCTGAATGAAATCTTCGGTAAAAAGACAATACCAGCCCGACTGCTGATCTGAGTCTGCTTCCCAGGAATAAGGCACAATAGGGTTTGAAAACAGCAGCGCAGGCCGGTCAATTTGTATCCACTTATCTGCATAATAGATCTTTCCCTTACCAATAATAAGTGAAACCTTATAAAAATCGCGGCGACTGTATGGACTTACTACGGCGCAGCTCTCTCTTGTAAACACGTTTATGTGCCCAATGCCAGCATTATCGAGCGGAACATCTGTGGGCGCATGGCTCGGCAGCCTGTTGTAAAAATCGATAACGGTCTCTGCTTGTTTCATGCTGTAAATTTATAAAAATCAAATAATATACCTTGCATAAAGCAAATTGATTGACTCTCTATCGCCAATTTCATAAGTTCCTAGAACAAACTGCTGATCAGAATTAATTAAGCATTTGTTTTTGATGGAGAGATATCCATAGATTATGTTTTTTCCAATCTATTTATCCAAAGCCTTTACTAAACCAAAAGTATCTTCCAATGGCCTGTAACATCAATCCCTCAACAATATTTATTTCTGTGCGCTCATATAGCGTTTAGCGACGTACATAAGCTGGTTTCTCAGCATTATCAATCATAAATTGCCTTGATAATATTTTAATGGAGTACGGCTGGTTATCGGCATCTTAAATGATAATATTTCCTGTGTAGCTACTCATTGCAATAGACTGCCTGTCATCTGAAATAAATGAAATCCAGGTATGCAGTTCATTGTCTTTTTCAAATGCGGGGATTTCGATTGTCTCCATGCCATCAATTCTTCTTGCGCCACTGAGTTTAAAATAAGTTCGCTGGGCTTTAACATTATAGGCAATTACCATCACCTGATCTGTTTCCCTAATCGAGTTATTAGCTGTATTATTTTCCCAGCTGAAATGAAGGCCCACATCGTCTTTAGCTACGCTGGGTTTTTCTGCACCCAACAAAGTTCCAAAGGTTAGACATACTTTTGCACAATCAATTTCGCCATTTGCATCTAATGCGTTGAGCATATTGTACGACTTGGCTGCATTATGCGCAGTCATCATCCTCAGTTTAGATTCGAGATTGTACCCTACCCTAATGAATGTAATTAAGGGTTTAAGGAAATGCTGCATCCTGGTAAAACCAAACCTGCAACGCTTTTGCTGGGCTGTGCCTTTTTTGTTTTTTACACTGGATTTAGGTAAAGCTTTCATTACCCATTGTCCATTTAGTTGATAGCCTATTACGCTCCCAACTTTCCCGGTGAAACCACCGTTGATTCCTTGTTTAAATATTGCCATAATTTTAAAAATTATGGGATGATTAACACTAAGATAAAAAAAGAATTGTAATCGATATACTATTTCAGCAAATTTAACAGGGATTTAAAACATAGTTAGTTCGGGTATAATTGTCACAACACTGTTTTAAGTCCGAACCAACTCCGAACCAAGCCCGCCCTAACCCTTAGTTTTTCCGAACCGAATATCTATGCTAAAATAATCTTGCAAGTCTAATTTCCTCTTCTCAAACTTAATTGCGTTTATTTCCTTTTCCCATTTTTTTATTCGGGATATCACCTCATATTCTAGCGCAAGTTTTAGCGCCTCTGGCACAAGTAAAAGGCCCAACTTGTGCTTTAGTCAGATCAATATATTAATCTCTTAAGAAAATTTTAAAGCACAAGGCTGCCAACAACACTGCCCTAGCACCTAAGACTTGCGCTCAATGTCATTAAGTTAAGCAACACAGTCGTCAGTCTGTCCAAAGGACTCCTGTGGAGAGCTTAGTAGAAGACTTCTTGAGATCGATAAAACACAACTAAATGCCCTTCGACTACGCTCAGGGTGACAAGCTTTTGCGATTTATCCCTTAACATAATGACATTGGACTTGCGCTAGTGAGGGCCGGTGAGGAATTTTCGGGTTCTCCTCCAAAGGAGTTCCTTTGGAACACTACGGTCGAAATGACGATACTTCCAGACCAATTATCTCACTAAAAATCTACATGATAATCTTTGGAGAACGGTTTTGCTGCCCAGGCTTTTTTTGATGTCCACTCTGCAGAAGGTGCCGCCCAAAACTCATCGCTAGCCGGCAAGCCCAAAGGAAGGAATGATAGTGTAGCCATATACAAACTGCCTGTAGAAGTATAATAATCTGCTATTTCAGGATCATGGCCGCAAAAACCAAGCTGTAACCATCCTTTTGCATCAAAAGTTCCGGGAACATCATATATGTTCTGTTTTACTTTAGTTAAGGCAGAACGCACTTGAGCAGGCTGAATAGTGGCTGGTAACTTATGCATTAAAGCAATTTGGCTTAATGCCTGAAAAGCGCCGGTTCTATAGGTAATTGAACGCCCAATTGGTGGATAGGTTCCTTCAGGAGAAATCATACGCTCTTGTCCTACTACGTAACGCTGCATCCTTTTTACGGCAAGATCGTACCGCTCTTTTTTGATTAACTTTTTATCGAGCATAACAGCCAGCGTATCCACCATCATCGGATGGATTACAAATGAATTGTAATAATCAAAAGCCATGTTTACGCCATCACCGTACCAGCCATCTCCTTTATACCATGCGTTTAAAGTATCTACCCCCTCATTTAAGCGGCTTTCATCGTGTGCTTCGCCAATCGATAATAAAAAGGCTTCGGTAATAGAACCAAATAACAGCCAGTTATTTTTAAAGGGTTTTCTGTTCCTTAACGATTTAAATGAAGCAATAATTTCGCGCTTTGTTTCGGGCTTTAAAGGCTCCCATAAAGCTTTAGGTGCCCTTAAAAAAGTTTGTGCCAGGTAGGCAGAATCAACAATCGGCTGATAATCTTTGGTAAAATTTAGTTTATCAGGACTGTTTGCCGCAAAACAGCTATCTAATCCCCGAATGGCCTGTAATTTCAATGTGTTTCTTAAAACACCTTCGGTTGTGGTATCATCAGGTAACGAAAGCCAGGGTGCAATTCCGGCATAGGTACGGCCAACAGCTTCTAAATACGATACAGCAGGTGTTCTGGAGTCGAATTTCGGTGCCGTAACCACTGGCATATTTTTAATCAGGGTTCCATTGGCCAAATTGGAAACAACGGGGCTGGCAATTTTATACAGTAGTTTATACCAATATTCTCTGTCGTTTTTTGGTTGAGCACCTGTATTTTTATTAACTTTTGTAGCAGATAAAACTTCGTTAGGATTAAACAGCCCAAATACGCCAGTTAATGACAACGCGCCTATAAATTTTCTTCTTTCCATTTTATGTGTGTTATAAATACCAGTTTTTATAGCGCATTAGCGCCTCTAGATAGTAATAATCGGCGTAGCTCAGCGGAACGTCGACTTCTGATTTAAGGGGTAAGGCTCCTGTACTGTGCATCAGTAAAAAGCCGCCGTTTTCACCCAGCTTTGCAGTATACGTATCAGATGAAAGTGAAATGATCATTTTCTTTGCTTCGCTTACATATAATTTTCGCTCGCTTTTTGTTGCATACTGTCCTAATTCTAACAAACCAGAGGCAATAACCGCAGCGGCAGATGCATCGCGGTAAGTATCTGGAATGTTCGGTGCGTTAAAGTCCCAATATGGAATCTGATCGGCAGGCATATTCGGGTGGTTGATGATAAATCTGGCAATGTTTTTTGCCTGATTAAGGTAATGTTTGTTCTTGGTAAAACGGTACATCATGGTATAACCGTATAATCCCCAGCCCTGCCCGCGGCTCCAGGCCGATTCGTCGAACGCGCCCTGGGCTGTACCCCTTTTAAGCACTTTGCCAGTGGTCATATCGTAATCTACTACATGGTAGGAACTATAGTTTGATCTGAAATGGTTTTTAAGCGAAGTATCGGCATGATTGATGGCAATTTTCTTGTATTTCGGATCGCCACCATGATCAGACACCCATGCCAATAACTCCAGATTCATCATATTATCAATAATAACAGGGCCTTTCCATTGTTTACTACTATTCCACGATTGGATTACTTTAGCAGCCGGACGGTAACGTGTGGCAAGTGAAGCAGCGGCAGTATCGATAGTAGGTTTATATCGCGCATTACCAGTAATGCGGTAGGCATTGCCAAAACTACATAACATCATAAAACCTAAATCGTGGTTTCCGGTATAATGCTTCTCTTTCTCGAGTACAGCAAGGCGTTTTTCTGCCTCTTTTAAGGTACCGGAATCTTTGGTATATTCATAAATATAAAGTAGCGAACCCGGATAAAAACCACTGCACCACCATTTGGTATCGCTGGTTTCCAGCTTATTATTTTTTGCGTAATAGGTTTTCGGCATGCGGTCTGCCGGTGTGTTTTTGGCCAGTAACCGATATTGTTTCTGCGCAAATTCAAATTGCCTGTCTAGCAGGTTTTTCATTGCTTTTTTTTCATCAGCTGCCTGTTGTGCGTTAGCCATTACTGCTGCAGCCAGAAAACATACGGCGAACAATAATTTCTTCATAGGTTAGGTAAATTTGTAAAATTCATTTTGCATTAAGCCTTAACACAGGCTTTTGATGTTGGTTGCGGCAAATTTGTGCTTTTACAAGTTTAAAAGAGGTGAAAATCGGAAATGATAGGGTAGAAAATCGGAAATCAACTAGCTTTTTAGGGTTAATTTTACATCAATCCATTTTCCTGACCATGTTTATGCAGTTGACCGTTTCTTTTTGAAAAATAACGCTCAATGGGTGGCTATAGGATTTTTGAAGTTTATAAAAAGACTGTCTCCTATTGGAGAACAGCCTTTCTTACAATTTTTCCAGTCTGTAATCAATGGATTATATTGATTAATAATGGTACTTGATTTCGTTATGTTGACCTTATTGAAAATCAATTGATTTTTAACTCGGCATAGTGTTTAATAAACCAGGTTAATGCGGGATTTTTATTCGATTCCTTATAAGCTAATACCACTTCGGTATTAACCGGAATAGCATCAAATTCAATAAAAGATACTTTCAGCTGTGCATATTGTTTTTTTAACGACAAGGGCAGAATAGATACCCCCAGGCCTGCTTCTACCAGCTGTAATATAGAGTGTACATTGTTGGCCTCGTGGGTAATATCTGGACTAAAGCCCATCCGCTGGCAAATTTCCATCAGTTTCTGGTTATACTGAGGCGCAAAATCTTTATTAAAGAATATAAACGGACTTTTCTTCAAAAAATCGGCAAGTCCGTTCCTGGCATCAATTTTTTGGTCGGTTAAAGGAATAACCACCACAAAAGGATCAAAAAACAAAGATTCTACTTTCAATTTTTCTGATAAAACCGGGGCTCTTAAAATCCCCACATCTAAACCACCATGTTCTAATTCTTTAATTTGAGCAAGTGTAGGTACTTCAAACAAACTCGTCTTCAGATAAGGGAATTCCTGGTGCATTAATTTTAAAATTTCTGCCAGGTGCGATTGGTAAACAGAGCTGATGTAGCCAATCTTTAATTCGCCGCTAACGCCTTCATGAATTTTACGGACCACTTCTTTACTTTCTTCCAGTTTGGCAAACATGGCATCTACTTCAGCCTTAAAGTACTTTCCGGCATTTGTTAATGCAACCCGCTTATTACTCCTAACAAACAATTGTACTTCGAGTTCTTCTTCCAGTTCTTTAACCTGCCTGCTCAGCGGGGGCTGCGAAATGAAAAGTTTTGCTGCAGCTTTAGTAAAATGAAGTTCTTCTGCAACAGTTTTAAAATACAACAAATGTCTGAGTTCCATATTTATAATACTTAATAGGTATCGTGATATGCTAAAATTGATATTTTACAAATATGATTAACAGCACTAACTTTACAAAAAAATTAAAGCAATGAATAAAGATTATTCGCATAAGGCAACAAATGAAGAAATTAAAACAAGGTTTGATAACGATGTAGAACGTTTCTCTAACTTAGAGAGCGGACAGCAAACCACCATCGATGCGCCACTTACTATGGAGTTATGTACCGGAGCAGCCAGATACATTAATCCAAATGCGAAAGAACTGTTGGATATTGGATGTGGTGCGGGCAATTACACCTTAAAAATGCTCAGTAAAATTCCAAACCTTAACTGTACACTTAACGATTTAAGTTTACCGATGCTAGCGCGTGCAACTGATAGGGTATCGGCACAAACCACGGGAACAGTAACTGCTATACAGGACGATATGCGGAACCTTAATTTACCTGATCATCATTTCGATATTATACTTGCTGCGGCAACATTTCATCATTTGCGCACCGATGCCGATTGGGAACTTGTTTTTACTAAAGTTTACCGGGCTTTAAAACCTGGTGGCAGTATCTGGATTTCAGACCTCATTGCACACGATTCTGTATTGATCGATAACCTTTTTCAAGATCAGTACGGAGCCTACCTGGAAACACTTGGCGGTGCAGCATATAAGCAAAAGGTATTTGATTATATTGAATATGAAGATACCCCTCGTTCTTTAAACTATCAACTTGCTTTATTGCAAAAAGTTGGGTTTAGCGTTACCGAAATTCTGCATAAAAATTCTTATTTCGCAGCTTTTGGCGCGATAAAATAAAACGATTAATGCCAGGTGATATTACAACTATGACCTGGTTTAATCTTCTCCTACACTTAAATTAGGCGGATAAACGATTATATTTTCACCAAAAAAAATAGTCTTAAGTTTATTTGGAAGTGATTTATTTGCCCGCCTGCAGAATTACTCATAGCTAGGCTTAAAACCTTTGCTTAATGCTATTAATTCGTCTTTGTTGATCAGGTTCGGATTTTCGGCCTGTCGCTTTAAAAAGTTAACCGGAACTTTTACGGTACCGTTTGTAGTACGCAATATGCAAACTTCTTCATTTGCAGTTGAGGATACATAATGCCCGATTTCCGATTCAATTTCAGATAAACGGATCAGCAGTTCGTAATAGATATAGAGCGGAAAATTCACAGCGCAAAGTTAACATTATAAAAGCCAATGTTTAATTATTGTTATGTTAAGGTTAACCGATCCTGTAATAATAATTTAATAAACGAAACCATTCCTTTTAAGGCTATATGCGATAGATAAACGCGCTTTAAAAATTAATCACGGCTTAACAATAGTAGCTTTAAGTTTGCTCTAAAATTAGGAAAGGCAATGACAAACCCCATAACCCATTTAAAAAGAACAACTTATTACAGCATTTATCTTGTCATGCTATTTTTAGCCATTCTGCCATCTTGTAAAAAGGGCAGTAAAAAGCCCGATTATCCAATTGGAAGCAATGAGAACATCAACACCTGGATACTCGATAGCCTTAAACGCTACTACTATTGGAATGAGCAATTGCCTGCTGATCCTAATCTCAGTTTATCACCAAAAGATTTTTTTAACTCCATCCGCAATTCATCCGATCGCTTCTCCTATATCAGTATCCCTAACGACCCCACCACAACGACTCCAAGTAATAGAAATTTTGGTTTTGATTATGCAATGGTAAGCGACCAAAACAGCACTAAGGTTATCGGGATCATTAAAGTTGTACTAAAAGATTCTCCAGCTTCAAGGGCTGGTTTAAAACGTGGAGATTATATCAGTAAAATTAATGGCAAAACCTTAACCGCTGGTAATGCACAAGCTTTACAAACCGAAATATTAAACAGCGACCGCTTTTCATTAGGTTTAGCCGAGCTGAATAACAATACCTGGACAGATACGCGCAGTGTTGAATTAAATAAAGGTATCATACTAGACCAACGGGAAATTAGTAAGGTTATAGAAAGTGATGGAAAAAAAATTGGTTACCTCTATTTCCTGGATTTTAATGGCGGTTTGGCCAGCTCGCTCACCCCTATTTTCAGTAATTTTAAAACAGCAGGTGTATCCGAACTTATCCTCGATCTCCGTTATAACGCGGGTGGCCAGGTAGCAGAAGCAGCTGGCTTGTGTGCCATGATTGCCAAAAATGTATCGTTCGATAAACCTTTCATTACCTACAGGGGCAATAAAAATGGCGGGGCCAAAACAGAATCTATCGGTACTGCGGCTACTTTCGATGGTACCGTAAATTTCAATACCCTCTTGCAACAAAACCTTGGCCTAAGCCGGGTTTATATTTTATCAACAGCCGCCACAGCATCTGCATCAGAAGTCATGATCAATAACCTTAAGCCTTTTATCCAGGTGGTGGTAATCGGCGAAAAAACAAGGGGAAAGGATGAAGCATCGTTCAGGATATTTGATGCCCGAAGTCCGAAACAGGTGAACTGGGAAATGCACCCGATTGTTTATAAACTTTTTAATGCACAGGGCATCGGCGGCTATAGTACCGGAATCAACCCTGATATCGCAATCAATGAACTGAGTATTTTGCCCTTGCTTCAACTGGGTGATGCTGCAGATCCGATGGTAAAAGCAGCAATTGCTGCGATAACAGGCAAAGCCATCAAAACTTCGGTTGCCATAAATAAAGTGGTTTCCGAAACCTTTCGGGCAGATCGTATTTTAATGGATTCGGGGGCAGAATCTGCCCAAAAGAGTACCGTAACTACGCACCGACTAAGGTGATAGAAAAGGTTTTCATTGTGTTAACATTAACTTTAAACGCGACCACTAACTTGCCTCCCATAACCGCTACTTATGGAACAGTTGGAAGATTTTAAAAACGCAAAACTCCTGAATGCAGTAAAAACTGGCAATTCAGCTGCTTTTAATGAAATTTACCATCAGTACCGCAAAAAAATATACGGTTATGCTTACCATTTTACACGAGACAAAGAAGAAGCTGAAGAACTAACACAGGATGTTTTTGTGAGGCTTTGGGAAAACAGATCGAAGATCGATCCGGAAAAGAATTTTGATGCCTTTCTTTATACGCTTATCCGAAATAATTTCCTCTCTACACTTCGTAAAAAAGCCAAAGAAAAAGCCTATAGCAATGAAAACCTGAAGCATGAGCAATCTTTTAATGCCATAGAAGACGAACTTAATGCCAAAGAAACTAAACAGATTGCACAGGAAGCGATAGAAAGTCTTTCTCCGCAGGTAAAAAAAATATACCTGATGAGCAGAAATGATCACCATACACATGAGGAAATATCGCAGTTGATGGGCATCTCCAAAAACACGGTAAACAATCACCTCAAAAAATCGCTTGGAATTATGCGGAAATACTTTAGAACGTACGCTCCAGAAACAATCTTATCTTTACTGGTATTGTTTTGTTAATGGGTGGCGTGGCGCCTTAAGAAAAATGCCCTGTCCCATTATCCATTTTCTATCTTCCGTCGTTTCACCATTAAGAAATTAAGGACATTAAGATTTTTATAGCGCCTCCCCAAGACGCGTCCTCCTGAGCTTGTTTTATTAGCTGTGCTTATTAATTTTTAGGCTAATAGCTACTTCGTGGTCAGGATCTATCTTGCAAGTAAGACCCTGAAATAAATTCAGGGTGACGAATCAAGAATTAGTTACTGCAAGATCATTGGTTACTATTCCGACACAGTACAACACACTACTAAACAGAACTTTACGATTTATACTAAAAAAAATATTTTTCTGCATAGCTGTATCCAGGGTTTCGTGCATATATCCAGTAGTGCGCAGCATAAAAGCTTAAAAACATTAAAGTGAAAGAAAACATTAAAATATTATTTGAACAATATTTGGCAGGTAAAACCGATCCGGAGCAAGAAAAAATCCTGATGGCGTACCTGGCCGACCCAGCGAACGCCGATAGTGAATTTCATGGCGTAATGGAAAGGGTCTGGACAAAACAAACAAATGAAACCGATTACTCATTAACCGCTGTTCAGGGACTAGCCCAGATATGGGATAAAGTTGAAGAACGCCAGCCAAAAAGCAGATCACTCTTCCCGCTATTAAAATATGCCGCTGCAATTGTGGTCATCATTTCTGCATCACTTGGGTGGTATACTTATAAGAAAACACAACAACCTTCACAAACGGCCATTGCTTTTTTAAGTAAAACCACTCAAAAAGGTGAAAAAGTGAAGTTGATTTTACCTGATAGTTCTATCGTATACCTTGGTGCCGGAAGTAAGCTTACCTGGCCATCGCACTTTGTGAAAGGCAGTTTAAGAAATATACAGCTCGATGGAGAAGCTTTTTTTGAAGTAAAACGCGATACCACCAGTCCTTTTATTGTACACAGCGGGCAAATGCAGACACAGGTTTTGGGAACCTCGTTTAATATCTATGCTTACCCGAAAGATGGAACCTTTAGTGTTGCCGTGCGAACTGGTAAAGTAAAAGTTTCGGAGAACAGCCAGGGTAAACTAAAAGAACTTTCGCTACTTACTCCTGGCATGAAAATATTGTATCATTTAAAGGAGCATAATTATACGGTACGCACTGAACGGGTAACAGAAGTAAATGCCTGGATCAAAAACAGCTTCGCTTTTAAAGATGTAACGCTGTCAAATATGCTCAAATCATTGGAAAGATATTACAATGTACACATTGAGCTAAAGCGCAATAAACTTAATCAATGCAGGTTTAACGCCACTTTTTCGAACAAAAGCATCACCAATGTAATGGAAGAGCTCCATGTGATGAGTGGGAAACACCTAAAATACAAAATAGATGCAGGTACTAAAAAAATTACCGTATGGGGGGAGGGCTGCCAATGATAGGTTAGCTTATACTTAATGGCGCAGTATACAGGCGCAACATTACCGGATTTATACCTATGAAAAATAAATTAAACCGCTTAACACAAACAAGGAGCCGGATTGCTCGAACAATCCAGCTCCTAAACAAAAGTTTTTAACCCGTGAGAATTAAAAAACATCTTGAACCTATGAAAATAGGATTTTATGAATATATAAAAGAATATATTATCAATTTCAATTACAGACCGGCCGCATTTATGCTGATGCTGTGCACCCTTTTGTTTAATCAGGCAATAGCAAGAAGCTTTGAGCAAACACCAGGAGAAAGTGGCGTAAGCATTAAGATAGCTGAAATGAGCATCTCTGATGCCCTTAGTCTTTTAGAAGAAAAAGCAGGCCTGTCGATCAATTACAATAGATCGATTTTTAGCCAGAATAACAAGATAAGCCTCGAAGTGAAAGACATGCCACTTGAGCTGATCCTCAAAAAAATACTTTCAGGAACCAGGGTAGCCTACAGATTTGCCGATACCAATACCATATTGCTTTACAAACTTCCTGATCCGGTAAAACCTGGGCGCATATCAGGAAAAATACTTGATGAAAAAGGTGAAACCCTTCCTGGCGCCTCCATTAAGGTTGTCCAAACCGGTAAAGCCACGCAAACCGCCAGCGATGGAAGTTATACTTTAAGCATTGAACCAGGCACTTACACGGTAGAGATTAGTTATATTTCTTTTGTTACCCAGCGCGTTAGCGAGGTAAATGTAAAGGCTGATAAAAATACACCATTAAACGTTTCGTTAAAACCCGATGCTAAAGGCCTACAGGATGTGACTGTAACCGCCAGCTATAAAAAAGCTTCGGTTGAAGGATTACTGGCCCGCCAGAAAAATGCATCTGAAATTAGCAACGGAATTAGTGCCGATCAAATTGCCAGAACACCAGATAAAAATATCGGTGAAAGTTTGAAACGCATTAGTGGGGTAAATACCGTAGACAATAAGTTTGTTATTGTAAGGGGTATTGGCGAACGATACAATTCGGCCCAGCTGGATGGCGTTTTGCTTCCAAGTGCCGAGGCACAAACGCGTAATTTCTCATTTGATCTTATCCCCTCCAATTTGGTTGATAATGTTGTGGTGAGTAAAACCGCCACGCCTGATATGAATGCCAGTTTTGGTGGCGGGCTGATCCAGATTAACACCAAAGATATCCCTGCCGAAAATTTCATGAGCTTTACAGCAGGTACTTCTTATAACGATCAAAGTACAGGCAAAGATTTTTTAAGCCGTAAACGTGGTAAATATGATTATTTTGGTTTTGATGATGGCAGAAGGGATTTTCCTGAGGGTTTGCAGCACACAAATCGTGGTGTAGAACCTAATATTAATTTAACTGATGCCGCTTACAACAAAATGGTTGAAGACCAAAGTAAAAAATTTACGAATGATAATTTTACCATTTATAAATATAAAACGGCTCCTTCCCAAAATTATCAGTTTACCATCGGCCGTTTACTAGGGCTTGATACGGTCAAACAGAATAAACTGGGTTTTACAGGCTCGCTTACTTACAGAAATACACAAAACATTAACCAGATTGATAATGTACGCCGGGGCGACTGGGAGTACAGATATAATAATAACGGAAATAAATACCTGTTCAACACCACTTTAGGCGCATTATTTAACATTGGTTTACAACTGGGGCAAAACCGCTTAAGCCTGCGCAACACTTATACCCATTTATATAATAATGAACTGGTAAGAACTATTGGTTATGATAATAATGATGGATCCACCTTGGTAGGAACAGGCTTTCCACCAAACCGCATACAGGAAATAGACGACCCTACATTTACTGATCTTTTACAAAATAAATTAAGCGGCCAGCACCAGCTAGGTAAAGTAAAGCTAGAATGGAATGCGGCACGAACAGCCATTGAAAGAAAGGAAAAAGACATGGGCATAGCTACCAGTATGCCTAAACTTATTGGCAAAGAATACCTGTACTATTATATTACCTCACAATTAATAGAGGGAAATATACTTCCAACCTCACGCCACGATTACAGCAACAGCGAACGGCACTATTCGTGGAGTTTAGATGCATCTACCCCATTTAAACTTTCAGGCACACGGAATACGGTAAAGACCGGCTATTTCGGCATCAATAAAAAAGCGGGTTTCGGCTGGCAAATTGCAAGTTTGGTTAATAACCCAAACATAGCCGACAGCTTAAGATATATCCCTATAAGCGAAATGATAAACCCTGCAAATTTTAATATCAACAGCTATACTTATGCTATAAACCCTTGGACATTAAAAAATGATGGTTACGAAGGTTATAGTAATACGCACGCAGGTTATGTAATGCTTGATGACCGGTTGACGGAAAAAGTTCGATTAGTATGGGGCTTAAGGGCCGAGTACTTTAAGTACACAGAAGTAAGAAACGAAACTAATGTTAAAGGTGGTGGCACAGAATTTAAATTACCTGCAGAAAAAAAATGGCAATGGTTACCTTCCGCAAACCTTACCTATAGCCCAACTAACCAAATTAATTTGAGGGTTGCCACATCCGCAACTGTAATCAGGCCCGAACTGATGGATAACAGCCAGTTTTTCAGGTACGATCCTAATCTGGGTGCGCAGTTTAGCAACAGGGGCTTGGCGAGCACCAGAATCAACAATTACGATTTTAAGGCAGAATGGTTTCCGGGCTTGGGCGAGGTGATATCGGCAGGGGCTTTTTTTAAAAAATTTGATAAACCTACCGAACTCAATTTTGACAGTAGTAATGGAAATATATATTACTTTCTTAGAAATGCTGACAATGCTAAAGTATATGGTTTAGAGTTTGAATTAAGAAAAAACCTGGGATTTATTGCCAATCATCAAATATTAACCAACATCACGTTATATGGCAATTTAACGCTTCAAAAATCAAATGTAACCGGCACCTACCAAATAAAAAATCCTAATGGCCCTAATCTTCCTGATATTTTACTTCCACTTAATCAGAAAAGGCCTATGTATGGACAGGCACCGTACCTGGTTAATTTTGGCTTGCAATACACCGGTGATGCTTTAGGTTTTAATATAGCTTACAACAAATCAGGATATAAAACCTATATCGTGAGTTCGAGTTTCAACCAGATAGAATACGAGCAGGCCCGCGCGCAAATAGATGCGCAATTGAGCTATAAGTTTTTAAAAAAACGATTGGAGCTTAAAGTTAACGCAGCAAACCTGCTCAACAAAGCATCAACATTTTATATAAACAGTGCCAGTTATGAAAGAAAAACCGACTATAAGGTGGGCGACGGCGACCTCGATATACAACTTAAACCAGGCTTTAGCGATAAATATGATGAGGGCGATATGATTATGTACAGGCAAAAGTTTGGCCGCACCTACAGCACTTCCCTCACCTACAATTTTTAAACGGCCATGAAAAACAACAGCAATAACTTTACACTATTTAAAAAGAAAGGAGGAAGATACTTTCCTGTATAGCCATAAAAAAAACGAAAGGTTGTACCAGAACCCTCCGTTTAAACCGATCATTTCTAGTGGAACGGCAAATCAGGATAAACCCGAAATATTTTAAAAACCTTACTGTTAAAAACCAAGGGTGCTAACAGTTTTGCTTAGCTATCGATAAGAAATACTAAGATATAAAAAACATTCAATTTAGATACAAATAGGCTTTTATTTCCTTTAAAAATAATGGATTAACTGGTCTCGCATCTAAATACTGCAAAAAATCAACCTAAAAACATGGATCATACCTATAAGATCCTATGAAAAACAAAAAACGAAAATGAAAAATTTCAAAAAATTAATCGGTCTTTTATCAATTGTGGCTGTTTCTTTCACAGCTTGTAAAAAAAATGAAGGTGGTTCTGATTCATTTGGTAACCGCAGCACTTCGGCAGCAGATTATTCACAGTCATCATTGCCAGTAGTGGCCGTTAGTGGAGACATTACCAGCTCTGTTACCTGGACTGCAGGAAATGTGTATGAATTAAGTGGTGTGGTAACGGTTAGAAATGGCGCAACCTTAACCATCCAGGCTGGCACTTATATTAAAGCATCGGCAAATACGCCAGGTGTACAAAATGGTGTATTGGTTGTTTCAAAAGATGGTAACATCAGTGCAGTAGGTACAGCAGAAAATCCAATTGTATTTACCAGCCGTCGTTTATTAGATGGTGATGCCAGCACAACTGGTACACCTGGCGATTTTGGTGGTGTAATTATTTTAGGTAATGCAAAAATCAATGTTTTAAATCCGAGCGGTAAATTAATCGAAGGTTTAGCCAACGAGGATAAATTCTACTATGGAGGTTCAAATAACGAAGATAACCGTGGTACTTTCCAATATGTGCGTATTGAGTATGCTGGTTTCCAGTTGGCACCAAACGTAGAGGTTAATGGTTTAACTTTAGGTGGTGTGGGTAGTGGTACTACTATCGATCACGTACAGGTTTCTTATGGTTTAGATGATGGATTCGAATTTTTCGGCGGAACAGTTAGCCCTAGCAATTTAATTGCTTTAGCATCTGATGATGATCAGTTCGATTTTGACAACGGTTTTACCGGAACATTAACTGATGCAGTAGCCATTGCCGATAAAAATGCTACACACAGCACAAGCGGAGGCAACAGCGATTCTAACGGTATCGAATCTGACAACAATGCCCCTGCTGAAGATGCAACCTTTAGATTAACACCTAAAACACACCCAACTTTGATCAATGTTAGCATCTTCGGAACTGAAAACACCAGTGGTATCGCAGGTTTAGGTTACCGTAATGGTATCCGCGAGCGCAGAGGTTCGGAGGTTGAATTAATTGATGTAATTGTATCTGGTTACAACACAGGTATAGCTTTCGATGCAGATGCCCCGGCAGGTGTTTCAACCATTAGCACTACTTCAGTTCACGGTTTCGTTAACTCAATCACTACAGCATCTGGCACTTACGTTGATGGCGGCGGTAACTCATTGGTTGTTAATGCAACTAACGCAAGCGCTTTTGGTGTTAGCCAACCATGGTACAACACACCAGGTTCTCCAGCTACTGTTACGTTACCAAGTTGGGCAGCTACGTGGTCAAAACTTGTATTCTAATTTTTTCTCTCTTAAAAAAGGTGGCCGTACCCAAAGGGTACAGCCCCTTTTTTATAAAAACAGACAGCTGTTTTTAAATGTAATTACCCTTTATATGAAACTAAAAATTTTTACCTTTTTTTTTCTTTCTGCTATTGTAGCCTTAAGTTTATCTTGTCGCAAAGCAGAACTTCTTCAACCGGAACCAGCTAAAGTTATTCAGCTAAACATTACCGGAGCAACCAATGTTGAACTGGAATACCTGTACAGAGACAGTATTATAGCTACTCCACCAGCAGGTGGTATTAGTTTAAAAACCCTGCTTAGCGTAAAAGATCAGGATAACGTACTAAAGGTCAGAAAAAAGGGTGCTTCTGAAATATTACTCACCAGAACGATTACGGCAACTCCATTTGATCAGAACATCAGTATTTTTTATGATGGGACCAAAATATACAACAATGCCATTTCATTAGAGATTAAGGGCTATGCCTTATCTGGCGAACTCGAATTCTTATTAGATGGAAACATAATTTCTTCAGAAACCGGAAAAGTAAATAAATTGCTGTCTATACTGATCGACAAAGGCACCACAAGGGAAATCCAGATCCGTAAGAAAGGAGAAATAGCCATTCTGCTTGCCAAAACAATCGAATCTACCATCCCAAAGCAGAATATCGGTTACTTATTCGATGGCACTAAAATAGTGGATAACGTAAAACTCGATCCTCCGAAGAATCCTACCAATATGATGGTGAGCGCTAAATTTGAAACCTCATTTCCAAATCAGTTCAAAAATGTAGATGTCGATCTTATTTTTTACACCAGGCTTAAAACCGCATCGAACACTACCGTTGGAACCAAGGTAATGCCCGAACTCCGGTTTACGCTCCCGAAAAATGGTTCTTTTAATTCGATAGAATTGCCTCCTTTACCAGGGTCTGATTATATATATAGTTTCGATATCCTTGAAAAAGAGACCAATAACGCTCCTTACAACCCTACCAGTCCCCTGGTACCAAGTGGATTTACACTTAAACCCAACGAAGGTAGAATTACTTCAGCCTTTGCCAGCGATGGATTTAATTTTCAGGCAGGAACGTCTAAATTATTTTTAATTACCGATGCCAAGACAACAGTTACTTCCCCTACAAGGTCTATCTATGTGTCTGGCGGAAAATTAACAGATCTTTCACAATATTTTCAATAGGATTTATATTTATTGTATAGAAAATGGGGAAAACCAGGCAATTGCAGCGGGTATTCCCTTTTTCTTTTATTATAATTCTTACTATTGGCAATCACCATTGAACTGGTAACACGATTTAACCCAGCAACTGATTAACTTATTGGAATACTTAAAAACCGGTAGAAGCAATCCTGATGTTACACGAATAGATTTTAATGGCTGATCTGATGTGATTTCCTTCCAAGTACCCAGCGGTTACGCATGCAGCGGTAACACCTATAACGTTTCATGGGTAACCAGAACAACAGGGTTTTCATCATAAATGTCCGTGGAATTCTTTCCAGATCCGATTTATCACCCTTTCCACATGGGCATACACCTTGAAAATGATCCTTGCCGATTGATTCGATTGCTGCTGTCATGACATAAAAAATTGAAAACTTATATTAACCCTATAGATAACCAAAAATACAGCGCTAATGTTAATATAAAATAACCTGTTCAATACCAAAACAGGTTTATCCCATGAGTATCAGCGAATTTTCGCAGTTATTTCCTGATCTTTCTATAAAGCCTGGCTATTTTTTTAGCATCTTTTTTAAATGTTTCGAGATAATCTTCTATTTCTTTCTTCGATAATGTTTCGATCTTCGCTTTAACCGCATGCTTAAAACTACCTACTGCAAGTAGCTGGTTTTTACTGTCACGAAATTTCACGTTCGGGAAAAGTTCTGAAATATGACGTTTATTTCTTTCCCTGATTTCGCTCAGTTTAGTAAAAGATTTTGAGTTTGTATCGCGAGTTAAATCTGTGAGCGAATCGTAATAATCATAATCGTTAATGTAATTGATCACGCTGAGGGTAACAATATTCGAATCCATATTTACTTTTGTTTCAGTTAAATATAACTGTTTGTGTTTAAAATACACAGCGCTGTTTAAAATATGTAACGCAGCAAACAAATCTGGTTCAGCAATTAATTAGGCCGCAAAAATCTAAACCGAAGTGTTTTTTTGCCTGCTGATTACTATAGATGTAATCACATTATTTCATAGCTTTACTAGCAAACAATACAACATGATGAATTTAGTGATGTCTATTATCGGATGGTCTGGAGTGCTATTTTGTACACTTGGGTACCTTTTTTTAAGCATGAAATTAATCCGTGCCGATTCACTCACATTTCAGGCACTTAACATACTGGGTGGTTTATGTTTAGCTATAACCGCGTTAGACACCCACGATCTACCAAATGCTGCAGCAAATGTGCTCTGGATGTCTATTGGTTTATATGCTTTAAGCAGGCAGTTTAGCAAACGGGAGCAGAAACAGCCTTAAGGGGCGGTATAGAAAGGGCATCATATGCCTTTTGTTTATAATACGCTAAACGATCTAAATAAGCTTTTTTATCGCTTTCCATTGAAAGATAAAAATATGCACCATCAACCAGTACAAAAATAAAATCGGCAATAACCTGAGGGTTCTCAACATCGGTGATCTGTTGTTCGTTGCACTGTTCAATCATCAGGGCAAGACCATTGCGGAGGGCATCCAGAATAACTTTATACTTCAACTTGATCTTTTTCTCTCTGAACGCCAAAGCATAAAAGGTATAAAACAATCCATCATCAAAAAGCAGGTTCCATTTTTTAGAAAACAGCATTTCAATAGTGGCTTGTAAATCGTCTAGTTTTGCTTTCTCTTTGTTCTTTATCGTATAAATCAGTAAATACCGATCGAGTATATGATCGATCAGTTCATAGGTAAGTCCTTCTTTAGTTTCAAAATAATGAATAATAAGGCTTGGGTTAATATCCATCACCTTTGCAATCTTCGCAATAGAGGTATTTTCGTAACCCTCTTTCTTGGCCACCTGGTAAAATACCTTAATAATTTCCAGTCGTCTTGTCTCTTTTAGGCTTTTACGTCCCATCGTGCAGTTAATTTAATTAGGCAAACTAATCAAAAGTAGTTGTATTCTGCAAATTTATTTTTTCCAATAGATTGAATGAACATTCAATTAATATATTAATTTAGTCTTAACTTAACTTTAACATGATATGTTCAATTTAGCGCCGCTGAAAAGTGCTTATCATTCCAAATCAAACAACTAAATATTAAGAAAAATGAAAAAAAAGCTATTCTGGATGTTCACGCTGTTGATCCTATCCGCTAGTGGCTTTGCTCAAGGGATCGCCATTAAAGGTGTGGTCTCTGATGCAAAGACGGGCGAAACGCTCCCTGCCGTAAACATTACTGTAAAAGGGACCAACCTACACATTGCCACCAACAGTAGTGGTAGTTACACCTTAAGCAGTGTAAAACCCAATGCCACTCTTATTTTTTCCTACATCGGCTACAAGCAGCAGGAAATTGCCGTTGCTGGCAGAACAAAAATCGACGTTTCTCTATCTCCTGATTTTGCCAACCTCGATGAGGTAGTGGTAGTTGGGTTTGGAACCAAGAAAAAAATCAATGTTGCCGGTGCAATTGATCAGATCTCTGGCAAGCAGCTCGAATCGAGACCGGTAACCAACGTATTGCAGGGTTTACAGGGTATCAGTCCGGGGTTGAACATCACTTATGCTGGTGGTGCGCCGGGCAGTGTACCCAACATCAACATTAGGGGATATACTTCCATTAATGGTGGCTCGCCATTAATTGTTATTGATGGTATTCCTGCTACAAGCAATGACGATATGTTACGCTTAACCCCCTCTGATATAACTTCATTTACAATATTGCGCGATGCGGCATCGGCAGCCATTTATGGAGCACGTGCCGCATTTGGTGTAATTTTGATTACCACTAAACAAGGTGCTGCAGGCAATAATGTAATTAGCTACAATACCACGCAATCTTGGGGAAAACCAACTTTACTGCCTAAACCGGTAACCGATCCTTATATTTTTTCGAGGGTTTTAGAAACCTCTACCGATAATACCCCATGGGATTATGTGAATTATAACGATGAGTATTACCGCTGGGCAAAGGAACGGTCAGATAATCCTTCCATAGCCGATACCCGGTTAAACCCAACCGATCCTACCAAATGGGCCTATATGGGTAGCAACGATTGGTACAATTACTTTTTCAATAATTCGAGTTTATCTAAAAGCCATACCCTTACCTTTTCTGGTGGAGCTGCCGTAAACGAAAAACCATTAACTTATTATCTTTCAGCAGACTACAGCAGAGATAACGGACTAAATAAACTTACTGCCGATTATTGGGACCGTTATGGATTAAGGTCAAAAGTGGGCTTTTCTCCGCTTTCCTGGCTTAAAGTTGATAATAACCTCAATATTTATCAAACCAAACGGGCACTTCCCAATGGAAACATAACCGATCTGTACTACCTCATGCCTACCGATGTGGCTAAAAACCCTGATGGGACCTGGGCAAATACTGCTGCTGGTAAATTGGCTGCAAAACTTGTTGATGGCGGAAACAACCTTCAAAACATGTTCGGTTTCCAGAATATTACCAGTGCTACAGCCTTATTTTTAAAAGGTGATCTTCAGGTAAATGCTGATGCATCTTTTAAACGCGAGCTTTGGAAAACACATAACGATAGCAAAAAATATAAAATTGGCTATGGCCCAAACGATATCCGCGAAGAAGGTGGAACCGGTTCAGTAACCGAAAACAATGGTTACCTGTATAATAATGCATTTAATATATATAGCACGTATAAAAAAACGCTAGGCGATCATTTCTTCAGTGCAATGGTAGGTTTTAATAGCGAAGATTATAGCTATTCTACTGTGAACGCAAGTAAAGATGTCCTTATTTCTTCTTCTCTGCCCTATTTATCGCTTACCAGCGGTACGGCTACAGCCAGTGCGGGCTATTCGGCTTATGCAACCAATAGTGCATTTTCGAGATTAAATTACACCTACAAAAACAGGTACATCCTGGAAGCTACCGGAAGGTATGATGGTTCATCACGTTTCCCGATAGACAGACGTTGGGGATTTTTCCCTTCGGCATCGCTTGCCTGGATAGTGAGTGGCGAAGATTTATTTAAGTCACTTTCACCTGCAATATCTACCTTCAAATTACGTACCTCATATGGAGATCTTGGAAACCAGAATGTGGGCGATTTTGGTTATATCCAATCTCTTGTACCAGGCACTTCAGGTTATTTAATTGGCGGCAATGGGCAGAACCAGGTAATTAATGGGGCTCCCGGACTAAGCGTTGATCCTCAAACTTATACATGGGAAAGGGTTTCTACCTTGAATATGGGTACTGATATTGGCCTGTTAAATGATAAACTTTCTTTCACTTTCGATTATTATATCCGCGATACCAAAGGCATGCTTACTGCAGGACAAGAACTGCCAGGTGTGTTGGGCACCGGTGTACCACGTCAGAATTCAGCCGATCTACGCACCAAAGGATGGGAACTTTCGGTAACCTATAGAGACAGGTTTGATCTCGGTTCAAAACCTTTCAGCTTTGATGCAAAAGTATTCCTGGCCGATTCAAAAGCCAAAATTACCAGGTTCAAAAATGACCAGAACCTATTTACAAATTACCGCGAAGGACAGGTTCTTGGAGAGATATGGGGATTACAGAATGATGGCGTTTTCCGCAGTAAAGCAGAAATTGCCGCTTTAGATGAATCTGCACTTATTCCATGGGGTGCCTTATCTATTGTTGAGGGATGGCCAAAATATGTAGATCTCGACGGCAACAAAAAAATAGAAAGAGGACTGAGCTCAAACGATCCAAAAGATTTAAAAATCATTGGAAATAGTTCTGACCGCTATACCATTGGCGCCAACCTGAATATGGATTGGGGTGGTTTCGATCTTTCTGTGTTTTTGCAAGGCGTATTAAAAAGAGATTTTTATCCTCACCACTACCTTTTCTGGGGTCCTTATCAACAACCCTATGCTAACGTTTACCCTTGGAACCTTGATTTTTACCGTGGAGCAGCCGATTCGCCGGAACAAAGAGCCAAACACTCGGCTTCATATATCGCTGCCGGACTTGCTGATGCCAATACCGATTCGCAATATCCAGTATTGCAATCGTGGCTTGCTGATGCCAATTATGGATCCGGTTTAGATATTCCCCAAACTAAATATTTGCTAAACGGTGCTTACCTGAGGATCAAAAATGTATCGCTTGGTTATACCCTCCCGGTTCAATGGACCAAAAAATTCCATGTAAACCGTCTTCGCGTATTTGTTACCGGAGAAAACTTATATGAGTTTTCTTCAATCAAGAAGTTTATCGACCCGGAAGCAGTTAATCAAGGACCAAGTGCCTGGGCATACCCTTACCAACGCAGATATGCTTTTGGTTTAAACCTCGATTTTTAGCCTAAGCCCTCACATTTAAATCATTTTAAAAATGAAAAAGTATATATATATCGTATTTATTGCAGCTGCAGGTATGCTCTCAGCCTGTAAAAAAGCTGGACTGGACCGTTTTCCACAAACCTCCATCTCACCTAACCTGTTCTTTAATACCGAAAGTGATCTTTCGCTTTACGTAAATGGCCTACTCTCTCAGCCAGATCGCAATACTTATCTTAATGATCAGAGTACAGATAATGTAGCTACCACCGCGGCAGTTGAGGTAAAAAATGTTATGACCGGTAATACGAATGCCCAGAATATTACCTCTGGCTGGAGCTGGAGCAGATTAAGAAACATTAACTACTTTCTGGAAAACTATGGGAAAGCACAGGTTTCTGCTGCCGTTAAAAACCACTATGCAGGTTTGGCCAGGTATTACCGTGCCGAATTCTACTTGGATAAAGTAAAGCGTTTTTCTGATGTCCCCTGGTATTCAGGCACATTGGAGCCAGGTGATGAAGAGCTTTACAAAGCTCGCGATCCGCGGACATTGATTGCCGACAGTATAATGGCAGATTTGGATTTTGCCTATAAAAATGTAAGGGAAAGTGTTCCCGTAGGTACTCCAGGGAAATGGGCAGTAGCCACTTTATATGCGCGGGCAGCCCTTTACGAAGGTACTTATCGCAAATACCATAACGAGCTGAATTTAAGCAGCGCTGCAAATACTTTTTTAGAAACCGCAGCAAGAATTTCAGGAGAGATCATCGCTGGCAAAAAATTTAACATTTACAATACCGGAAAGCCGGAACAAGATTATGCAACGCTTTTCTCCAGTCAGGATTTAACGGCCAATAACGAAGTGATTTTGGTTAACATCTTCGATCTGAGTAAGAGCAAAAGCCAGAATGTGAATTCGACTGTATTTGGCGATTATGAGCAGGCACCAGCGAAAGATCTGTTACAAACCTATTTAATGAAAGATGGAAGCAGGTTTACTGACGTAGCAAACTACGCTCAACTGGGTTTTGTAGCAGAATTTAAAAACCGCGATCCGCGCATGTCGCAAACTATGGTTTACCCGGGATGGACAAGAGTACCCGATCCTACACCTTATATTCAGCGCTTAAATAAAAATTTTACAGGTTACCACCAGTTAAAAGGTTATGTAAACAGCACCGACAATTCGATCTTAAATAGTGTAGATTTTCCGGTATACCGTTATGCGGAAGTGCTGTTAACCTATGCTGAAGCACTTGCCGAATTAGGCACATTAACACAAACGCAGCTAGACCAATCGGTAAATCTGCTCCGTAAAAGAGCGGGCTTGCCTGATCTTAATCTCGCAACGGCAAATGCCAATCCCGATCCGGCATTGCAGTTGCAATATCCAAATGTTACCGCTAATGCAGGTGTTATACTCGAAATTAGAAGAGAACGCAGGGTAGAATATGCTTTCGAAAACATGCGCTTTGATGATTTAATGCGCTGGAAAGTGGGCAAACTGCTTACTAAAAGTCCTGAAGGCATGTACTTCGCCGGATTGGGTAAGTACGACCTTACCGGTGACGGTGTTGATGATATTATCCTGATTGACAGAACGGCAACCATACCTGGCGAAGACCAGAAAGAAAAGAATTCACTTGGGGTAAAACTTATTTATTACCGTGCAGGATTAATCGGGACTGATGCAACCGTTTATTTAAAGAACGGCAATACCGGAGGTAATATCGTAACAGAAAATGTGGTTAGGATTTTTGAGGAACCAAAATTCTATTATCGCCCTATTCCGCAACAACAAGTAATCCTAAACCCTAAACTGAAACAAATTTTTGGTTGGTAATGAGAACAGAAATAAAAAGAAGGTCTTTACTAAAGGCCATAGGATTATCAGCAGGTGCTGCTTTTTCAGGCACATTACCTGCGCTAGCTTCAGAAGCACTTTTGGATAAACCAAAAGGTAAAAAACTGATGCTTACTGTTCCACATATTACCGATGTGCACATCCGTGCAGGAGAAAATGCTCCTGAGCGATTTAAAGCATGTTTAAAACAGATTATCAGCAAACATAAAGTTGATTTCTTCTTAAACGGAGGAGATTCGATTAACGATGCTTCTTATGATAATGTTGTGCGCAATCAGGTAACCGAACAATGGGGAATTTGGGATGATTGTACTAAAACCATTGATCAATACGAAATACACAGCTGTATTGGCAACCATGATACCTGGTGGAAAGCGCCCACAACAGACGATGAAATGTATGGAAAGAACTATGTGGTGAAACGACTGAAAATCCCTAACCGTTATTATAGTTTCTCCAAAAAGAACTGGCATTTTATTATCCTTGACGGGAATAACAGTAAAATTTCACTTGATGATGAGCAGTATAACTGGCTTGAGCAGGAGTTAAAAAACCTGCCTGCTGGCACGCCTACCCTGCTCATGTCTCACTATCCAATTCTGGGCACCACCCAGGTATTGGTTGGTGGCGGACATTCGGATTGTAAAAAGCTGAAAGATCTCTTCTACAAACACCGCGATAAGGTGAAAATCTGCCTGAGTGGTCATAATCATCTTTCAGATCAAACCGTTTACAATGGTGTTCGATACTGCTGCAATGGAGCCATGAGTGGTTTTTGGTGGGGCAAGGGCGATGCAGAATCGGCAGGCCCTGGTTATTACCTGGAAACACCTCCGGGCTATGCAATACTTAAAATGTACGATGATGGAACGGTTGAAAATGAATATTTCCCACACACTTTTTAATAAAGGAGAGAACCATGTTACTAAGAACAATTATTTTCGCCTGCTGTGTTTCTTTATCCATGCCGGTACTCGCTCAAAACAGGGCGAGTAAGGTCGTCTATGTAATCGCCGATGGGATCCCTGCCGATGTAATGGAACGATTGGACTTACCTAATTTCAAAAAAATCATTTCAGAGGGATCGTATTCACGCATGCATGTGGGTGGCGATAAAGCCAGTTATAACGAAACACCAACCATATCTGCGGTGGGCTACAACAGTTTACTTACCGGTACCTGGGTGAATAAACATAACGTACCCGATAATGATATAAAAGCACCCAATTACAATTATCAACACATTTTCAGGTTGTTTAAAAATCAATACCCTGAGAAAAAAACAGCGATTTTCTCCAGCTGGACCGATAACCGGACCAAATTGCTTGGCGATGGTCTTCCCGAGACCGGCAACTTTAAGCCCGATTTTGTAGCAGACGGGTACGAGTTAGATACAACACGCTTTAAACATGATAAAAATTCGGCCTACATGCACCTTATTGATGAGGAAGTGGTTAAACAGGCAGCAAACACCATTCATGATAAAGCGCCTGATCTTTCATGGGTGTACCTCGAATATACCGATGATATGGGGCACCGTTATGGCGATAGTCCTGAGTTTTATAATGCTGTTGAGACGCTGGACAAACAAATGGGTCAGATTTGGCAGGCTATTACTTACCGTCAACAGAAATTTAAAGAAGATTGGTTGATTGTAATCACAACCGATCATGGGCGTGATGAAAAAACCGGCCGCGGACATGGCGGACAATCTGAGCGTCAACGTTCAACCTGGATGGTGAGCAATTATAAAAAACTGAATACTTACGCCCAATACTTCGATCTTGGTATAGTAGATATCATGCCTTCCATTGCCGATTATCTCAATGTAAAACTGCCAAAAAATGTGGAACAGGAAATTGACGGCACAACATTTATTGGCCCATTGTCCATATCAGCGCTAAAAGCAAATTATGTACAGAATCACCTCGACATTAGCTGGAAAGCAGTGGAAAAGAAAGGAAAAGTAAAAATTTGGCTGGCAACTACCAACGCGTTTAAAACAGGAGGAAAAGATGACTATCATTTGTTGGGAGAGGTTGACGTTAATCAGCAACATTATTTAGCAGATCTTAAGAACTACCCATCCTCTTTCTATAAACTCGTACTAGAAGCACAAGATAACACACTCAATAAATGGATAAGCATTAAATAATTAGTTTCATTCCTAACTCCAATAACTTACATCCCTAAGCCCAATAGCTGATCGTTTAAGATCAACGATTGGGCTTTTTTAATTACTTATGGCCCTTATCTTAATTGAATAACATAAACAAAAAACTATATTTTTAAATTTTGAAATATTCGTACTTTTTAACCAATTTTTAGGACTTATAGACCTTTTTTAGCAATGGTTCTTGAGCGAAATTTGTAGTCTAACTTATCGGCAGAATCATGTTTATTGATTTTTCTAGCTGATGACAAATACAAATTCAATAAAAAATGGTCAGTCCCACTATCTCATCAAGCCCAAGCGGTCTAAAAACTGCTATTATCCGATTTCTTATTTATGGTTTAATAATCGTTTTATTGTCTGAATTTCTGAAGTGGAATGTGCAGCATGAAGCGGGAAGTAATAAATTCAGTGAACAATCAATTGTAGAATATGTGCAGAGCTTGCTGCTATTATTAAGTGCCCTTACTTACCTTTATATTTCATTTAAACATAAATCATCATTCCCACTTGCTTTTGCCTTATTTAGCTTCACAATGGCATCTCTCATCAGAGAGCAGGACGCTTTTCTTGATGAACATGTTTATGATGGAGCATGGCAAACCGGCGCTTTTGGTTTACTTTTTCTTGCAATTATTATTATATACAGAAATAAAGGACTCTTTTTTTCTAACCTAAACGGTTTTGTAAACAAATTTTCCTTTGGGATATTACTATCTGGAATTTTAACTACTTATATTTTCGCACGTTTATATGGTAGAAAAGTATTTTGGATGGCCGTTATGGAAAGTCAATATAGCCGTGATGTGAAGAACGTATCAGAAGAATCGCTCGAACTTTTTGGTTATACACTCATCCTAATCGCCAGCGTAGAATTTTACCTGCTTGCGAAGGCAAAAAGCAACTGCCAGGCCTTAACCATGCGTAACAGCCAAACACCACTTAACCTTTCGGCATAACATTATACACTGAAATATCCTACCTGATCAATGCTGGTTGTTTAATTACTAATGGCGTTGATCAGTTTTTTTCCAAAGTGCTTCAAAGCTGTATTGCGCATTAAATAATTGAAAGAAATAATACCTACTATGGCGCAGCTTAATCCGGCTAATACATCAAGCGTGTAATGATGACTGGTATAAATAGCCGAAAACCAGATTCCAATCATTACGATAGTAAAAAAAATGTTGATCTTACCCAAGCGGTTTTTTAAGCCATAATAAACAACAATAACAGGATACGAAGAATGTAAAGATGGCATAGCCGCAAATACATTAGAACCTTTGCTGTATATACCATGAAAAAGTGTAATGTTAAAATAATGGTCAAACCGGGCCAATCCAGCGGTATTACCAGCAGTTTTCGCGATAAACCCGAAGCCATGTTCCTGCACATACCATGGTGGTGCAGCCGGGAAAGCATAGTACAACACAAAGCCTAACAAATTTACCCATACAAAGGTGAGCGAGAAACGGACAAACTGTTCCTTATTCTTAAAAAAAAGATAAGTAGCAAATGCCAACGGAACAGGTACCCACATCAGGTAGAAAAATCCGGTCAATACATCTAAAAATGAAGTACTGTTTATTTTCCAATACTCGTTAGGTGTAAGTATTAAGCCATGGTAATTAATGCCGAAAGTATTTTTTTCGAGTTCATATAAATCTTCAATATGTACCGTATTAAAAAGGTAGTTCGGAAATGCTTTCATGTAATCAAACAGTATCCAGTAGACAATAAAGATTGAAAAGCCGAGGATAAACTGCCTGGTTCCCCTGGAGATATAAAACAAAGCATTAAAAATAAAAATCAGCACCAGCTGATCGGTTTTAAAGCCGACCAGCAGTACTGATAACAATAGATATCCAACAGATATAGCAACTGTTAGATAAATATTCCGAAGATTATAAAAACTGTTTTTAAGCAATACTTCTTGCTGCATGTTATTTTTTATCAAAATTAGACCTAAAAATATGGTCCCAAAAAGTCCAGCTTACCCCATAACCCTTGGTCGAATCGGAATAGTGGTGAAGCATATGATGCTGTTTTAACCGTTTCCAAAAGCCGCTTTTAAAATTGGCATGGTGAAGTGCATAATGTACCATGTCGTAAAAAAGATAACCGATCATAAAACCCGAGAAAAATGGATAAACCACGGTATCGGGCAATAACCAATCGAAGAGAAAGTAAAAACCCAGAGCCATCGGAATACTGGCCGAAGGTGGCATCACCAGCCTTTTGGCATCGTTAGGGTAATCGTGGTGTACACCATGAAAAATAAAATGGATTTTCTTGCCCCATTCCACATCTGGCTCAAAATGGAAAACATAACGGTGCAGGATGTATTCGGTAATGGTCCAGATGGCCAGACCAAGCAGAAACCAGCCTGCAAAATTTAAAACGGGCATTTCGATTTGCCAAAGCGCTTTCCAAAAAAGAAAGGCAATAACCGGTACATAAACAATCAACGGTACATAAAACCTAACTTTTGATAGGCTTTCTAAAAAGTCATTTTTAAACATCCTGATGGATGCGGTCGAATTTGAAACAAAATTCTTTTTCATTGGTAATATTTTTAACTGGTCTTCGACTCGGCACATGTAATCGTCATCCTGAACTTGTTTCAGGATCTTTTCCTCAAACAATTTATCATTCTCAACGTAGGGGTCTTCGACTCCGCTCAGACTGACAAATCGATATAGAAAAGTCGTCATTGCGAGAAGGAACGACGAAGCAATCTTTCATGCTTATGAGCCCTGCGGTAAAGATTGCTTCGTCGGCTGAAAAAGCCTTCTCGCAATGACGAACTTTGTGAGGACGCCACCCGCATTACGCCCTCCGTCAGACCTTAATCCTTTCAACTAAAACTTTTGAAGGCTCCGAAACATCAAAACCTTTTATTTCTACATATTTTACATTCGGAAACCAAAAGGTCCCGCCCTCAATCCGAAGGAAAATCCGTTCTAGCTGCATTTTTTTATTGTTGATCGTAGCAAAAACATGGTATTTTTTATCTGCGCCAGATTTATTTAAATACATCGGTAGTTTTTTATGCGAGGTAAACCGCAGTTCGAACTGACCGTTACCCAGACTTTTGCTGATGATGCCATATGCAAATTTCCGCTGGATATAACTCAGCTCTTTCTTTTCGCCTTTATCACCGTAACGCATCCAAAATACATTTACAGGCTGTTCTTTATTTACTTCGCCATGTTTATCTACATTTAGCTGGCAGATAATGGTATTGGTATTCGGATCGCGCTGTAAATAAAACAGCTGATTAGGGATATCTTTCGGTGTTGGAAAAGTAATCGGAGAAGGATCTGATCCTTGCGCATTTGCGTTAAAGGACAGTACTCCGGTTAAACTTCCCATTAATACCAAACCCGCAATTAATGCAGCCTTGTTATTTCCTTTTCGCTCATTAAGCTCTTGCGCTTCGAGCCCTTTTTTGGCTTCCTGTAACCTTTTAACAGCCGTAATATTGGTTAATACCGCCATTAGTGTAATGGGCATGGTAAAAATCGACATCGTTTCGAAAACATGGAATGAAATGCCTGGCAAGTAAACTTTGTAATCGCCACCAATAAAATGCCCCGCAATACCACAGGCTATGGCAAAAACGCCAATGGTTACTACCCTTTCCGGCCTTTGCATTAAACCGCCTTTACACTCCACGCCTAATCCCTCGGCTCTTGCACGGGTATAACTCACCATCATCGAGCCGATCAATGCAATAAAGGCAAATAGCGAACTTAAGAAATAATGATGTGCAACCAGGTAATAACAGATGCCCAAAAACATGATCATTTCGCTATAACGATCGAGTACCGAATCGTACAAAGCACCAAACTTCGAACTCATGTTTCCCAATCGCGCCACCTGCCCATCGAGCATATCGAACAGGCCTGCAAAAAGCACCAGTGCCCCTCCCCAGCCGATGTATGACATATCGCCGCGGTTAGATTTTTCGGCACCGAGCACAAAAATTACGGCTACGCCAATATTCAGGATCAGACCAATGGTGGTTACCGCATTAGGTGTTAAACCGATTTTAATCAAACCCTTTACAAAAGGATTGATCACTTTATATATGCCTTGTTGCAGGCTGTCCCTTAGATTTTTTTCCATAGCTTATTTCTTAAAAATCAAATTTTACCCTCGCCCTTATTCCCCACTCCGAAACTTCCGGATTATTGAGGTAGTTGAACCGTTTCACCACGTCGACCCTCAATAATTTAAAGATATTGCCTACACCAACACTACCTTCCATGTACGGCTCATTACCCAATGCATAAGTTCTTTGTGCACCATTTTCGTAAACCGGAAGGCGGTATAATCCTGTTTGAAAATTCGGATTATTTTCGTTCCGCAAACCACCATATAAGGCTTTGAACGACACCACTTCCCTCAATTTTAATTTTTTGATCAATGGCACTTTATTAAAAAAGAAGCCATTAAAATTATGATCGATATTGATGCTCACATAATGGTCGCTCACAAATTCGAGAAAGTTCATCAGGTTGTAAGAGTTGAGCTGATAAGCATAGGTTTGGTTGGCGCGATGTATATCTAATAAAGGAAAAGGCACTTTACCGGCAATATAACCACCCTCGAAAGTCACATCACTATACCCCAACTGCGATAAATAAAAGCGTTTATCGATACTGCCCATAATGTTATGATAATTGTATTCGCCACCAAAAACCCCTTTTAAACCTGCGGTATAACGCAAATTAAATACCGGATAGCGGTCGGCAATGGGCACTCGGTATATTTTGCCCTGATAAAATTTCTCGTTTGGCGCATACCTCAACTGTAGAGAAAGTTCGCTGGTGCTTAACCTGTTTACCAACTGATTATTTGAATTTACGTAGTTAAGTCCGCCTGCTGGCGTTTGGCTCCATTTTTTAAAGCCTAGATTGTACGAAAAGTGATTTTCGAATTCTCTAACATAATCCAAACGGTAAAAATCGTTGTACAACAGCATGTCGTTTACTCCGCGTTTAAACGAGAGCAGGAAATTGTCTTCCTGCACAAACTGAAGTTCTTGTCCGGGTATTTTAGTATCGCGTTGAAAACTTGCCCTGATATAATTCTGCGGGAATTCGTAGATCGATTTATTGTTTATCGAATAAGTTCCGGAAAGGAAAAATTTCCATTTCTCATCTTTAATCCCATAGGCCAAATAATTTTCGAAATAATAACGTTTACTAAGCTCAGGCGTTGTTCGGCCACCAACCCGCAGCCTTAAACCTTCTACATTGTTAAAGCTATAAAATGTATTTACCGGGCCAATTTCATAGGGACCTAAATTCTGATAACCTGCAAACAAGAGGGTAACAATTTTCATAGTGCGCTTAAAAGATGGCAGATTTTGCAGGGTATCTATATTGCCATAAATCTTCAGCTGGTTCTTCGAAATGGTATCCAGTCTGTTTTTCTCCCAGAATTTATCATCTTTTTTTGCTGCATCGGCCAGCACTACTGTACTTTTCCCTTGAAAAATAGTATCAGGCAACACCGTATCGAACTGGTAATTCTTATAGGTAACGGTACGTTCGCCGGTAAAACCTATGCCTTTGGTTTTGCCAATACCGAAATCGGCCAACAGATTGCTTTTACTTAAACTATATTTGCCTTTATCGTTAGCTTCGAAATTGAGATCGACTTTTAGTGCACGTACAAAATTGAGGTTAATGTTTTTATTTACCCCAAATGAAGCCCCTGTAACAGCATAATGGCTATCATTGGTTACGTAAATCTTTCCTTCGAACAACATATCGTTTGTATTTCGGGGGGTAAACGACAGCTCAATAACCTGAGGTTTTTGATCCTTTAACGTATCGGTAATAAAAAACTTATAAAAAGCCGGTGCACCATCTGCAATCGGGCTTAAAAATTCGTTACTGATTACAGAGATGTTATTTTTATAAATATCGATATCCTGATACATCCTATCGAAATAAGTTTTCATTCCTTTATTGTCGATGTACCTGCTATCGAAGTTTACCTGTTTCTCGGCAAGAACAACTTTTTTATTTTTTTCAGGATCTTTACTGAGGTAATGATCAGATAATTGTTCCTGAATATATACAGGCAAGAGGTTTTTTCCGCCAATTAAGGTCGAATCCTGCTCCTGAAACAAAAACTGATAGTTTCTGAACATCTTTTTGTTCTTAAACTTATCTGACACATTGCTCAATGAAAACAACATCTTTTCATACTGCCTAAAAGACACCGTATTGTAACTCTTGATCCGGTTTTCATCTTTGTGGGCGATTACCTGGCGGATCAATTCTACCGCCGGATTATCTTTATTGCGGTATTTTACTTTTTTTCCGCCCACAATAACCACTTCATCCAGTGCTCTTGAATCGGGTACTAAGGAAATATCAAGTTCTTGAGTTGCAGAAGCTACAATATTCTTAAAAACTGTACGATAGCCCACATAATTAAAAGTAATTTCGTTTTGAGCATCAGGAGAAACCAATGTGTACTTTCCGTTTACATCAGTCTGTATGCCTATTTTCGTATCTTTAAAGAAAACGGAAACATTGGGCAGTGTTTCTTTGGTAACCGCATCGCGCACGATGCCAGATACCACTGTTCTTTGGCCAAAAGCATTTACCTGCAAAATAAAACTGAGCACCAAGAGGAGAAAAAATGAATAGATCGGTTTCATTTAACTTGAAAAAATAAACTGCTTTTGCATGATATAATTGTAGCTTAACCCAGTTATAACTGAACTAAGCACTTTAGCGAGAACATAATTGAGGTTAAAATAATGGGTGAGCATAAACACACCTGCGGTTACGATAATCAGATTGCCTGACCATACCAAAATATATTTCAATATCTGCCAATTAATGGCTTTAGATTCACTTTCGAAAACCCATTTACGGTTCACATAAAAATTAACTGCTCCACCTACAACCGTACCCGTAACACTTGCTGCCAGATACCACCAGCCCAAAATATTTACGGCAAAAATGGTCACACCAAAATCTGTTGCCGAGGCCACTAGGGATGACGCCTGCGCTTTTAGATAAGTGAACATCATGGTTAAAACAGTGCTAAAACAACAACCAGTTGCAGTATAACATTTGCATAAATACCGGCCAATACATCATCAGCCATTACACCCCAACCACCTGGCAATTCTTCGAGTTTTCGGATGTAAAGCGGCTTAAGGATATCAAAAAACCTAAAAAGAATAAGCCCTATTAAGGTGTATTCCCATTTTAAAGGCACAAACAATAGGGTGATGCACATTCCGGCCACTTCATCAATCACCACCCTACCGTGGTCTTTTCCCCAAATCTCTTCCACCCGATCGGCACTCATTACCCCCAAAATCACGATGAGCATAGTGAAAAGTACCGGCCATAAATAAGGGTTGGTATAAGGGCTCTGGAAAAGATGCCAGCAGATGCAGGTTGCTATTGCAGCATAAGTACCTGCGCCCTTGCCGATATACCCGATTCCCAGAGCCGTTGAAAGAAATTTGTGGATAAACACTATACCGTTTCTATCAGTTCTTCTTCATAATCCTGACCTAAATGGGTGATCAATTCTTCGCCCATGATGTAACGTAAGGTATTCTGAAGTTTCATTAACTGTTTAAAAATATCGTTTTCTGCAGGTACACCTGGAATCGTTTGTGGCGATTTCAGGTAGAATGACAACCATTCCTGAATGCCCGATAGGTTTGCACGTTTAGCCAAATCGATAAACAAAGCAAGATCCAATACAATCGGTGCGGCTAAAATCGAATCGCGGCAAAGGAAATTGATTTTGATCTGCATTTTATAACCTAACCAACCGAAAATATCGATGTTATCCCAGCTTTCTTTGTTATCACCGTGAGGCGGATAATAGTTGATCCTGATTTTATGGTACATATCTCCGTATAAATCAGGGTTAACTTCTGGTTTAAAGATATCTTCCAGTACGCCCAGTTTAGATACTTCTTTGGTTTTAAAGTTATCAGGGTCATCTAATACCAAACCATCGCGGTTACCTAAAATATTATCAGAAAACCAACCGTTTACACCTAACGAACGTGCCGCCAAACCAGGAGCTAAAATGGTTTTCATTAATGTTTGACCAGTTTTAAAATCTTTGCCGGCGATTGGGGTATTGGTTTCTTTAGCCAGCTCGATCAATGCAGGAATATCTACCGTTAAGTTTGGCGCGCCATTAGCAAACGGAATACCTAATTTTAATGCAGCATAAGCATAGATCATACTTGGCGCAATGCGCAAATCGTTGTCTCTTAAGCCTTGCTCAAACGCAGCCAGCGATTCGTGAACTTCTGATGCTTCGAAATAAATTTCGGTAGAACCACACCAAACCAGTACTATACGGTCGCAATTGTTTTCTGCTTTGAAGTTTTTAATATCTTCCATTACGGCTAAAGCCAGTTCGTAACGGTTATCGATATCTTTTACATATTTGCCATCCAGGTTTTTTACATAATTTCTATCGAAAGCAGCGCGCATCGGTTTAATGGCCTGCAATTCTTCACGCACATCGCGCAATAAGTTAGCATCCAGTACACGGGCATTCATTGCCGCTTCGTAAACGTTATCTTCGTACACATCCCAGCCACCGAAAACTAAGTCTTCCAAACCAGCTAGTGGCACAAAATCCTTAATTTTTGGTTCTTTTTTTTCTGTTCTTTTTCCCAAACGGATGGTACCCATCTGTGTTAACGAACCGATAGGTTTTGATATCCCTTTTTTTATTGCTGCAACTCCGGCAATCATGGTTGTTGCTACAGCACCTAATCCTGGCATTAATATTCCCAGCTTGCCTTCAGCTGCTTTTACTTCTTGTTTCATTCTATTTTATTTAAAATCTTATAACCAATTGTTTTTACGGTACCAGTGTATGGTTTCAGTGAGTCCTTGTTCCAACCCGAATTGAGGCACAAAACCAAAGTCGTTCTGAATATTTTTAATGTCGCAGCCCCAATTCAGAGCGGTGAGTTCTTTTATCTTATCTACATTTAAGGCCGGAACCTTATTAAACAGGCCATACAACCTTTCCATCGACCAGGCAAGGCTTTTAATCATTTGCACAGGTAAATTCACGGTCACTGTTTTTTTGTTTAAAGCCTTACGCACATGGGCAGCCAGCGCAGAACGGTTATAAACTGCCCCATCAGAAATGTTGTAACTTTTGCCAACCACATCAGATGCGAGTGCCTTTACGATGATATTGGCCAAATCGGTTGCGTATACAAAGCTTAGTTCCTGTTCCTGTTTGCCGATATACAGCTCCAGCCCTGCTTTAATCGTTTTAATTAATATAAAAATATCTTTCTCCCTTGGCCCATACACTGCTGTGGGCCTAAAGGTGATCAGGGGCAGATTCGGAATCTGGGCCAAGTATGTCTCGGCAAGTGCCTTGCTGATCCCATAATTGGTTACCGGATTTGAGCCCCCGTTATCAGTTAGTTTTTCATTCTTTTGCGTTAAAGGCCCCAGCGCAGCCAAACTGCTGATAAATACAAATTTCTTTATGCTATGTGCGGATTTTGAAGCCGCTAAAGCCAGGTTCCGGGTATAAATGGCGTTTACCTGATTGTAATCATCGAGTTTTTTGGCCTTGGTTACTGCAGCCGCATGCACGATATAGTCGTATTTTTTTTCTTCTATATTTTCTTTTAACTGGTAAATTGAAGAAAAATCAAGATCCACGTAATTGATCGGAAAATCTTTAAGATGCGCTGCAGTAGCCGATTGACGTACATTTGCATACACTTCGAGATCATTCGCCAAAGCAGATTTAATCAGGTGATACCCTACAAATCCTGTCGCTCCTGTAATCAACACCCGCTTTTTCATATCGCTTTCTCTAAAATCCTGTATTTACGATATAGTTTTCCACCAATATCTTCAATAGGCTTATTGATCAGATCGTTATGATCTAAAGTCCAGCTGGCCTCCGCATATTTCATGTTTTTAGCCTTGAAATGTTTAATGATACGGCCATAAAGACAAGCTTCAATCCCCATTTTACGGTAACCATCTACCACGCCAAGCAACAAAATGCGGATGCCATCAATTTTCTTTTTATTGGCCAAAAGCTTGATTAAACCTGTTGGAAACAACCTACCGCGTTTAATTTTGATCAGGATCTGATTGATATCGGGAATGGCCAGTGCAAAACCCACAATCTTACCGTGCTGCTCGGCCAGGATACAAAACTCAGGGTCTAGGATCAGTTTTAAGTCGTTTGCCGTATAGTCAAACTCTTTATCCGTCATCGGTACAAAACCAAGGTTTTTATCCCATGCTTTGTTGTATACATCCCTCACCGCATTACACTCCTCCTTGAATTTTTTCATGTTGATTTTACGCAGCACGATATCGTTACGGAGTAGCCGTTCTTCTATCCTATCCAGCAGTTTAACCGATCTTTCGCTATAGTTGCCCGCGGTGTAGCGGTAGGCCCTTAAATCGACATTTTTCTGGAAGCCGGTCTGTTCTAAAAGCGACAGATAATATGGCGCATTATAAGGCATCATGGCTACAGGTGGCCCGTCAAAACCTTCAATCAGTAATCCGCATACTTCATTGGTCGAAAAATTTACCGGACCTAAAACTTTTGTCAGCCCTCTTTCCGATAACCAATTCTGTGCTCCATTTAAAAGTTGCAAGGCAGCCTTCACATCGTTTATACAATCGAAAAAACCAAAGAAACCGTCATGTCCGCCGTAAACCTTATTGTGGTTTCTATTGTTAATTGCTGCAATGCGCCCAACTACTTTACCTTCGTCGTACAGCAAAAAAAGCTGTATTTCCGAATGCTCGTAAAAAGGATGTTTGCCCGGTGTAAGCAGATCGCGCTGGGCAATAAAAAGTTCGGGCACGTAATTTACATCGCCAGCATATAATTCATGAGGAAAATCTACAAATGCCTTTAATGCTTTTTTACCGGAAACCTTTACCAGTTCTCTCATGATTGGCTTCCTACTAATTCTACATTAACAGCTTTAAAAGCAGCGCTTAGTCTTGCTATGGCCGATTCGATCTGATCGAAAGTATGTGTAGCCATTAAAGAAAACCTGATCAAAGACGAATCAGAAGGCACTGCAGGCGAAACAACTGGGTTTACAAATACCCCATTTTGCTGAAGGATATTCGTAATCATAAAGGTTTTGGTATTATCGCGAATATAAATGGGAATAATCGGACTATTGCTGTGCCCGATATCGAAACCAGCCTCAAGCAAAAGTTTCTTCGCATATTCTGTATTGGCCCAAAGTTTATCAATCCGTTCAGGCTCAGATTCAATAATATCTAATGCAGCAATTACACTGGCCACAGCAGAAGGCGGCATACTTGCACTGAACATCAATGAGCGGGCACGGTGCTTGATATATTCGATGGTTTCGGTACTGCCCGCAATAAAACCACCTAACGAGGCCAGCGATTTACTAAAAGTACCCATAATGAGGTCTACATCCTCCGTAAGGTTAAAATGTGATGCTGTACCAGAGCCATTAAAACCAATTACCCCTAGGCTATGTGCATCATCCATCATAATATTTGCACCAAATTCATTGGCAATATTTACCATTTCAGGAAGATTAACCAAGTCGCCTTCCATGCTGAAAATCCCATCAGAAACAATCAGTTTAGCAGCATCTTCAGGTAATCTGCTTAGTTTTCGGCGCAGGTCCTGCATATCGTTATGCGCATATTTAATGGTGCGCGAAAATGCCAAACGGCTTCCGTCAATAATTGAGGCATGATCGTACTCATCCAATAACAGATAATCGTTACGATCTAACAAACAGGATATTACCCCTAAGTTGACCTGAAAACCAGTACTAAAAAGCACTGCCGCTTCTTTGCCCACATATTCGGCCAAACGATTTTCCAATTCGAGGTGAATATCGAGCGAACCGTTCAAAAACCGCGATCCTGCGCAGCCGGTGCCATATTTTTCAATGGCTGCTTTTGCGGCTTCTTTTATTTTAGGATGATTGGTTAACCCTAAATAGGAATTTGAACCAAACATGAGTACCTTTTTTCCATTGATAACCACCTCGGTATCCTGGCCTGATTCTATCGACCTGAAATAAGGATATAATCCCTTTTCTTTTATCACCGCCGCATCCTTAAAAGAGGCAATTCTATCTTGTAATTTTTTACGCATGCTGAACACTTATATTCTTCAGTTTTTAAAACCCTGTTCTGAAAATTTAGCCTGCGCCTGAATGCTACTTGTAGAGATTAAAATCAACTAGGTAGATTAAGGCCGCATTAACCAAACGATTTGATAACACAATTTTAACGCGGAATTGAAGCCAAAAAAAGGTTCAAATGTGGGATATATTGGTCAAAAAGTAGGATTGGCGAAATGTGACATTCAGATGAATTGACCAATTGACATTCTGACTTTTATTATAAAATAGTAAAACGATAAAAAATACACAAAACAGCTCAACAAATAATATAAATTACTGTTTTTAAGTCAATTAAAATTTCATATTCATTAATCAAAAGATTGAAAATTAATCAGAAATTAGTCATTTTAAAAAAATATTCTTGCAAAATTGATCTCGAACATTACATTTGCCAGTACAAAATCCAACAGATAAAAGGGCGAAAAACTATCCGTAAAAGGGTGGCTAAAGTTGTAGTGCAAAAGATGATCGAATCTGTTAAGAAATTATTAAAAAAACGCTGATCGATTTTATGCAACAAGAGTTACTCAATAAAACTTTTTCAGAAAAAAACCATGAGGAGGCACTTTCTTTAAATGATGGATTGATGGCAAAAATCCACCATAGCAGTGATCCTCATTATTGCAGTTCGGAACCTTTCCGCGTATCGAGTTATGCCTTAATTCTGATCACCAAAGGAAAGATGAACCTTCGGATAAATTTTGTAGAGCATGTATTAAATCAAAGAGATATTCTACTCATTTTTCCACATGCCGTTTATGAGATTAAGGATAACAGTGATGTTTCTTTCATCAGCATCCATTTTAATAAAAATTATTTAAAAACCAAGGGGATATTCTTTAATAGCGGAGAAGCTTACAGGATGTTCCAGAACGATCCTACTCATAAATTTTCATTATCAAAAGAAGAATATACATTCATTTACTATGACATGCTTGCGCTGCACAAAAAACTGAATGTACCTAAAGATACCCCGCAGATTAAAAACATTGTGCACAATAGCTTCCTGGAGCTGCTGTACGACCTCTTTTTGTTAAAGAATAAACAGAAAAATCCAATACCTTTTGCTCATGATAGCAAGACAGAACTCACCAATCGGTTTTTATCGTTGGTATCAGAAAACTTTAAGAAGGAAAAACGTGTAATTTATTATGCCAACTGTTTACGCATTACGCCAAGGCATTTATCACAGGTTGTTAAACAGGTAACCGATAGAACAGCGGGGGAAGTTATTGATGAAATGGTGATCAGGGAGGCAAAGTTATTGCTAACCAGCCATGTAATGAATATCTCGGAGGTAGCCTTGGAACTGCGTTTTAGCAACTCCTCTTTTTTTGGAAAGTATTTCAAAAAACAGACGGGAATTACGCCATCTGAGTATAAATTATCGAATAATATTGCGGTATAGATCAATCTCATCAGACTGCTAATTACCTTCGGTAAGCTCGCTTAAAGCTCGGTTTACTTCGTAGCTTTCCGTTTCACTACAGGTCAGGGTGACGATCAATCGGGGATAACGCTACCAGTCACCCTCCCAATATCATTAAGTTAAGCATAAGCGTTGTAAGTCTGAGGGATAATTTATTTTTAAAATCAATATAAACGACGCATATCCTTTTTTGTCCAGAGGCTCATTCTTGCCTCGGCTCACCGCCGCCGAAAGGCTCTTTCTTTTTGGCATCAAAAAGAAACAAAAAATGCCGGCTGAAAATTTTTCTTTAAGAGCCAGTGGTATGGCTGGGTCAGCAGAATCCGAAAAATTTGTTAGGCCGGATTTAAGTGGAACGGGGATACGGTGCTGTGGCCTAGCTGGGTGGAAATGTATAGTATCGCAAATATCTTATTAGTAAGCAATTGCAAAATAACGTTTCCTCCTTAACTTAACGGCATTGGTTACCCACCTGCAACGGGGAGGGTTTTATTATGTCAATAAGTTAAGTATTCGCCATAAACCAAAATAATTTAACCACAGATAAAAAGGATGCGCACAGATATGGAAATCCGTGTTTATCTGTGTTTAAAACCTCTTAACGACATTGGCCACCAGCTTGTAATGGGCAGGGCTTTATTTCACCACCATAGAAGTACTATTTCTGCCTCCTAAACCTGATCGAAGCGAGATGCCGATTTCCTTCAAATTGGCAGAAGCGGGAGCAGGACTGAACCGCCCTAAATGCTCCTGCAATTGCTTTCCAAAAAACACATGTTAATGTTATGGATTTACACTAGTCAGTTTTTTACCTGCTAGATCTTCCCATTTATAAAAATGGAAGGTTTTATCATCGCTCATGGCCACCAGCAAACCGTGTTTAAAATCGTTATTTAAAGGAACTGAAACCACATCAATACCATCGGTTTGGTTGGCTGAATATTTAATGGTGGTTAACAATGCGTGTGGATGAGCAGTATTGGCTTTAGCCACCCTATCGTACACTTTTAGCTGCTTAGCACCCTGATCGGATACCAGGATATATCCCTTATTCCCTGAGGTTTTATAAATGGCAATGCCTTCGTTGTCGACAGCAAAATCGCCCTGCCCAAATAATGCCAGCTCTTTATTCCCTTTGGCTGGGTCTGCATAATACTTGCGTACACCTACCTGCTCATCGCAATAGTAAACGTATCCCAACTCATTATCAACGGCAATGGCTTCTATTTCCTTTTTGCCACTATACTGGCCGAATTTCCGCACCAAATCTGCTTTAACATTGCCTTTTCCATCATCGGTTAACAGGTACTGCCAAAGATAACCTCCGTTTTTAGGCCCCGTTTTACGACCAACAATTGCATAAATTTTTCCGCTTGGATCGGTATACATCGAAATCCCCATCAAATCGCGGTACTCTGCCCCTGTTTCGCCTGTAAAAACAGGAATCCCACCATTATCGATTGCTTTCATATCGGGAAGCGAAAATATCCGCAATTTATGTGTATAACGTTCTGTGGTTACGGCAATATCTGTTTTTTTTCCAGCGAGTAACAAACCATAGGCAATATCAACATTATCCGGTCGCTTTAAACCCTTTACAGTTTTCGACTTGATGATTTTACCTTTCAGATCGAAAACGTATAAGCCGCCACTGCTATCTTTATCGGTACCGATCACCAAAGACTGTGCTGGATCATTCGGGTTTACCCAGATCGCAGGATCATCGGTATCAAAATCGACAGGATCAGATACGTATAAAGGTTTTACTACTGCACTACTTTCATTTTGTGTACCTCCATTACAAGAAATCGTAAGGCTTAAAACCGCAAAAGCGGCAAGTTTTAATATATTGTTATGTTTCATTTTATATTTTAGTTCCGTAGGCACCAACAAATGTTGATGGTGATGGTGAGCTATAGGTGATACCATTTTTCATTATAATTCCAGCCTGGTGATGGCGGGTAAAGTTAGTGATTCCCTTACCCAAAGCTGGTGAGTTGCCCTGCAGGTGAAAATCCCATGCGGTATTAAAATCGGCATTGGTAACCGCTGTATTTAAAGGATAATTCACAAATTTAGGGTCATTTGCTCCGGCAACATTGCTAATTACATCATTTTTACCGCCCACAATGTCGCCAGATGGCTGAAACTGATTTACGGTAGCCTGATCGAAACCATAATACCAGTTATTGCTGTAAGCAGAACGGTTATCTTCAGGCTTTTTTGGATCTCTTTTTACACCAAAACGGGTATTGGCGAAAAGATTATTATACAGATCGGCACGCACCGTACTTTCCAGCCAGATTGATCCGCCTTTTGCAGTTGGTCTTCTCCAGCCCGTATTCACCATCGTATTGTTGTAAGCAATAATATATGTTTGTGGCGTTTTATCTCCTGTATTAGATAATTTTAAGGCATTGGTATTGGTGCTATAAACCAAATTATAGGCTATATCAGCCAAACATCCCGACTTAAAGTTCATGGCTTCTCCTCCTGTTACACCTGTGGTATAAAACACATTATTGGCAAAAATGATTCTTCCACCTTCAATATAAGTACAATCTTCCTGAAAATTTCTGATGGTACTATTTTGAACCACCAATCTGCCCCTGGCATTGGCAAACCAAAGTGCAGGTAAACTTTCGCCTGCAACAGCCTTATACAGGCCCATTTTTACCGAAGTAGAAGCATCGGATGTTTTAGCACCGCCATATTCTAGAATGACGTGGTCAAGCACCAGTTCTTCGCATGTTGGACCAGCCAAAATACCGCCCCAGAGTTTACCAAACTTGGTTAATGGCGTTTTGTAAAAATCATTTACGGTAAATTTGATTGGATTTTCCGTGGTTCCTAAAGCGTACAAATTGCCTTTTATAATAATTTCTGGTTTGGCAACCGTATCCATCAGCACCGTTACTCCTTCTTCAATCGTTAGCGTTTTCCCTTCCGGGATTACAATATCGCCTTTAATTACCTGTGTACTGCCTTTAGCCCAAACTCCAGAAACCTCACCAATTGCCGAACCATCAACAGCGGTAGTATCTACATCTATATTGGCTTTCTCGCATCCTGCTAAGGCTAACACCATCAGGATCATCAACTTAAAAATCTGATTCGATTTCATGTCTTTATATCTTTAAATTCTATTAATTAAACTTATATCTGAAGCCAACAAGGTAGTTTTGGCCATAATAATCACTTCTGATCAATGTAGTCCCGTTTTTTACCAGGTCTTCGTTGATGTTGTTATTCTCAGGATTGGTACCTTTTATAAATAATTTTGTCGGCGTATTTAAGATGTTATTGGCCTTTACAAAAACACTAATACCGCCTTTAAAACGTTTCTCGGCCGAGGCATCCATCTGTATAAATCCTTCCTGCCACAAATCGTTATTTAAGAATTGAGAAATCGTGTTGATGCGTGGCCCTGTGTAGGCACCTGCAACCTGAACATCCCAGCCTTTTTTAGTGTCTTTAAACAATAACGATAAGTTGGCAATATGTGCTGACTGACCATAAAGCGGGCGTTCCTGGTTAACATTGGCCGGCTCTGTATCTCCGGTAGTACTGTTGATGACCCTCGTGGTTTTAGTGGTGTTAATACGCGAATGGGTATAGGTATAATTGGCCTTTACGCCTATTTTGCTGAAATATTTGATATAATCTACCTCTGCGCCATAATTATTGGCCGTACCAAAGTTTCCCGGGGTATAATAAGTGTCCTGTCCACGAACGGCATCAGCCTGAAAGGTATATTCAATAGGATTTTTGATCCGCTTATAAAAAGCACCAACCAACAATTGTTCTGAAGCACCCGGAAAAAGTTCGTAACGTAAATCGAAATTATCGGCTAAGGCACGTTGCAGGTTCACATTACCGCGCTCTATAAACTCTTCATTTTTCACCTTTCCTGGTACAATTTCATAAAAACCAGGGCGGTTAAGGGCTTTATAATAAGAGGCATGTAATTGTGCTTTTTGGCTCAAGAAGTACTTTGCGGTTAAACTGGGCAGCAGATCAGTATAAATCTGATTTCCTTTTGGAAAAGCCTCACCTGCAGGAAAAAGCAGGTTATAACCCTGATTGGTATGTTCTACTCTTAGCCCTCCTATCACTTCTAATTTAGCCGAATTATATTTAAACATTCCATATCCGGCGGCTATTTTTTCACTTGCATCGTAGGTTAATGCATTGGCTACTGCTCCTGTAGAATTACTCACCACGAGGTTTAAATCGGTATAATTTTGAAAATTCACACCGTAAAGATCAAATGCATTGGCTGCACTTGGGGCAAGATTGTAATTGTTAAAGAAACTGCTTCTTTGTTTATCGCGGTATAAACCGCCGGCCATAATATCCAGTTTATGCCCGCCAGTCAAAACCTGGTAAGTCAGATCCAGGTAGCCTGCTAAGTCCTCATCGGTATTACGCTCCCATCTACGGGTAACTGGATTAGTATTAACCAAACTGGTACGTTTGCTTTGAAAATTCTGTTCTATCCCATTTAAACTGATACTGGTATTTTCGGGCACATCGTTTTTGGCCGAAGAATAAACAGCCGACCATTGTACTTTAAATTTATCATCAAAGAATTTATGGTCGCCATGAAGCGTAGTATTGTAAATCTGCTGCTCGGTTAAGCGGCTACGGGTATCGTAAACCAATTCGGCATTCCCAGCTGTTGGATTATAAACGCCATTGTAGGTAGTGGTTACAGCATCTCTAACCTGCTGATTTTTTAGGTTAACGTATACATTGTACAAACTGATCTGATGATCTTTATTAAAAACATAATCAATTTTTCCATGTAAACCCGTTCGTTGTTGCTGTTCGGAATACTCACGGTAACTTTTGCTGGTAATTTTGGCATAAGGATCGACGCCTACAACAGCATTATTGTAAAAAGTACTGTTGCTGCCACGGTAAGTATTCTGATAACTTCCTGCCAGCACCACCCCTAATTTATTATCCAAAAAGCGTTTACTTAAGGATAAACTTCCGATTAAATTAGGTGCAGGGTTTTTATATTTATAATCGAGTGTACCCTTACTAAAATCGTTTTGTGTAGCATTGTAGTTTTTCCCGTTTATTTCGTAAGGCGATTTATAATTAATACCCGAAGCATTGTAACTGGTAAACTTACGATCGAAAAACAATTGGTTATAACCTGTAGCAACATTGGCATTTACCTGTAGCAAGCCCGGCGCATTTTTCATCACCATATTAATGGCACCGCCAATGGCATCGCCCTCTAAATTTGGCGTAAGGGTTTTGTACACCTCTAAACGGTCGAGTAAATCAGAAGGGAAAAGATCAAGCGGAACATAACGGTATTTATTATCCGGACTTGGGATTTTCACACCATTTACCAAAGTATAGTTGTAGCGTTTATCCATTCCTCTTAATATGGCATATTGCCCATCGCCATTGCTATTGCGCTCTATAGACACACCCGAAATACGCTGCATCACATTGGCTACCGTTAAATCTGGCGAAATCTCAATCGACCTTCCTGATACGATATTCATCAGTTGTGGGGCATTTTTTTCCAGGCGCCTTGCACCCTGATCAGTAGAACTCACCGCATTCGACTTAATGGTGATATCATCAAGGCTTTTCGAATCGCTCTCCATGTAGAACTTTAAGTGATCGTTATCCTCTTTCAGTATCATTAAGGTTTTCTCGATGGTCCTGTAAGTAATATAGCTAACACTAATTTTGGCAGTACCTACTTTTACATCCTTAAATTCGAAAGTACCATCTAATCCGGTATTGGTTGTGCGCCTTGGGTTTTCTAAAACCACTGTTGCACCTACAATGGCCTCTCCAGTTTGCTTATCGTAAACATGGCCTTTCAGTTTTGTGGCACTAGCTGTGCCTGCACAAAAAAGAAGTAAAAACAGAATTTGTAATCGTTTGTTCATTGCGTTTGGTAATGTCTTTTTATTATCGACGGGGCAAAGGTGTATACACCATTTTACACAAAGAAATTATTGAGGTTACATAAAGGCAACAGCGTTACAACAAGCATATATCAAAAGGCAACACAAAAACATAACCAATTTATTATCAATAAATTAACTGCTCGATAAAACGCCGTTATGCTTTTATTACCGTTACATTAACAAATTGTTAAGCCCTAAAAACGAGCAAAAAAAGGTTGTATATTACAGCTGATGTAACGGTTATAACGCCTGGATAAATGCAGATAAATTATCGCCTTGCGCTAGATTTAGCTTTTTCCTTAACCTATATCTCGATACCCTTAAGCTATCGGTAGATATACCAAGTAAGGTTGCAATATCAGCTGAATCGAGGTTCATTTTTAACAATGCAATCAGGCGCATATCAGCTGAAGTAAGCTCATTACTATATTTTTTTAGGCTTTCGAGAAACTGATGGTGCACCTGTTCGAAAGCCACCGTAAATTCTTTCCAGTTGCGTTCGTGATTAAAACTTTGATTAATCTCCGTGAGGATCTGGTTCATCTGTTTTTTCTGATCGCGCTTATCCTCTTTTACCATCGCTTGTAAGGTGCTCCTAAGATTTTCAAGGAATTGGTTGTGTTTAATCAGATTTAAGGTATGGGTAGAAAGCTCTCTGCTTTTAACCTCCAGCAACTGTTTCAGATTTTGTTCTTCGAGCTGAAGATTTTTGAGCGCCAAACTGGTCATATCATGTTCTATCGCTTTCTGCCGCGCCAGCATCTGTTGATCTCTCAACTTTAAGCGTTGTCTGCTAAAAATAACAAATCCCAAAACAATCAATAATATCACTACAATTGTGGCAGAAAAAGCAATGATCCTATTCACCTTTCGGTCGTTTTTCAGTTTATTAATCTCATCAGATTTTTTATTGATATCGTAAAGTACCTGCAAAAAGGCGACCTGCCGGGCACCATCTTCCGAATACAGATCGATCGTGTATTTATAGCCGAGTTTTACATAATGGTAGGCGCTGTCCATATTGTTCAACAGTTCGTATGCCTTGCCCAAATCTCTGCAGCAGGAGCTTAGCTGATAAATATTGCCCATCTTTTCGGCCAGTTTTAACGCCGTTTCGGTTTGCACAATACTTTCCTTATACCGGCCTGTTTTACGGAGGATATCGCCCAAATTATTAATTACTTCGATACTCCCCAGGTCATTATGATCTTCCTGATATAAATTTAACGACTGTTTAAAATGCACATACGCAGAATCGTAACGCTCAAGATCTTCATATATACTGCCCAAGTTTTCGTGTATTTTGGCCGCCCCGCTTTTATCGTTAACCTGTTCGTTTATTTTTAAAGCGAGTTTTTGATAGTAAAATGCACTGTCGTAAAGTTGTCTTTTTTCGTATAACTGCCCAATATTGCCCAAAACGGTTGCCTGTCCGGTTAAGTTATTCGATCTTTTATAGATACCGATGGCTTTGTTATAGCTATGCATGGCCTTGTCTTTCTGCTTCATATAGTAGTAGAGCACACCCGCATCGTTAAGGTTTGCGGCCAATAAATGGGTTTGATTGGCATTATTGAATATTTTATCGGCTTTTAAAAAGAACTCTAACGATTGGCTGAAATGCCCCTGCGTATAACAAACCCTACCCATTTGCTGCAAACATTTGCCTTCTAAAAGCTCGTCATTGCCATCGATAGCTTTGGCATATATTTTTTTTAATTGAGCCAGGGCTGCAGTCGGATCTTTTTGATTCAGGGCAATAATCGATTCGAATTTTTCTTCCTGGGCAACCGCATTCGAAACGAAAAGCAGAAAAAGCACTAGAACACTAAAGGGTTTGATCATGTTAGAAGCATCTATATCAGGCAATGCTGAACAAAGAAAGAGCGTATATGTTAACTTAAGGTTAAGTTGAAGAATTAACTGAGGATAACGAACGCCAAACCTAATAGCGAAGCCGATTTTATATTAGTCCATTAAGTGATATTTTGTATTTTAGTAGTAAAACCTATTGATATGAATATTACCTATGAAATAGGTGTTACCCCTACACCAGAAGTAGCGTTTAGTCCGAAGTCTTTAGTCGGGAGCCCGAAGTCCAGTTGCCAGTTAGCCTTTAACTAAAATTAAACCTGCTTTACAAAGCACATCTGGCCTCCAAATATCCATCTTATTGTTAAAAAATTTATTCCTATCTTAATATCCCTTTTTTCTGAAATCTCAAATCTCAAATCTCAAATCTCAAATCTCAAATCTCAAATCTCAATTATCCCGCAATACTGCATTTCGGCCGCCATCAATTAAATAGGTAGTTCCAGATGCAAAACCGGCGTACTTGCTAGATAAAAAGACACACCAGCCTCCAATTTCTTCTATTGTACCGAGTTTTTTTACCGGATGAAGATCTATGGTCCGTTGCCTTTCTTCTTCAGTCCGTATAAATGAATTAAACCATTGCTGGTTACCGGACGTATCGATAAAGCCCGGTGCAATGCCTATTGTTCTAATACCGGGCCCCGATTCTATAGCCAAACTTTTCACCAAACCCGTTAATGCAGTTTTGGCAATCTTATATGGCGCACAGCCGGAGATACTGGCAAAAGCATGGCTGGATGCCATTACGATAATTACTCCATTATTTCCATCTAGTAACGACTTGCAGCGTTTGGCCAAACGCCAATGTGCAGAAAGGTTTAAATCCAAATTAAACTGCCAGTCTTTTTCGGTACTATTTTCTAAACCCGTAAATACATTCTGACCAGCGTTAGAAACCAAAATATCCAATCGTCCATAATCACCGGTTATATCTGATACAAGACCATCAATATCTTCAGTTACCACCATATCAGCTTTAAAATAGTCTGAATGTGCCTCAAAAGACCCCATTTCTGCTAAAAACCGCTGGGCAACATCACTCGTTTCACTTTGTTCTGCACAACCGATCACGGTACAGCCCGCTTTAGCCATCATTTTGGCAATCCCCAAGCCAATACCGGAGGTAACACTCGTTACCAAAGCTATTTTCCCTTTTAAATCTATTGTTAGTGCCATAAAATCTAATTTAAAGAGGGTATCCAAACTTTTTGGACACCCTCTTAATCATTATTTATTCATTGTGTGTTGTGGGTTTTCTAATAACCGCTATTTTGCTTTAAAACGCCTTTAGAGAGATCTATCTGATCTTGCGGGATTGGCATTAAATATAATTTATCATTCCAGGTTCTTTCTTGAATCGGTTTTGCGGCATCGGCAATACTATATATTGGTTTCATTACCTGTGGAGCAATTTTCCATCTTCTGATATCCATATAACGTTGTCCTTCTATTGCCAATTCAACACGTCTTTCATTTCTGATTAACGCCCTTAAGGTCTCCTGCGTGGCATACTTAGATCTATCAACAACAGGCATGCCCGCACGCGTCCTGATTTTATCCAAAGCATCATATACACTTGCATCAGGACCGGTTAATTCGTTTTTAGCTTCGGCATAGGTTAATAAAACTTCAGCATAACGGATTAAAATATTATTTGCATGGTTATCAATCTGATCTCTATAAATTTTAGGGTCGACCATTTTACGCACACTGTAACCAGTTAGGGCGGTGTTACCTGCACCTTCAGTCCATTTAAATGAATAATCATCTTGGATGGCATTCCATGGGTTTCCATCAAATAAAATACTGGCGTAAAAACGCGGGTCTCTATTTCTATATTCGTTTTTAAATGCCGGATCTTTCGCTTTATACCAGGCAGCTCTTTGTGCTGGCGATGGCGGTGTAATTAAATCGCCTGTTTTATAACTTGGGTAACTATTTACCAATTCTTGTGTTGGTGCAATAGAGCCCCAACCACCCAGATCGCCCGAAGGCAGCAAGGTATTTAAGAAATTAGCATCTTGTTGCGGGATGCGCTGTCTATCTAATATTACTTCTACATTGCCTTCATTTGCCTGGTAAAACAAAGCTTCATAACTACGGAGTCCTACACGGAATTTTTTCTCATCATCGGCATTTGCGAAATCGACCCATGCGCTATAATTATCTTTGGCATTTAGGGCATCTTCGGCAGTTACTTTAAACAAATCGTAACCCAATGTCATTACCTGGCTTGCCGCGTCGGCAGCCAATTGCCACTGGCCTTCATACAAGTGAGCACGTGCTTTTAAAGCCAATGCTGCTCCTTTGGTAATGCGACCTTTTTCGTTTGGTTTACCACCAGCATAACTTTGTGGTAAAATTTTAGCAATGGCGTCTAACTCATCTACCACAAATTTTAATACTTCTGCTTTTGGTGTTCTTGGTATATTTTCTCTGCCAAGCTCAACTGTTTTAGTCGACAATGGCACGTCACCAAATTTACTAATCAACCAGAAATAAGCATTTGCTCTAATAAAACGGACCTCGGCCTTATATCGGTCTAGTAATGTTTTATCCATGCCGGTTACTTTATCTGCATTATCTAAAAAATAATTGGCACGACCAATTCCGGTAAAACCCCAGCCTGCATCTAAAGTAGAGTTTACATTACCCGATGATACTGCCGTTGCCGAACTCTCCCAAGGATACTGTGCATGCGCATTATCTGCAGCTGCATCATCATACACCATATCATCGCCAGGTAACTGATTGTATACACCGTTTACGGCCAAGTAAACATCATTGGCATTCTTCCAAAAAGTAGCTTCCGACACCTGGTTTAAAGGTGGTCTTTCTAAAAAATCTTTCTTACAAGAAACAATAACACTTAATAAGAGTACACTTGTAATTATATATATCTTTTTCATTTTTCTAATCATTTTATAATCCTGCACTTAAACCAAACGACCATGTTTTAATACCTGGGTAACCTCCACGGCCCGAAGCAGACTCAGGATCATAATCGCCCAAACGCTTATCGGCCATAATGGTGAAAGGATTGTTGGTTGTGCCATATATTCTTAATTTAGACAAACCAATTTTTTTCACTGCATTTTGAGGTAAAGTATAACCCAAAGTAATGCCTCTTACCCTGAAATAAGAGCCGCTAAATAGGTAGAATGACGAGAATTGATCGATATTATGTCCGGCATCTGCAGTTAGTAATGTCCGCGGGAAATCGGCATTTGGATCAGGGTTTTCTTTTGTCCAGCGGTTTAATAACTGTACTTTGGCATTTGCACCGTTAAAGAAGGGTGCTGAAGCTTCCTGGCCTAAATAGGTTTTTACTTTGGCCACACCATAAGTAAGGATATTAAAATCGAAACCTTTGTAAGCTGCACTTAAATTAAAACCATAGTTTACAAAAGGTACATCGTTACCAATGATGGTACGGTCTGCAGCATTAATCACATTATCTCCATTAATATCTCTGTATTTAATATCTCCGGCTCTGGTACGTGCATCCTGAAAAGCATGTGAAGCAACCTCTCCATTAGTAACAAAAAGACCATCAGCAATATAACCATAAAAAGATCCGAGCGATTCGCCAACCCTTTGAATATACTGACCATCAAATCGATCGTTATTATTGTCTCCAATTTTGGTGATTTTACTTTTGATCAATGATAAGTTACCACCAATGCTAAAAGTAAAATCTTTTCCGATTCTGTTGTTATGGTTGATGGCCAACTCTACACCAGTATTACGGGTACTTGCCGAATTGGTAAAAGGGACGGTTAACGGATAGGTTGAAAGGGCTGCATTACGTAATAACAAATCTTTGGTATCTTTAATGTAATAATCTGCAGTAATGTCCAGTTTACCTTTTAACAAAGTCATGTCTACCCCAAAATCGGTCATGTATACCTTTTCCCAGGTTGTGGTTGGCCATGATCCATCGGCCTGCCAGATTCCATCTTGTGCTGTACCTTCAAAACTGTACTGAAAGCCAGCGTTTAACCTGTTAAAATAGTTGCCTACAGAAACCACATCCTGATTACCTAACGAACCATAAGAACCACGGAGTTTTAAATTATCAACCCAGGAAATATTTTTCATAAAGTCTTCTTTGGAAACTACCCATCCTGCAGAAAACGATGGAAAGAATGCTTTACGCACATCTTCACGGAAACGTGAAGAATAATCGATGCGGGCATTTACCTCTAACAGGTACTTATCGTTAAAAGCATAGTTAAAACGGCCAAACATCGATCGCATTGACCATTCTTCAGCAGCGGTTCTGTTGGCTAAGCCAAAAACGCCGCCAATAATATCATCTCCATTGTTATCTGATAACATATCTTCTCCGTTACCAGAACCATTGATAATGGTGCTTAAATCGTTATTAGGAAAGTTTCTTCTACCAATAAATGCACTTCTAAGCACATTGCTTTCTTGCGATGCACCTACAGTTAGCTTGCCATAATGTTTACCAAATGTACGCTCGTAATCTGCCGTACCTTGTATCAACAATTCTTTTCTTTTAGACCAGTACTCCCTTAAATCATTCTGGGTGCCTTGTCCGGCAGGCAGCGCAATAGGATTACCGGTTAAAAAGTTATTAATCGGTGTCATGGTATTGTTAAAGGCTGTGCTGTTGTTGTTGGTAAACTTTAACGAAACCAATCCATTTATCGATAAACCTTTTAAAGGTGTTAACGTAGCATTTGCAGCGGTCTGAAGTAAATTGTTCCGGTTACTGCCTTTCGATGATTCGGCTATCATGCGGGCCTGGTTACGATACGGAATTGAGCTACTGGCTACAGTACCATTGTTTACCGAGCCCCATTGGCCATTGCTCTGGCGAAAAACAGTAGTTGGTAGAGAACGGTTTAACTCTGTCCATGATAAATTGCCCAAACGGTCAAAAGCCTGGTTAATGAAAGAGATATTGGTACCTATCTTTAGTATATTCTCTATAACCTTGGTTTCGGTATTTAATTTTGCATTAAAACGGTCCTGGTCTTTATTCGGAATTAACGATTCTTGAGTTTGATAATTTAAACCCAGGTAACTACTGGTTATTTTACCGGGTGCATTGATGTTTAAATTCACATCGGCAAGTGGTGCACTGGGCCTTAAAACTTCTTTATACCAATCTGTATTTGGATATAGATCTGGCTGAGAACCATTTCTGTATAACTCTATCTGAGCGGGTGTATACATTGGGCTACGGCCAACATTGGTGAGTGCCTCATTATAAAGTGTTGTATAATCTACTGATCCTAAATATTTCGCGATACGAGTGGGCGATTGCCAGCCGTAGTTCGCATTAAACTCGATGGTTGCTTTTTCGCCACCACCACGTTTAGTGGTTACCATAATTACACCGTTAGCCGCTCTCGAGCCATATAAAGCTGCAGAAGATGCATCTTTTAGTACCGACATGCCCGAAATATCATTTGGATTAAGTGTAGCGAATTCTTGCGAGCTAGCCGGAATACCATCAATAATATATAATGGCGTACCTGCCCCTGCTAAACTGCTTCTGCCCCGAATATTAACAGCAGTACCTCCTGTTGCACTTGCACTTACATCGCCAGGGCGTTGCAAAATGGTTAAGCCTGGAGAAATACCCTGTAAGGCATTTTGTATGGAGGTTACAGGGCGCTCTTTTAATTGTTTAGGGGTTATGGTGGCAATAGCTCCGGTCAAACTCGATTTTTTCTGTGTACCATAAGCCACAACTACCACCTCATTTAAATCGTTGCTTTGCGGCACCAAAGTAACTTTTACTGTTGCCGAAGCTTTTACCTCTTTGGTTTGATAACCTAAATACGAGATCACTAAAATGGCATCTTCGGCCACACCGGTAAGTTTAAAGTTTCCGCCTTCATCACTCATGGTGCCCTGCTCTTTTCCTTTTACTTTAATGCTGGCGCCAGGTATGCCTTTACCAATTTCGTCTAAAATAGTACCAATTACATCGATAACCTGGTTTGCTGGTGTACTTTGTTCTGGCTTATTGGCAGGGACAACATTTACGGGCCGTTCTTTAACCACAATGGTGTTGGCCTGTATAGAATAAGTTAAGGGCTGGTTCTTGAAGCATTGATTTAAAGCTTCGGTTAAAGGCATATCTTTTATATCGATGCTTACCATATTCGCCTTTTTTAAATCGCTCTGGATAAAAAACACATTATAGCCGCTTTGATTTTTTATTGCCTTTAATACTTTTTGTAAGGATGCATTTTTTTCGTTAAGCGTAATGTTATTTTGCGCAAAACTACCCGCGTTAACGTGTAAAAAGGCTACAAAAAGCAATAAGATGGTTAGCTTCATAGATAACAGAATTTTATTCTTTATACAGTTTGACCCGTATAAATTAAAATCGTAAATTTTCATACATTTGTTAGGTTTTAGATTGAGTTAAATGCCTATAGCAGTTGCTATTACATTTACAATGTTTTAACTATTTGGTTATTGTTGGAACAATTTTAATCTAAAGCTTTAAACGGGTTTCGATTGCACTCGAAATCCGTTTTTCAGATTAAAACTTAAGGGGTTATTTTAAAATTTTAATCCTCCTTCCTTCTATTTTAAATTTAAACTTATCAGTGGATTCTAATATTTTTAAGGTTTCCTGCAGGTTATTGTGTTTAGAAAAAGATCCTCCGAAATAAATCCCATCAAAATCACCAACATATTCGATATCAACGTCGTACCACCTGGCCAATTTTTGCATAGCTTCTTTAATCCCTTCATTATTGAACATAAAGAACCCATTTTTCCAGGCGATATATTCTTCTACATCAACATTGCTCACCTTGAAACCTGTACCGTGGAAAACAGCCTGCTGCCCGGGTTTTAGCAAACCTGTGGCCTGTGGATTAAAGTTTTTAACGGCTACCCCACCTTCTAGCAGGGTTGTTTTAATTTCGGCATCATCTGCATAGGCACTCACATTAAAATGGGTACCCAAAACGCTTACTTCCTGCTTTGATGTTTTAAGTTTAAAAGGCTTGTTTTTATTCTTAGCTACTTCGAAATAACCTTCACCAGCAAGCTCGACCATTCTATACTTGCCTGTAAAAGTGGTAGGATATTTTAATGATGACAGTGCATTTAGCCAAACTTTGGTCCCATCGGGCAGCGTAACCTGATACTGGCCGCCAGCTGGTGTACTGATGGTGTTAAATCCTGGTTTAGCCGAGCTTGATTTATTTTCTAAAATGGTATAAAGCAATTGTCCATCAGCAGTTTTGGTAATCTGAATTCCCTCCTGCCTGGCTATTGTACCATTTAATGCCTGATCTAAATTAATTTTAGTTCCATCGGCAAGTGTTAAAAAGGCTTTATTGCCACCGGGCTTAATTAAGCTAGCTGATTTATTTATTTTTTTAAGATCGGTACGTTTACTTAAAATAAACCAACCAAATCCTAAAACGGCAATTAATGAGGCGGCAACAGCTATACGATAAAAATACCTGCCCGGTCGTTTTTTCTCTTGCTGATCTATTTGTTGATTAATCTTATTAAAAATCTTTTCGCCAACTTGATCTTCTTCATCAAACTGTTTTTCATCCGCCAAAGTATTTTCGTTCAATTGATCGTTGTACCAGGATTCTAACTTAAGGCGTTCTTCTCCACTGGCAGTACCGGCTATGTATTTTTCTGTTAAACTTGTTAATTCTGCTTTTTTCAATTGCTTGTGGTTTGGTGTATGTACCCAAAACAAAGTATATCCCCCAAAAGAAATTTTAAATTTTACATAACACACTATACAACAGCTAATTAAAATTAAACAAAGTTAAGTAACGGTAAACAATCAAATCGAAATTCGCAGGAGAGGATAGGGACTGATTTATTTATCCCAAATGCCGGCCAGTAATAAAATGGCCCAAAATAAGAATTCGCCCATATCTGTACGCAGGCGGCGTAATGCAATGGTAATCTGGTTCTCTACCGTTTTTGGTGAAAGGTTTAACCGGTCGGCAATTTCTTTAACACTAAGGTGCTCTTTTCTGCTCAGGATAAAAATTTCTTTACATTTTTGAGGCAACAGCTCAATACTCTCATCTAAACGTTGCGCGATCTCTTTTTCAGCAAAAGCATTTTCGGCATTATGCGGACTCACCAAAAGGTCGGTATCATGAAGTAAATCTGGGCGTAATTTCCCATCTCTAATGGCTTTAAATACCTGAAAACGAACGGAAGTAAACAGATAATTATTGAGATTATCGACTGAGGTATACTCCCGTTTTAACCAAAGGCTCACAAATATTTCTTGGATAATATCTTCAGCGGCCTCCCTATTGCGTAAAATATGATAGGCTGATAAATATAACTTGCTCCAATACCTGTTGTAAATTTTTTCAAACGCAGACCGATCATTGCTTTGCATATCGCTAACAAGCAAACTATCAGGCCATAGTTGTAAATTATCAGGTTTCATTAGTATAAGGAATATCTTTGCAATACTAAGCAAAAAAATAACGGCTCAATTTACTTATTTTTCGAAAAGCAGCATAAATGTTGCATTATTGAAGAGACAAAATAAGAAAATGAGGGAAGAAACAGTTCTCAGTTTACAGTTCTCAGTTTCCAATGAACTAATGACCAATGCCCAATTAACCAATGACCAATGAACTAATGACCAATGACTAATGAACCAATCAACTAATGCATCTCCCTAATCAACACCTGCATTAATTCTTTTGCAGATGCATATTTTAAGTTTACCGCATTTTGTCCCGACCAGAAATTGTACATATCTGTTTTGCCCTGTTCAATGGCAGCGGCTCTTAACGGTCCCATTAACCGGGTTTGCAGTGGAAAGGGCAACACCTCAGTTTCATAACGAATAGCACCAGATATCCGGTTAGCAATCATCCGGCCCATTCTCCCTGTTAATGATTTAGAAAGTACTGTATTTTTTGATTCTTCGGAAAAAAGTTTTGCCTTGTGCATAGGCGTTGCATTAGATTCGTCGGTTACTAAAAAGGCGGTACCGATCTGGACTGCATCTGCGCCAAGCGTTAATGCTGCACTTATACCTTTCGCATCGGCAATACCACCGGCAGCAATTATAGGTGTTTTTGTTTTCGCTTTTACCTGCTGGATCAATGCAAAAGTTCCTGTTAACGATTCATCTGCCGATTTAAGAAACGAAGGACGATGTCCGCCGGCTTCAAATCCTGTTGCTACAATGGCATCAACCTGGGCTTCTTCGAGTGCTAAAGCTTCATCTAATGTGGTTGCTGCACCCACCGTTTTAATGCCTAGCTTTCTTGCTTCGTTTAATATTTCTTTTGAAGGTATACCGAAGATAAAACTAAATACAGCAGGTTTCAGCTCGAAAATGGTTTCTACCTGTTTCAAAAATTTTGAAGGAATATTGGCATCAAGATCGGGTAATGGAATGCTCAATTCGTCAAAAAAAGGTTTGAATAATAGTTTAATTTCCTCTATTTTCTCTGATGGATAATTAAGCAAACGCTCATCTACATCTTTCACCAATAGGTTGATGTTATAAGGTTTAGCTGTTTTTGTTCTTACAATTTTATCGGTTTCGATAATTTCTTCAGGACTTAAGGTATATGCGCCGATGCTGCCCAAACCACCAGCGTTTGATACGGCTGCTAAAAGCTCAGGTGTTGAAAATCCACCGCCCATTGGGCCTAATAAAATCGGGTATTCGATTTTTAAAAGTTCGGTTATTTTAGTTCTGTTCCACATCTTAATAAATTTTTACGTTGGTTAAAAGTTTATTCACAATCACCCACCCGCTATTGGTTAGACTTAATGATAAAAGGTCGTAATAATTAAAGTCAAAAATAGGCAGATGAACTTTGGCAATTGCAATAGAATTGATAATTTCTATCGATAATATTTCCATTCGGAATGTTTCATTGAGCTCTTGCGGACTTTTGCGCTTACTTACACCTTCTAAATATTCATCAAGTGTTTTAAAATATGGAATGCCGTTTACATCACCAGCCAATATAGACTGAGGGTGAAATATTTTTCTGAGCAGTGCGGTATCTCCATTAAAAACGCCCTTAAAATAAGATGACAGTACCTCTGCTATTGCATTTGCATTTTCGCTGTAATTGTTCATGGTTTTAATTTTTAAGGTATGCCCGGGCTTAATGATTTCCCTTTGCATACCTGGTTTTTGTTTTAGTTTTTATCCTTAACCAATGTGATGACCTGCTACATGACCTCCGTCTAAATTGATGATTTCGCCTGTTACAAAATTACTTTCTGCCAGGTACAGGGCAAGTTGAGCAACATCTTCTGTTTCGCCAATACGGTTTAATAAATGTAAACCTGCAAATGCATCCGCATCACCAATGCCATTTTTGGCCTGTAACGGACTTCTAATAATCCCTGGTGCGATGCCATTTACCCTGATGTTGTTTTTGCCAAACTCTGCAGCCAATTGTTTGGTTAAGGCATGGATACCTCCTTTACTGGAAATGGGTGCTGTTGCAGGAAAACCTCCAATGGCATGATCTACCAATACAGTTCCGATGTTAATAACAGCACCACCATCTTGTTTCAACATCTGCGTGATGGCTGCCTGCGTGGTGAAAAATGTGCCTTTTAAATTGATATTCAAAAATTTATCCAGATGTGTTTCATCTACCTCTAAAAAAGGTTTTGGCTCAAAAATACCGGCATTATTTACCAACACATCTACAGCACCAAAACGCGCTACTGCAGTTTCTACCAATAGTTTACCTATGTTACTATTGCTGATATCGCCTGCTACCATCGCCAATTGATTGTGCAACCCTAATTCGTTAAAAGCAGTGATTAAATTGTTCTCATTTGCAGCGTTGATCACCACATTGTGACCCTGTTCTAAAAATAAAGCTGCAATGGCACGACCAATACCTGTTGATGCGCCTGTTATAATGACAGTTAGTGTTTTCATGTTTTTGATGCTTATTTATTGTTTGCTGTTATCCCTTTTTCGCGCAATACCGATACCTGTTCGCCTGCATATCCCCAATCATCCAGTTCGATTTCTTGAATTACTACATGGGTAAGCTTCGGATCTTTATCCAATACTTCGGTAATCAGTTTGGTTATTCCACTAATTAGGGTCTGTTTTTGTTCGCGTGTAACCCCTTCGCGGGTTACTTCTATTTTTACGTATGGCATGGCTGTTCGATTAAATAGTTAATGATGCGGTTAATTTTACATCGAGCTCAAATTCATTGTAGATTAGGTTATCGCCGAGGTTGGTGAAAAAGTTACCTGATCTGAATTTCATATTGTACCTGGTACGGTCGATAAAGATTTTACCGGAAGCTGTTAACGTATTGCCGTTAACCACAACATCTGCTGCAAAAATTACCGCATGTGTAATGCCTTTAATGGTTAAATCGCCGGTAATTACAGTATTATCTTCATTGGTTTGATCAACTGCTGTAATGACAAATGTGGCCTCAGGGAATTGATCGGTGGCAAAAAAATCGTCAGAGAATAAATGTCCGGCAAACTGTGCATTGGTTGCAGGGTCAGTAACATCCAATATTACAATAGAGGTGGTATCGATAATAAAGTTCCCGTTGCGCAGTTTACCATCGTTTAAACTTAGTGAACCCGATTTAATCGTTATGGTTCCGTTGTGTGCTCCGGTAACTTTTTTACCAGTCCAGTTGATGTTGCTTTGAGCGCTTACAATTTCAAATTTTGTAGTTTCCATTTCTTTGTTTTATCAATCGTTAGTGATTTGACAACACAAAGTAAGGGAGGAAATTTACAGGACTTAGGTGATGTAAATCACATTCTGCAAACGCTATTTTTGAGCGTTGTAAAGTCTGCTCAGGGTTTCTCTCGAAACACCCAAATAAGCAGCAATTAAATGTTTGGGTACAAGATTATACAATTGCGGGTACATGGCCAAAAGTTCTTCGTAACGGGCTTTGGTATCATTATTCATAAAAGATAACAGCCTTTTTTGTGAAGCCAGATAGCCCCTGTTTGTTCTCCAGCGGAAAAAATGTTCAGCCTGATGAATTTCGCTGCAGATTTTTTCGCGGTCATCGTTAGAAAGGCATAACACTTCTGCATCGCTAATGCAATCTACACTTATGGTTGCACGGCTATGGTTGTATAGGGCGCCATAATCTGAAGTCCACCAGGTCGGCATAGCAAACTGCAGAATATACATCTTAATTTCATCGTTGATAAAAAAAGCTTTTAAACAACCCGAGATCACAAAATATTCATGATCTACCCTATCTCCCTCACTAATGATGGCCTGCCCTTTTTTAAAAGACTGTAACATGAAATGGGAAAATAAATAATCAAACTCTTTGTCGGTTAAAGTAGCCGTTTTTAAAATATGTGCTTTTAGTGTTTCTTTAGGATCCATAGCTTGAAATAAAGGTAAGAATTAATGGGGTTAGCCGGAAGCCGGGGATTCAGGAGTCGATTAAACGATTGATATATACGCTGATTCCCCAATCGAAATGTCACCCTGAGTGATAATTTGTTGCATAAATCAAGCTAATTGACAGCGGATTTTAAGGAGATAAACGGTCTCGAAGTATCGTCATTTCGACCGTAGTGGAGAACCCGAAGGCTCTGCGAAGCAAAATCTTTTAAATTTCATTTCTATAATTTGCTTCAAAGATCTCTCCATTCCGTTGCACTCCAGTCGAGATGATGCCAATTTTTGACAATGGCAGCGCAGTCTAAGGACAAAAATATTTAGTCCGCAGTTGATTAAACAACATAAAGTTAACCGATTCCGCAATTAACTAAATAACACAGTACTTGATTTATAATTTTTTAAATGTAACTTTGTTGCATTGAAGTATTCCGTGTATACATATCGCAAAGAAATTTTTGCCCGCATATGGGCGGTATTACTATTGGCGGTATTTCTTAATGCAACACTGATAGAAAGCCTGCATCATCATGGTGCCGAAAAAACCAGTTACAGCAAACAAAGTTCTCAGGTGTATCCACTGAAACAATTGAGTTCCCCGAAGCTAAAATGTAAATTGTGCGAGGTATTGAAACACCGATCGCACTTTTTCGATCTTCCCGCTCCTATTGAATTTACACTATCTATAGTTAAACCAACAATTATACCTTGCGTTTACCTCATGAGGCATCCTGTTGCTTACATCTTATGCTGCGCCAATAAAGGCCCGCCAAGCCTAATGGCTTAATCTTCATAAAAGAAGTTTCTTTTCATAACCTTCAAATTTACTCTGTTTAACGCACATGCCTGTTTGGTATGCGCCAATATTTTATTATGCTTCAAGCCATTTCATTATCCAAAAATTATCAATCTTACCAGGCCTTAAGTCAGCTTAATTTAACCGTTAACCCTGGTGAAGTATTTTGCCTGCTGGGCCAAAACGGCGCCGGAAAAACCACTACCATCAATTTATTTTTAGGTTTTATTGAGCCAAGTAGCGGAAAAATCTTAATCGATAACGAGGAAATCGCTGTGCACGATGACGAACGGCGGAAACATCTGGCCTACATTCCCGAGGTGGTTATGCTTTACAGCACTCTTTCGGCCATCGAAAACCTCGATTACTTTTCTAAACTGGCAGGGTTTAACTATGGTACTTCAAGCTTGATCGGTTTTTTAAAGCAATGTGGTTTACAGGAAGCTGCCCACCACAAACATTTATCGGGCTTTAGTAAAGGCATGCGCCAAAAAGTAGGAATTGCAATTGCGTTAGCCAAAAATGCAAAAATCATTTTAATGGATGAACCTACCAGTGGATTAGACCCAAAAGCCACCGCAGAATTTACGCAACTGGTTAAACAATTGGCTGCCGAGGGCAAATCAATCCTGATGGCTACGCACGATATTTTTAATGCGGTAAATGTAGGTTCGCACATTGGCATTATGAAACAAGGCGAATTGATCCATACACTCAGAGCCAGCGACATCACTGCAGCCGACCTTCAGGAATTATACTTACAAACTATTTAAAACAAATCCATTTCATGCATCCAATATATAAAGGTCTTCCTATTTTCCGTACAATCTGTTTGCTATTGCTCTTCAGCACATTTAGCCTGGTCGCTTTTGCTCAACTAAAGGTGAGTGGAAAAGTGATCGATACCCAAAACCAAGCGATCCAAAAAGCCAATATTAAATTTAAGAATGGGAAAAATCAACTGAATACAAGCAGCGATTCGCTCGGTAATTTTTCGGTTGTTTTACCTCAAATGGGCAATTACACCATCACCATTAGCGCCATAGGCTACAGCACTTTTAATCGCATTTACCCCGTTAATGGTATTGGTGATTTAAAACTGGATGCGATTGTGCTGCAAAACACCAACGAAGAATTGCAGACCGTTGAAGTGGTAGGTACCAATAGCAAAAAGTACTATGGCAACTACTCTTTTTCGGCCACCAAAACAGCTACTTTGAACAAGGATATTCCACAGGCTATTTCTTCGGTTTCGAAAGAATTAATTGCCGACAGGCAGGCGGCTGTACTGGCCGATGCGGTTAAAAATGTAACCAGTGTATCACAAAGCAGCTATTACAACCAATTTTCGATCAGGGGAATTAACCAGAACGAAGAAGGTGCTATTATTAACGGCATGCGTACCCGTCAATATTATTTTAACCAGCCTTTAACCAATAACCTGGAACGGATAGAGGTAATAAAAGGTCCGGCAAGTGCTACATTTTCGAGTGTAGACCCAGGGGGAAGCATTAATCTGGTAACCAAAAAACCACTGACAGAAGACCGCAAAGAGATTAGTCTCTCGGCCGGAAGTTTCAGCACCATTAGAGGCGCTTTAGATTTTACAGGCCCTTTAAATGCTGATAAAACGCTTCTTTACCGGCTTAATGTAGGTTATGAAGACAGTAAAAGCTTCAGAGACCTGCAATACAGAAAGGGTTACCTGATTGCCCCTTCTTTTTCGTACATCCCGAACGATCGAACCAGCTTAAATGTAGAAGTGGTAATGAACAACAGCAATTCGAGGTTAGACCGTGGACAGGCGATTTTTGGCGCAATTGCTGGTAAAACAGATTTAAAAAGTACACCGATCAGTTTCAATATGGGCGCCAGTAACGACCGTTTTAACAGCCAGGATTTAATGTTGATGACCAATTTTTCGCATAGCCTTACACAGGATATTGTATTTAATGTGGCCTATATGAAGCAAAACTGGAACGAGGATCTTTTAGAACATAGAACCACCAATGCTTTTGGCGTTGACGAAAACAATCAACCGATCCCTACGTTAGCGGCTATGCGTGCCGTTCAGCGTCAGCAAAAATGGCGGACCGACAATTTAAGCACCTATTTTAGTATAAACGCCAATACTTTTAGCTTAAGCCACAAGCTGGTAATCGGGTACGATAGAATAAACACCCAGAAACTGCGGGGCGGTGGCGAAAACTCGGCTCAGGGCTACCGTTTAAAAGATGGAAGCATCGCAGCGAGGTACGACCCCACAAAAAAGGACCTCTATTTATTTAAGGCAATAAATGGTATAAATGCACCCGTGCCCAATGTAGAACACTTTAACCTCGCCAACCCGAGCTATACCATTAAAAATTTAAGCGATTACGTATTTACCAAAACAGAAATTCCGGCTGCATATAATCTGGTTAACGCAGTGTACCTGCAAGATCAGATAAAATACCATCAGCTCACTTTAACATTGGGTTTACGACAAGAGTGGTACGAAGATTACAGCAATTACAAATTGGCTACCGAAAAGAAAATTTATCAGCATAAGCTTTTGCCAAGGGCCGGAATTACCTATGCCATAAACGCAAACATTAACCTTTACGGAACCTATTTACAGGGGTACCAGCCTCAAGGCAATACCTCAACCCTGGTTATTGTTCCACCACCTGCAGGAACCAATTTTAAACCTTTAGAAAGTGATTTAAAAGAGATTGGTGCAAAATCTGAATGGTTGAATAAAAGTTTGATGGTTAACATTTCGGTATTCGAAATCAACCAGAAAAACCTGTTGATGAATGCAAACGATCCGTTGGATGTAAACCGCCTGATAGAACGCGGTGCCCAACGCAGCCGTGGTTTCGAATTCGAAGCTTCTGGCTTTATCAGATCTAACTGGCAGTTTAATGCAGGTTATAGTTATGTAGATGCCATTATTAAGGATGATTTTAATCCTGATTTAATTGGTCAAAGGGTGCAGAACACACCAAAACACAGTGCCAGCTTATGGACACGCTACAACTTTGAAACACTTAAGCTAAAGGGAATAGGTTTTGGAGCCGGTTTACAGTATAGTGGCACTAAACTTCCGTTGTACATCAGAGATTTCGTACTACCTGCTTATACCCTTTTTGATGCTGCGCTTTATTATTCGCCTGCTGGTTCTAAGGTACAACTGGCTGTAAATATGAATAACATTTTAAATAAAACCTATTGGGTTGGCGCACAAAACTATCTACGCCTTTTCCCCGGTACGCCAAGAAACGTAATGTTTAACGTAACCTATAGAATATAATGCCAAATAGAATAAGCACTATAGCCAAACAAACTTTTAAAACCGTCCTTAACAACAGGGCCACCATAGCCTTAACCCTTTTATTAGGTTTATCGCTTTGTTTGGCTACCTATGTAGGCTGGCAAAATTTTAAAACACAAAACAATCAGCGCCTGCACTATAAAGAATTGGTTAGGGCACAATGGCTGGCAAAACCTGATAAACATCCACACCGGATGGCGCACTATGGTTACCTCGCCTTTCGTGAGAAACACGAACTCAGTTTCTTCGATTTTGGGATAGAAAGTTTTGCAGGTGTATCGATCTTTTTAGAAGCGCATAAACAAAACACAGTGAATTTTAGTGAAGCAGGTTTTTCTAACGGCATGTTGCGCTTCGGCGAAATTAGTGTGGCTATGGTGCTGCAACTTATGGTACCGCTACTTATTTTCTTCTTAGGTTACAACAGCATTTCGGCTGAGCGCGAATCGGGAACATTAAAAATCCTGCTATGCCAAAATGTAAGCTGGAAACAGCTCCTCTGGGGCAAAACATTGGGCATAATTGGTGTTTGTTTGTCGATATTTATACCGCTTATGCTGCTTACCATTTTGCTATGGGCCTCGCTAAGTCATTGGCAGATTAGTGGCGATGCCAGTTTGCGCTTAATGGTATTGATTTTTAGCTATGCAATTTATTTCTTCATTGTATCTGCCATAACGGTTTTGGTTTCGGCTTTTGCGCACAGTTCTAAATCAGCCCTAACTACTTTATTGGCCTGCTGGATATTTTTTATGGTCATTATGCCCAGGATTACCCAGGCAATCGGCGTAAAAATTTATCCCTCGCCATCTAAAATAGAATTTGCAGATGCCATTGCAACCGACATCCATAAACAGGGCGATAGCCATAATCCAGATGACCCACATTATACTGCGATTAAAGACTCACTACTCAAAACTTACGGTGTTACCGATGTAAAAAAACTGCCTTTTAACTATGGTGGCTATATTATGGCAGAGGGCGAAAAAATAACGTCAAAAATTTACAGTAACCACCAAAGGGAACTGAATAAAATTTTTGAAAAGCAGAACAGCATTACAACAGTAGCAGGTTTCATGAACCCTTATCTATCCCTAAAACATATTTCGATGGCCATAACAGCCTCTGATTTTGACACCTTTGTTGATTTTCAGAACCAGGCAGAAGCTTACCGCTATCAGCTGGCACAAAAGATGAATAAACTACAGATTGATAAGATCAGCAACATTGCACCGGGAGAAGAAGAAAAACCTTTGGCCATTAGTAAGGCAAACTGGGCCGGGCAACCTGATTTTAATTATCAATTTGGTAAATTAAGTTCAGTAATAACAAATGAGTTATTGGCCCTGAGTGCTTTAACCTGTTGGTTATTGGCAACGGTTATGCTGCTACAGTACACGACCAGGTGGATTAAAACGATATAGTTATTAAGGATGAAAAAAAGTATATATAACCTCGAATTTAAACTGTTTTTTAGAAACAGCTCCTCATGGATAGGCATCTTTGTGCTGCTGATTACAGGCTTTGCCGGTTTGTATTTCGGCAAAACATTTATTGCCAACCAACAGGCCGTAATTGAAAAAGCAGCAATGCTACAAAAGAAAAACACCTTAAGCAATATCGATCATTTTGGCAAAGATATTGGCTTATTGTTTTACCACAATAAGTTTTCATTGGCTAATGCACCCAATGCCTGGGCCGCCTTTGCCAATGGGCAGCGGGATATTAACCCTTATTTAATTTCGGTAACCATGCTGGGTTTAGAAGGCCAGATTTACGATACAGATATTAATAACCCGGTAAGCCTGCTTTTGGGCAACATGGACCTGAGTTTTGTATTTATCTTTTTATTCCCCCTGGTAATTATTGCCTTTAGCTATAACTTACTTTCGGAGCAAAAAGAGAGTGGAATTTGGTCGCTTTTAAGGGCGCAGACCAATCAGTCTTTTCGGGTAATCTTGCAAAAATTTTTAGTTAGGGTAGCCGTAATTTTTTCTGTTGCTTTATTCCTATTATTTGTAGCTATTCTTTATCTGCATTTGCCTGTAGATTTCATTTTCTTTTCAATAACCACTCTCATCATCCTTTATCTGGCCTTCTGGTTTGCAGTTTCATTTTTTGTCATTTCTTTAGCAAAATCATCGAACTTTAATGCATCGGCATTGGTTGCTGTTTGGGTACTTATCTGCATTGTAATTCCAGCATCACTTAACCTTTTTCTTACCCGAAAATATCCCATGCCAGAAGCACTGCAACATGTAATTAACCAACGCGAGGGTTATCACGAAAAATGGGACATGGCCAAAGAAGTAACCATGAAACCATTTTTTGAACATTACCCGCAGCTGAAGCAATATCCCTTCCCGCAAGAGAAAACTTTTAGCTGGTTCTGGTATTATGCCATGCAACAGATGGGTGATGACCAGGCAGTGGCAAGCAGGCGCGCAATTGAGAATAAACTGGCCGCCAGACAGCGATTTACAAATACGTTTGCATTTTTCTTCCCTACCATACAAACCCAGTTAGGGATAAACAACATGGCTGGGTCGGATCTTAATACCCACCTCGATTTCCAGCAGGCGGTTAGAAAATATCACGAGCAGATCCGCTTGCATTTTTATCCAACAATTTTTCTTAATAAGGCAGTAGACAGTACAGATATTAAGGCCTATAAACTGGAAAAATATACTCCGCAGCAAAGGCCTTCAGTTTGGGTTAATTTGCTATCTATATCGATCCTCACCGTAATCTTAATTGGAACAACAGCTTTTAACTTTAAAAGGCAGGAACAATTTTAGGTTTACAGTGGTTGAAACAATATAAAAATGGTCTGTGTTTACATGGACCATTTTTTTATCATAAAAACGTTAAGCACGTTAATATTGAATAAGATAGCCCCTCAAATAAAAATTAGCCGAAATCAAAAGCAGTATGAGTTAAACCCTAAGTTGCAGCAAATAACTATTGAACCATTTACTAAAACCTATTACCCAAAAAAGAAAATCTTTACATCTGGCTGTGCCTACAGGATGGAACAGGATGGACTAACGAAATAAAAGTTCTAATCTCGTATAACCAAATATAATCAATTATTAATCGATACTTATATGAGCAAGAAAAACCACACATCAAACAATGCAATCGTTTGCACTTAATCGCCCCCTATATTGCCTTTTAAAGCCTTAAAAACGAAGCAAAGACTATTGTAGTCAAAAAAAATTAAAAACTAACTCATTTTCATTCAACAACTGCTAATTCATCCCAATAAACAATGGATTAATTGCTTAATCATATGCCCTCAAAACAGATAGCACATTCCATCTGATATGCTATTTGGCTAAATAACCAAATATTTACATAACCAATAAAACTATGGATCGTAATTTTTATCCAGAAAATCTAAAGCGACGAAAAGGCTCTTCGTACAAAAAAATCCTGTTTACGGGTATGTCGGCATTGTGCCTACTCTGTGTGGCGAATACTGCAGATGCGACCAACCGTAAAGCAACACCAAGAACTGTGGGTACAAACATTTCAACGAGCAAACGAGATGTTAACCTTAAAGGAAAAATTGTTGATGAAAAAGGTGAAACTTTAGTTGGCGTTAGCATTAAAGTGAAGGGCACTACCATTGTTGCTTCTACCGATGCCAACGGTGCTTTCTCCATTACTATCCCATCAACCGTGAGCAACCCGGTTTTGGTGGTTTCGTACATTGGATATACCACACAAGAGGTACCTGTAGATGGAAAAACAACGATCAGCATCCAATTAAAAAGTTCCACAAATGATTTAGACGAGGTTGTAGTTGTTGGTTATAATACCGTAAAGAAAAGTGATTTAACTGGATCGGTTGTAAGCGTGGGTGCAGAACAGATCAGATCGAGACCCGTACAAAATGCATTACAAGCCATACAAGGCAAGGCAGCTGGGGTTGATGTTACTTCAAACGAGCGCCCAGGTCAGATCGGCTCCATTTTAATCAGAGGCGTACGATCTATAAACGCCAGCAATTCACCACTTTACGTGGTAGACGGTATTCCATTTGCCGCAGGCGGTATCGAAGCTATCAATCCTAACGATATTGAAACCATCGACATTTTAAAAGATGCATCGGCAACTGCAATATATGGATCCAAAGGAGCAAATGGTGTTGTTCTGGTTACCACTAAAAAAGGTAAAGCCGGCAGATTAACTTTAGATTATGTGGGTACAGCAACTATCGAAACCATCCAGGATAGAACACAGATGATGAATGCTGCCGAATACATAGAATTCCGTCGCGATGCTTACCGTCGTGTAGGTTATTTAAACCCTGCAGCACAGGCAAGCACTACTTATCCTGTTATACCAACACAAGCAGATGATAACCGTATATTTCCTAACGATAGTTATGTAACGGCAAATATTGCGCAAGGCTGGCAAAATGGAGTTTACAATGGCAGTTTAGTGCCCACAACAAACTGGACTGATTTGGTTACACGTACTGGTGTTACACAAGACCATGTATTAAGCGCCAGTGGCGGTACGGACAAATTAAAAGCCTACGCCTCATTTGGCTACTTAAACCAGATTGGTACAGAACTAGGCCAGGATTATAACCGTTATACTTCTAAGGTAAGTGTAGAATTGAATCCGGTAAAGTGGTTTAAATTCGGGGCTAACATTACCGCATCTTATGGCTTGCAGAACTATGGATTTTCAACAGGTAATGCAACAGGGCCGAGCAGTTTATATGGCGCAGCACTTGGCATGCTGCCTGTTGCTGTACCTTTTGATGTAAACGGTAACAGGATCAATTTACCAGGTGCCGACATCAATATCCAAAATCCAGTGGGTGAAGATCAATACAATATCAATTTACGTAAAGTGTTAAGAACAATCGGCTCTTTTTATGCTGAAGTAAGCCTTTTAAAAGGATTAAAGTACCGTATTAACTTCGGCCCTGATTTTTACAACAACTACAACGGAAGGTATCAGGATGCAAAATCAATCAATCGCGGTGCGGGCGAATCAGGTTCTACCAACTACGCTCAGCTTAACCAAAACAACAGATTTGCCTATACGTTAGATCACTTGGTTTACTACGATAAAACTGTAAAAAAACACAACTTTGGCGTAACTTTATTGCAAAGTTCATCGCTCTTTAAAGAAGAGAGTTCATCAATGACGGGAACTAAAATTCCTTTAAGTAACCCACTTTGGTATGGCTTAGGCGGGGCAAATATTCCGAGCCTGGATGCTTTCAGTACCGATTTGAGTAAAAATACCCTTGTATCCTACATGGCCAGGGTAAACTACAGTTTTAATAGCAAATACCTGTTAACTGCATCTGCCCGTTGGGATGGTGCATCGCAATTAGCTGAAGGCAACAAATGGGACTTTTTCCCTTCTACTGCTATTGCATGGCGTATAGATCAGGAAGATTTTATGAAAAACATCAAATGGGTTGATCAACTGAAACTTCGATTAGGTGTGGGTAGTGTAGGTAATTCGGCCATTTCTTATGGAACAACTTTAGGTAAATTACAGCCCTTAACTTATACTTATGGTGGTTCGGTACAAACCGGATATGTAGCCTCTGATGCATCACTAGCCAGCCCTCCTACCTTACCAAACAAAGCGCTTGGGTGGGAGCATACCTTACAATATAACCTTGGTCTTGATTTTAGCTTAGTTAAAGGAAGAGTTGGCGGTTCCATAGACTTATATAAATCTAAAACCACTGACCTGTTATTACAAAAAGATATTTCTTCGATAAATGGTTATACTTCATCTTTTGATAACATTGGAGAAACCCATAATAAAGGTATCGACATTACCCTGAACACTGTGAACTTAAAAAACAAAGATTTTAACTGGTCTACAACATTAAGTTTCTCGGCAAGCAAAGATAAAGTGGTTAAACTGGCCAACGGCGATGTGATTGGTAGTTTATTGTTCATCGGTCAAAGGGTTAGAGTAGCCTACGATTTTGTAAAAGATGGCATCTGGCAAAATACACCTGAAGACTTAGCTGAAATGGCAAAGTTTAATGCTAACCTGCCAGCAGCAAGCGCTTTTAAACCAGGCAGTATTCGGGTTAGGGACTTAAATAACGATTATAAAATTGATGCCAATAACGATAGAATGATAAGAGGAAGTTACACTCCAAGCTGGACCAGCGGGATGACCAATACCTTTACTTACAAAAACTTCGACCTTTCTATTTTTATTATCGCAAGATATAATTTCTTAATTGCCACAGGTGCGGAATCGCTTCAGGGTCGTTTTGCCCAACGCTTAGTTGATTATTGGACACCAACCAACCCAACAAATGATTATCCTGCACCAAATTATGGAAGTGCAGCCGGCGACCCCTACAGAAGTTCTATGAACTACCAGGACGGATCTTTCGTAAAAATCAGAAATATCTCTCTGGGTTATTATTTCCCAGAAAAAATTGCTAAAAAATTAGCCTTATCTAAATTAAGGGTGTATGCACAGGCCATTAATCCGGGTTTAATTTACTCTAATGTTGGCTGGGTTGATCCTGATTCGGGCATCTCATCCAACAATACCGTTACCTCAACTTTTAACAGAGGTGTAGTATTTGGTGTTAATGTTAGTCTGTAATCCTTAATCGCTATTTAAAGAAATTGATCATGAAAAAGATTATAAATATATTATCGGGTGCTGCAATATTAGGAGGACTGATGATTTTCCCTACTTCTTGCAAAAAAAGCTTCTTAGACGAAGAAGTTGTTAATGCCCGTACCACTGCAGATTTTGTAACAACTGATGGCCTCGACGGTTTAACCATAGGCATGTACCAAAGTTTAAAGTTTCACTTTAACTATACCTGGGCATATACTACATCCAACTATGGAGTGGATGAATTTACAGTTGGTGGAGATAGAACTGAACAAATGTGGAACTCTTACGATGCGAGTTTAAATTCCCTTAATTCGGATGTGGCCAGTGTATGGGATAATATGTACGAAAACATAAATTCGGCCAATATTCTTATCAAGAACGTGCCGTTGTATTATCAGGGTGCAAGTAAAAACACACGCCTGGGCGAAGGTTATTTTATGCGTGCTTTCGATTATTTTAAACTGGTAAAACAGTATGGCGGTGTTCCGCTGAGGTTAGAAGCACAGGATTTAATTCAGGAAGAATTTACAAGGAACAGCGCAAAAGAGGTATATGAGCAAGTAATTCAAGATTTTACACAGGCTTATAACTTTTTGCCGGCTACGGTAACAGAAACCGGCCGGATTACCAAATGGGCAGCTGCGCACTTTTTGGCAAAAGCGTATTTATTTCGTGCAAGCGAAATAAACAATGCATGGAATAGTGACACCAAAACTGCTGATTTACAAAATGCAGTAAAATATGCCGACCTAGTGATTAACAGCGGTCAGCATACCCTGGCTACCAACTTTAGCGATTTATGGAATTTCACCACCATTGATGGCGCGAACGAAACCAACAAAGAAATCATATTAGCCGCACAATTTTCTGGCAATACAGCTACTCAGGGGCGTTATGGTAACCAGGTACATTTGTATTATCCCTCTATTTACCAAAATTTACCCGGTATGCAACGTGATATCCCGGGCGATCGTGAATTCCAGCGTTTAAGATCTACGGATTATGCCCTCGACGTTTTCGACCGTGTAAACGACTCGAGGTTTTGGAAAAGTTTTAAAACACGTTATTTATGTAATAGGCCTGCCGGAGCACCACTTTGGACAGCAGGAACAGCGCCAACACCAGATCTTGTAGGTAAAGCAAAATTTGCCGGCGGAGAAGAATCTATTTTATATATCGTTAATAATGCAGGCGATACCAGGTATACACCTGCCGTTGCAAATGCAAACCCTGCACTTCCCACCGATATTGGCCGCCGTAAACCAAGTATGTATATAAGGTATTTTGCTGGCCAACCCCAAAGTTATTTGGGTGGGCATGGAAATTATGGTGTAAGTCAGTTTGTTGCTTTATCAAAATTTATGGATGGTTCCAGAAATGCTGTTGCCTCGCAATTTGGTCAACGTGATGGCATTTTAGCCCGTTTGGCAGAAACCTATTTAATTGCGGCTGAAGCTTACGGACGAATGGGCCAGTTTGCGCAGGCCATTCCATACCTAAATAAAGTTAGAGACCGCGCTGCGTATAAAGAGGGAGAAGACAGATCAGCGTATGTAGATGGTGGTGCGTCGTATAAAAACAACCCTGCTGCAAACACAGCGCCATTTGTTTCATACTCTGATAAAAACAGCTATTTCGAGTCGAATAACCTAACCGCCACAACTGCCACTACCCTAACCGGTATGCACTTAAATAGCGAGGCCGATATATTTAACTCCAACAAAGAGTTTTATGATAAAATTGGTGCAACCTCACAGGAAAATAAGTTTACAGCTTTTATCTTAAACGAACGCTCGAGAGAGCTAATGGGCGAGTTATTGCGTTGGGAAGATTTGGCACGTACCAAAACATTGGTGACCAGAACCGCTGCCTTTAACGATGAGGCAAAACCTTCAGAAAGCAAACATTACCTGCGCCCAATTCCTCAAAGTTTCTTAGATGTGATTAAGAGCGGGGGCGCAGCATTAACACCTGAACAAAAACAAGCTATGCAAAACCCTGGCTGGTAAGCAAATTAAGCCTTAAAAAGAGCAATTTACCTTCGGGTTTATTGCTCTTTTTTTGTTTGGATATTTACTATTTATTGTAGTGAAACCGGCATTGAATAACGGCACATTGTTGATCTTTACCTTTGGTACCCGATATTTGATAAACCAGACGATGCTCCCCGGTAATCCGCCGCGACCAAAAGCCCTTTAAATTATGCTTTAATGGTTCTGGTTTACCCAAACCATGAAACGGAGTTCTCTTTATGTCCTTCAACAGTTCTCTGATTTTTCTTTCTGCTTCCGCATCGTTATCCATCCAATATTCAAAATCTTCCCAAGCTTCTTCAGTGAATACGATATTCATAGCTTAGTCCTCAACCGATTTTCCGTCTTCTAAAGAGAATCTCCTAGTTTTACCTACTTTCAAACTTTCAATTGAGTTTTCTAATCTTTTACGATTTGCTTCCGTTGACATGAGATGTGCAGTTTCGGTAAGTGCATTATATTCTTTAATTGAAATCACTACAATAGCATCATCTTCATTATTATTTCTTGGAACAATCAAAACGTCCTCTGTAGCACTTACCTCATCGAAATAGCCTTTCATGTTTGTTCTCAGAGAAGAAATGGTCACTGCTTTCATATTTATAAAATTTGTACAATCAAATGTACATCATAACGTACAAAAAACCAAATAAAAATAAATAACATGACCTCTATTATTATTTCCTTTCATCTTATATTCGGCTCCGTTAAATTGTATTACTTTTGTTACCACCTCGCTATATCGGATAAAGCATTCTTTCAAGCATTTGAAAAGCGCTAAAAGCTGTTTATCCATATGCAACCCATTCTCTACAGGACAGAGCAGGATGGCACTCTCAATTTTAAACGTTAATCTCGTTTAAACTATTTAACCAAATATTTCCTTTTTATTAATGGCGTTTTTATCCCAATGGTATAGAAACTGTCCAATAATGATCAATTTGAGATGAAGAAACTCCTCCTTACCTTTTTAGTACTGTTTTCTATATGTGCTTTTGCTCAAAAAAGCAATAAAACAACGCTAGTTTCCAAGCCATTGTACAGCGATCCTGTTTATAATGGTGCGGCTGATCCGGTGGTGATCTGGAATAAAGGCGAAAAAAAATGGTTTATGTTTTATACCAACCGCAGGGCCAACGAAAAAAATTTAGATGGGGTAAGCTGGGTGCATGGCACGAGGATTGGCATTGCCGAATCGAAAGACGGTGTAAAATGGAAATACCGCGATACCTGCGATATTCAATATCGGTTAACCGATTATACCCATTGGGCACCCGAAGTAATCGAAAATAAAGGACTGTACCACATGTATTTAACCTATGTGCCCGGCGTTTTTAAAGATTGGCGCCACCCGAGGTATATTGTCCACCTCACCAGCAAAAACCTCATCAACTGGAAATTCGAATCGAAACTAAACCTGGCTTCCGACCGTTGCATTGATGCCTGTGTGTTTAAACTGCCCGACAACAAAGGCTGGCGCATGTATTACAACAATGAAATGGCTGGTAAATCGATCTATTATGCCGATAGTAAAGATCTGTACAACTGGCAAGATAGCGGTAAAAAACTGATTGGCGATAAAGGCTGCGAAGGTCCGAAAGTTTTCTATTGGAAAAACACTTATTGGATGGTGGTCGACAACTGGAACGGTTTAGGCATATATTCATCTACCGATCTCCTTACCTGGAAAAGACAGCCTAAAAACATTTTACAGGCACCCGGAAAAGGAACCGATGATGGTGTAATGGGCGGCCATGCCGATGTGGTAGTGAATGGAGATAAAGCCTACATCTATTACTTTACCCATCCTGGCCGAACACCCGAAAATAAAGGAATCGATAACTACACCACCAGAAGAAGTGTGATTCAACTGGCAGAATTAGATTACGCCAATGGCGAAATCAGCTGCAACCGCGATAAACCCCTATCCATTAAATTAAACCCCTAAGCAAATATAATGAAGCATATTTACCTCTTTTTAATGGTTGCGTTCCTACCCTTTATCGCTTTGGCCCAACAACCAGCTACCCCACGAAAAACCTACAACTTTAATCCTGGATGGAAACTTTATGTTGGCGATTTACCTGGTGCAGAAGGTAGCGATTTTGACGACAAAACGTGGAAAGCCATTACCCTTCCCTACGCCTGGAATGAAGATGAAGCCTTTAAAAAGTCGATAGAAGATTTATCAACGGGCATTGCCTGGTACCGCAAACATTTTACCATTTCAGAAACCAGCCAAAGCACTAAAATATTCCTCGAATTTGAAGGCATCAGGCAGGCCGGTGAATTTTACCTGAACGGAAAGTTTATTGGTCGACATGAAAACGGCGTGATGGCCTTTGGGTTTGACATAAGTAGCTTAATTAATCAGAACAAAGAAAATGTGATTGCAGTTAGGATCGATAATGCCTGGAACTACAAAGAAAAGGCAACCAATTCTGGCTACCAATGGAACGATAAAAATTTTAATGCCAATTATGGTGGGATATCGAAAAATGTACGCCTGCATGTAACAGGCAACATATACCAAACACTCCCACTTTATTCTAGCCTAAAAACTACTGGTAACTATTGCTACGCAAAAGACTTTAACATTAAAGGTAAATCGGCTGTGATTGTTTCCGAATCGCAGGTAAAAAACGAAAGCACTGTAGATCAGAAACTGGTATATGAAGTGGAGCTAAAAGATCTTGACGGAAAAATTGTTAAAACCTTTAAATCAGCAGAAACCCATATCAAAGCGGGCGATACTTTAACTTTAAAAGCACAGGCATTGGTAACAGATTTAAACTTCTGGAGCTGGGGCTATGGTTATCTGTATACCGTTACCTCAAGGTTAAAATCTGAGGGCAAGATTATCGATGAGCTGAAAACCAAAACCGGATTTAGAAAAACAGCATTTAAGAACGGGATGGTTTATTTGAACGACCGGGTATTGATGATGAAGGGTTATGCCCAGCGCAGCAGTAATGAGTGGCCGGCAATAGGCCTATCGGTACCACCTTGGCTAAGCGATTACAGTAATCAACTCATGGTAGAAAGTAATGCCAATTTAGTCCGTTGGATGCACATTACACCCTGGAAACAGGATATAGAATCTTGCGACCGTGTAGGTTTGATCCAGGCGATGCCTGCCGGAGATTCGGAAAAAGATGTAACGAGCACCCGTTGGGACCAACGAAAAGCGGTAATGACGGATGCCATTATTTACAACCGCAACAACCCGAGTATCGTTTTTTACGAATGTGGAAACGAATCGATCAGTGTAGCGCACATGCAGGAAATGAAAGACATTAGAAATCTTTATGACCCAAATGGCGGCAGAGCCATCGGATCGAGAGAAATGCTCGATATTCCTGAAGCCGAATATGGCGGCGAAATGTTGTACATCAATAAAAGTGCAACCAAACCAGTATGGTCTATGGAGTATTCGAGAGATGAAGCCTTACGGAAGTATTGGGATGAGTTCTCCCCTCCTTTCCATGTAAATGGTGCAGGTCCGAAATATAAAGATGCCGATGCCAGCGACTACAACCGCAACCAGGATTCTTTTGCCATTGAAGATGTAATCCGCTGGAACGAATATTACGAAGAACGCCCCGGAACAGGAACCAGAGTAAGTTCTGGTGGGGTGAACATTATATTTTCTGATTCGAACACCCACCACCGCGGGGAAGAAAACTACCGCAGAAGTGGCGAAGTGGATGCGATGCGCATTCCTAAAGATGCCTTTTTTGCGCACAAAGTGATGTGGGATGGTTGGGTTGATGCAAAAAAAACTGGCATCCACTTAATCGGGCACTGGAACTACAAAGCTGGCGTTAAGAAGAATGTATATGTGGTGGCCAGTGGCGACAAGGTAGAGCTGATTCTGAACAATAAATCGCTTGGTTTTGGTGAAAAAAGTAATGGTTTTCTATTCACTTTTAAAAACGTTAATTATCAGGCAGGAACAATCAAAGCCATCTCTTATTCTTCAGTAGGAAAAAAACTGGCAGAAACACAATTAACAACGGCAGGTAAAGCTGCTGCTTTAAAACTCACTACAATAAAAAACCCAAGTGGGTTTAAAGCGGATGGTGCCGATGTGGTATTGGTACAAATTGAAGTAACAGATGAGAATGGAAACCGTTGCCCTACGGCTTCAGATATGGTCAAATTTAGTTTAGATGGACCAGCCGAATGGCGTGGAGGTTTGGCTCAGGGACCTGATAACTATATTTTAGCTAAAGACCTGCCAGTTGAAAATGGAATAAACAGAGTGCTCATCAGATCAACAAGCACTGCTGGAAAAATTAATTTAACAGCAAAAGCTGAAGGCTTACAATCTGCCAGCCTTTCTTTTGAAACTTTAGCAGTTAAAATTGAGAATGGATTATCTGGCCAATTGCCAAGCGATGGCTTAAAACCGAACTTAACCAAAGGGGCAACACCAGTTGATCCATCATACACTGTTTCGCGGAAATCGATCAAAATTGTGTCAGCCGAAGCTGGCGCCAATAACGATAAAGCTAATTTAAGTTTTGATGATAACGAATTGAGCGATTGGGTAAACGATGGAAAAATCGCTACTGCATGGATTAAATATACTTTAGCGAAAGAAAGTACAGTATCAGCAGTGTCTTTAAAATTGAATGGTTTCAGGACTAAAATTTATCCATTAAGGATCCTGGTTGATGGAAAGGTGGTTTTCGAAGGCAATAGCAAACCAAGTTTGGGTTATTTTACAGCAAATTGCAAAGCAACAAAAGGAAAAACAGTTACCATACAGTTAGTGGGCTCCGGAAAAGAAAAAGAAAACTCATATATTGGCGTAGAGGTAAATGGTAAAAAACTCGATGATGGTGTTGACCGTGCAGAAACCAAACTAAAAGGTGGTTTAAGTATTATTGAAGCAGAAATTTACGAGCAGCCTTAACCGATGAACTGTCTGTAGCGTTTAAGCGCAGCGTCTCTACGGAGTTAATTATAAGATTGAGTTTCAAATTCAACTGACAAGAACGAGTCGGAGACTCTTTTCCATTAATAGTCCGTAGAGCCCTACTGAACGCTACGAACAGATTTTGAGATTTTTGAACCAAGTTATTGAAATGAAATTTAAAAGATTTTGCTTTGCAGAGCCTTCGGGTTCTCCTCTGCGGTCGAAATGACGACACTTCGAGGAGACAAATTAGCCCTCAGACTGACATTAAATAACATGATATGAAAACATTTAAAAAAGCTTACCTCCTACTCTTTAGCTTAACCGCTTTCATCCATACGGCAAATGCACAGTCTAAAGCCAATATTGAGGTTAATTTCGACAAGAATATAGCGCCCATGAAACCCATTTGGGCCTGGTTTGGCTACGATGAGCCAAATTACACCTATATGAAAGATGGCCAGAAGTTATTGACCGAGATTTCAAAATTAAGTCCCGTTCCAGTATATGTACGTGCGCACAATTTACTTACCTCCGGAGATGGTACACCAGCTTTAAAATGGGGATCGACGAATGCCTATACAGAAGATGCCAAAGGCAATCCGGTTTACGACTGGAAAATTGTTGATCAGATTTTCGATACCTACGTAAAAAGAGGTATGAAACCTTTGGCTCAAATTGGCTTTATGCCCGAGGCGCTTTCAACCAAACCTCAACCCTATCAACACAAATGGAAACCTGGCGCCCGGTATGATGAAATTTTAACCGGCTGGGCCTACCCACCTAAAGATTATAAAAAATGGGGCAATTTGGTTTACGAATGGGTGAAACATAGTGTAGCACGTTATGGCAAAGCAGAGGTAGAAAGCTGGTACTGGGAAGTGTGGAACGAGCCAGATGGCGCTTATTGGAAAGGCACACAGGCCGAATTCTTTAAACTTTACGATTATGCTGCCGATGGACTTAAAAGGGCTTTACCCACAGCAAAAATTGGTGGCGCTAATGTAACAGGTGGTGGCACCAAGTATTTAGATGCCTTTATTAAACACTGCTTAAACGATACCAATTATGTAACCGGCAAAATTGGATCGCCTTTAGATGCCGTACTTTTTCATGCTAAAGGTTCACCAAGGGTGGTTAATGGAACCGTTGTGATGAATGTAAGGGCTCAGCTCCGCAATATTGATGGCAACTATAAAATTATCAGTAAATACCCTCAGCTAAAAAACATACCAGTAATTATTGGCGAATCCGATCCTGAAGGCTGTGCCGCTTGTGGCATGAGTACCAATCCTGAAAATGCCTACCGAAACGGCACCATGTATTCGAGTTATACAGCAGCCTCTTTTGCCCGGCTTTACGAACTTACAGATAAATATAAAATCAACTTATTGGGCGCTGTTACCTGGTCGTTCGAATTTGAAAACCAGCCTTGGTTTGCGGGTTTTCGCGATTTAGCTACCAACGGCGTGGATAAACCTGTTTTAAATGTATTCAGAATGTTTGGCCAGATGAAAGGGAACCGTGTTGAAGCCATAAGTAACCGCATGTACAATTTAAACTCTATTTTAGATTCGAGCATCAGAAAACCACAGACAGACATAGGTGTTTTAGCCACCAAAGCCGAGAAAACTGCTGCTGTTATGTTGTGGAATTACCATGATGAGGATAAAACGGATTCTAAAGATGTTGTATCCATCTTGTTGAATAAATTGCCTGCAAAAATGGTAACTATTACAGCATATCGCATTGATACCGAAAACAGCAACGCTTATTCGGAATGGAAAAAAATGGGTTCACCTCAAAATCCAGATGCGAAACAGATTGCAGCATTAGAAAAAGCAGGCCAGCTAAAAATGATTGGTAAACCCAGAAAATTTGATACCGCAGCTGGTGCTTTTGAAATTGAACTAGCCAGGCAGGGTGTTGCTTTGTTGAAGCTGGATTGGTAGCATTTTGCTTTTTTGCCACGGAAAGCACGGAAATAAGGAAGGTATTTTTCTCCAATTCCGTGGTCTGTGTCTCCACAGATCACCTAAATATTCTTTTTTCCGTTCTGTGAGGACACAGACCCAGGATGAAGGTTACTCACAATCTCAGCCAACGCTCGTTTCTAACAAGCGTTAAATAAACAATCGTTTATAACGATATAATCGTAATGTTATTTACGCACTCGTTTGGAAACGAGCGCGAGCAATGAAAGTTGCCGTGGTTTGCGTCTCCACAGATCACCTAAATATTCTTTTTTCCGTTCTGTGAGGACACAGCCCCAGGATGAAGGTTACTCACAATCTCAGCCAACGCTCGTTTCTAACAAGCGTTAAATAAACAATCGTTTACAACGACATAATCGTAATGTTATTTACGCACTCGTTTGGAAACGAGCGCGAGCAATGAAAGTTGCCGTGGTTTGCGTCTCCACAGACCACCAAATATTATTTTTTCGTTCTGTGAGGACACAGACCGAGGATGAAGAATCTTAATGTTTTAGCTAGGTTTATTTGTTGCATTAAGATTAGCTTCACTGAGCACTTCGTGGTTCCCGTCTGCGCGGGAATGACGACCGTTCTTTGCAATCTGTCACCCCAATCGTTTGACCTAAAAGCCCAATATCATTAACTTAAGAATAAGTGTTGGATTAAGGTTTAACGACCAATGGTGCTCCGTTTACCATTACGTTCTCAATTTTAACATCCTGGTAGCTGTTTTTCAAAAAAGGTGTTTTTGTAGTTACTTCCAAATCTTTAAAAAGAAAACCAGATACCTTATCTTCAGGGTTTCCATCCATTTCGCCAAATTTTGTTGCTTCTACTTTAATGTTTGAGATCTTGATGTTTCTGATAGTACCAAATGGTTTTGCAGTGCTGCCTGCCAAATCGAAAAACTGTTTCCAGGGATTTAAGTCGATAATAGCGCCGCATTTTCCTGTAATGTTTTCTACCGTTATATTTTCGTAAAGCTGAAAAGTATCTCCACGCATTTTCATTTTTAAAATCGGGCAGTTATTTTCTACCTTACAATTTCGCATGGTAATATTGCGTGCATGAATACACTCGCTTCCCATGGTTAAAGTAGCATGTGCTTCGCCAATGGTACAATTTTCTATTAAAATATCCTCAACAATACCATTTTCTGGGCGTTTCTGTGCATCAGGGCCTTTCCCGCCTTTAATGCAAATGGCATCGTCATTTACCGAGATATAACAATTCCTGATCGTTACTTTTTTACAAAAATCAATGTCTATACCATCAGTGCTGGGTGCTTTTACAGGCCTAAATGGCGAACGGATATCGCAATTCTCAATTAATACATCATTAGATTGATACAAATGGGTTGTCCAGAATCCAGAATTGCGCAATTTTACCCCTTTAATATTCACATTATTGCATCCCCAGATAAAAAGTAACCGCGGACGGCTCACCTCCAGGTTTGTAGATTCCCTTCCTAATTTTTTAAGCGAATCGCGATGTACCCAAAATGTTCTCCAGAATTTGAGGCCATTTCCATCAATAGTGCCTGGGCCTGAAATACTAAAACCATCAACTTTTGTTGCATTAATTAATGCAGCAAAGTATTTAAGGCTCCTCCCTTCCATACGCGATGGGATAAAAGGGTAATCTTTTATGTTATCAGATCCTTTAAGCACAGCACCTTCTTGCAGTAGCAGTTTCGTTTTAGGTTTAAAAAAGAGTGCTCCGCTAAGATAAACACCTTTAGGGATTACGATCGTTCCTCCTCCTTTTTGATAAGCCTTGTCTATTACACTTTGAATGGCTTTGGTATTCAGTTTCGTGCTATCGGCACCAACACCAAATTTTGTAATGATATAATTTTGGGCAATGGCATTTATTCCAATGGCCGTAAACAAAGCGAGTATAATGAGTTTTTTCATGATAAAATGCATATGTGGTGCAAAGCTTTAAGATTTCCGACTGCGCGGGAAAGACGGTATACGATTAATTAAAAGCTGTGATGCTTACCGGGCCAATTAAGCCTGAAGGCATTACATTCCAGTTTGATGCATCAAAATCCTTATAGTTAATATTTACGAAATTGATTTCATGGTAATTCCGCCACTGGATTTTTTTGATATCCATATCACGGATGCGGTTCGCCATCAAATTAACCACTTCTATTTTGATGCTATTATGGCCAGCTTTTAAATATTTGCCAATACGGGCCTGAAAAGGGATACTCCATAAAATACCAACCTCCTGCCCGTTGATCCATACACGCGCACTCTCATCTACCTCATTCAGATTTAAAACATACTCTTTAGCCGTTTTTGAACTCAAGTTAAAACTTGAGGTATAAACACCCGTACCAGAAAATGCTTGAAGTTTAGGATTGCTCAAAGTAGTCCAGCTTACCAGTTTAGCTAACTGCTGATCTGCAGGAAGCTCAGGTCCGCCTTCGGTAAAATGTAAATTCCATGGCTGGTTAAGATTGATCGAATGCGCAGCTTTGTTTAAATAAACCCAAGGCGAGCTGCTTGTTCCATTCTGATCAACCTTTAAAAACAAACTCTCTCCAGATTTAAGCTGTACACGAACTTTTTTATCGCGTACTGCCGCCAACCCCACATTTGAGCTTTGCGGATCCATGATTAAAACCTGGCCCCTTTCGTTTAAAGAAAGTTCGGCATCAATGTCTTTAGCCGTGTGGTTAACCAGATAATAATATTTGCCAGTTGTTGTTTTTCTCCTGATAAACTGAAGGCCTGAATCGGTTAGAGTTTCTCTGTTAATGCCAGTTGCATTTAATGCTTTTTGCACATCGTTAGCCAATAAAATTATTCCAGCGCCAATTTTAAACTGTTTAATACCCTCTGCGCCATCCGTAAAAATCAATTTAGCCAAGGCAGCCTTTAGCTGTGCCCTGCGGGTTTCCAGGTTGTTTAAACCCGGAACATCTTTAGGTAATGCCTGAAAAATGACTTTCGCTCCGTTACCGGCCAATTTAATCATTTGATCCAGCGTTTCCGGGCGCATCATTTCGCATTGCGGAACAATCAACACCTTGTACGGCGCAGCAGTCGCGTTAGTACTGATCAATGCCTTGTTAACCGTTGATTGTTTTAACAGTCGATCGGATGCAAAATCAAAAGAGTAACCCGATTTGGAAAGCGCTTTCGATAATTTATAAAAAGCCGTTGGATGTAACCACTCGTCAACATCATGTACTTTTAAGGCCATATCTAAACCTTTAGCCTTGTTCCATACATCATATATTGGCCAGTAGATTAAAAGTTCGTTGTCTGACTTTCCTGATTGAAGAATAGATTGACAACGGGCGATGTAATTATTCAATCCCTGAGCCTGCGGCCATAAACTGTTGTTCGGATTCATTTCTACCGAGGCATAAAACAGCCATCCCGGCCAGGATACATTTGCTGGCGAATTGGTGGTGCCGTGATAAAAAATATGGTTTATGCCTGCCAGAAACAACTGTTCTGCTTCTGGTTTACATTGCGAAAACGATGTTTTAAAATGCTCGGTTAGCCAGGTAAACGTTTCGGAAGACACCAGTTTTTTGCCACCTGTATGTGCTGCAGATGATGCAAATTTGCTCATTATCGGATCGGGATCTACGTTACGGATATCTCCTGCATCGCGCCTAAGGCCTGGAATCGGGAAATAACTCGAACCAAAGGTTTCCGTTTCAGGAATATCAACCGCTCCATAAAGATCGAGCAGATTGCCTGGCGAACCATGCGACTGGTTTTTGGTCACCGATTTAAGCTGATGTGCCCAATTACTCCAGTTTTGCGTAAAATTATGGAGCAAAAGTTCATCCATGGTTTCGCGGTAATCAGATTTTAAACGGGCAATATTTGCATTCGTAGAATCTTTACCGGTTAATTCTTTAATATGAGTGGCCAGATCATAGCCCCTGTTTTTCTTAAATTCCTGAAAAAAAGTTGGCGTCCATGTTGCGCCATAAACTTCATAACTATCATTAAAAAACGAGCGAACACCTTGGGGTTTACCTCCAAAAGCGTCCGAAAATCTTTTAAGATAAACATCTACTGCATTTTTATCGAGGTGATCCAAAGTAAAACCTTCGCCGCCAGGTGCTGCACGTTTAACCATTTGTCTGGTTTTACCTGCAAAAGCAGCATAAATATCCCAGCTGCCGCTTCCAGGCGACCAATTTAAAAATCCATCAGTCTGAACTTTAGAAAGCAGGTTGAGCACCTCACCATTATTACCATATGCGGTTAAAGCCTGTAACTGCGCGAAATCCTGTTTGGCTTCTTTAACCTTAACGGCTTCAGTCAACTTCTCGCCACCTTTGAGCGTGTATTGCTGGGTAATCAGTTTGGTTGCTGCATGCTCTGGTTTAATCTGCGGACCGCCAAATGGCCATCCTGTGCCAGTGTTCATATCTACACCCAAGCCTAAAGTATTGGCTTTATTTATCGTGTAGTGTAGTATATTCATCCACTCTGGCGATAAAAACTGTAAATATTGCTTTTCAAAGCCCTTAGCACCATAAATTGGCGTAATTTCTACACCGCCAAGACCAGCATCTGCGTATTTTTTTAAAACCAGGTTCAAGTTCTGTTCGTCTACAGCATTTCCCATCCACCACCAGCGGGTCCAGGGTTTCATCTGCTTTTCGATAACAGGCCAATTGCCTGTATTTTTAACAGGCTTTTGTGCTTTAGCCAAACTAAAAGCTAATGTGCTTAACAGCAGAACAGAACAGAATCTTTGTAATTGCATAAGTTTAATCTAAATGGAATACCATTTCTAAAGGGAATGTTTTTGGGGAATTATCGGCATTGGTTTCCATAATATCGGCCATGTATGCCCACCATTTTTGCACAATCTGGGTGCTGCCCAAATCTTGTGAGGAGCTTCCGTTTTGTTGTTGCACAGCGAAAAGTGTGTTTGTTTCTTCATCTAAAAAGATAGAATAATCGCTGATCCCATTTTCTTTTAACAAAGTGGATAGTTCTGGCCAGATCTCATCATGACGCTTTTTGTATTCTGTTTCAAAACCGGGTTTAAGTTTCATCTTAAATGCAATTTTCATGTGATCATTTTATTATTTAATCGGGTTAAAACTTATATGTACTCATTAATACTCTATTATCTCAACAAAATGTTTGTCAGTCTGAGCGTAGTCGAAGACCCTTACGTTAAATAATTAAAAAAAGATTGTCCTTCCCTCGCCGTGGTTCGTGTCCGCACGAACCGCTAATATTATTTATTTTATACTCAAACTGAAATCGTTCAGTTTCGGTCTGTGAGGACACAGACCGAGGAACTAACCCACCATTAATTCACTACAAAGCTTCCGCCATGGTTCGTGTCCCCACGAACCGCTAATATTATTTATTTTATACTCAAACTGAAATCGTTCAGTTTCGGTCTGTGAGGACACAGACCGAGGAAAACTACCCCACCATTAATTCACTACAAAACTCAAATCTGCACTGTTATCTCCGGCTGATTTAATCCAAAGTATCTATTTTTTATATCATAAAACCAGCCTTCAGTTTTATCCAATTGATCTCCTCGCCGTGGTTCGTGTCCGCACGAACCGCTAATATTATTTATTTTTACTCAAACTGAAATCGTTCAGTTTCGGTCTGTGAGGACACAGACCGATGAACTACCCCACCATTAATTCACTACAAAACTCAAATCTGCACTGTTATCTCCGGCCGATTTAATCCATAATATTTTATTCTTGGTATCATAAAACCAGCCCTCAGTTTTATCTAAACGATCTGGTGTTTTTAAAACTTTTAGTTTTTGCCCATTCTCCGAAACCGTTGTAGGATCAGCTTTTTCTGTCCAATGTATTTTAGCCAGATATTTATGCTTAGCAGACTGAAAACTACCTGCTGGTTTAGTTACTTTCAGCGTTAAAGTCGACGCTGTTAATGAGGAAGTGACCTTGGTTAACGCAAAGTTTCCTGTTTTGTAGGCAGCACTTAAATTATCGTCTTCGTACATATCACATTTAGAAGTTCCATAAGGAAAAACGTCAAGCGTAATCACATCAACAGGTTTTTCACCACTGTAGGCCATTTCTGGCTGCATCGGAATAATACTTCCTGCCTTAACAAATAAAGGAATGGTATCCAAAGGTGCTACCACATGGTGATAACTTTTACCTTCGTATTTTTCATTTGTCCAATAGTTAAACCAGGTACCTTCTGGTAGATAAACCGAACGGGTAATGGCACCTTTGGTGGTTACCGGAGCAACCATTAAGTTATCTCCAAACATATACTGATCACCAATTTCGTATACATTTTCGTCATCCTGATGGTTAAGTACCAAAGCCCTCATCATTGGCAAACCGGTTTCGTATTGCTGATGCATACTGGTGTACATATAAGGGAACAAACGGTAACGCAAGAGATCGTATTTCTTGAAATTACGTAAAGCGTCATCACCATATTTCCAGGGTTCTTTATAACCGGGGTGATCCATTCCAAAAACGAGTGCAATCGGGCTGAACATCCCAAACTGGACCCAACGGATATACAGCTCCGGATCTGCCTGATGCTCGAAACCGCCCATACAATGTGCCCAGGAACCTACACCCGAAAGACCAACATTTAGTCCGGCTTTAATTACCGGAGCAAAGTATTGCCATTCGCTTGGCCAATCGCCTGCAAAAATATACGGATAACGTTGAATGCCCGAATAACCCTCTCTGGTTTGATTTAATCCCCTAAAACCATTAAACTTTTCGAACTCCAAAAACGGTGCTTTGGCATAAGCTATTGGAAAAAGATTGTGCAAACGTTCTGCATCTTTCCCTGTTGGGCCAACCTTCTCACTTTCGTTGGCTAAAGATCCAAACGCACTACCTTCATCCGTTTTCAGAAATTTAGCACCTAATTTTGCTACGCGCATTACGCCGTTATCCCACCACCATTGCGTTGCCTTTTCATCAAAAAAGTTTACAAATTCGCCGGGTTTACCGTTTTCGGGATAAGTATAGCCCTGCGCCCTGGCCTGATCTAACAGGTTTAATTTTTTGGCATTATCAAACCGTGGACGCAGGTGCAATCCAACCATTTTATAATTCAAGGCGTAAATGCTATCGAACATCGATTTTGGATCTTTAAAGGTTTCTCTCCATTCGAAAGAAGTTGCACCTTTACCTCCATTTTCGCCGAATAAGCGCCAGGTAGAATCTAACCAAAGCAGATCAACCGGGATACCTAACGACCTGTATTTCTTTGCAAGCTCAACCACATAATGATCGGAACTTTTTGCCTCATAACCCCATGTACCTCCACTATATGTACCGGCATGTAAGCCCAAGGCAAACTGCGGCAACATGGGCGATTTGCCAGTAATATTTGTATAATGATCTAAAATAGCCGGGAAAGTTGGCCCATATATGAAATAATAATCCAATTCACCATCAGCTGCTTTAAAACTGTACTGATCTTTTTTAGAAGCGCCCATGTCCCATTCGGTAGCAAAAGAATTATGCAAGAAAATACCATAACCTTTTGTACTCATAAAAAACGGAACCGGACAATAATTGGCTTCCAATATATTATAAGCGCCAATGGCGTGCGGCAAACCTTTACCACGCCCAACATTTAAGGTTACTTTTTTAAAGCGGCGATCCATAAAATCCATGCGCTCGCCAAAACCAAAGAAATGCTCGTCGGCCTGCAGTTTTTTGCTTACCCCAACCTGTGTATTTTCTTTAACTACCGCTCCATTCACTTCGCTGCTCAGCAATTTACCCTTGGCATCAAAAACATCAATCCTGAAAGGGGCTTTGTATAATTTAACCACCAATTTTGAGGTGGCAAGCAAGAAATGATCCTTTTTATCAGAAACTTTAACCACTACATTAGCCCAGTTGTAATGAATCACCATCAGGTTTTCGTTGGCTTCGAATTTTCCGTTCCAGCTGGTTCTGATCCTGAAAATTTCTGGTGTACAGAACTCCAATTTCACTTCTCCCTTTGTGGTTAAAAATGAAATGGTATTACCCGTTTTTTTAAAACCAGATTTATAATCGCCAATACTTTGCGCCCTGGCGATGACAAGCATAAAAATTAAGGATAGGGCAAAAGCTAAAAATTTCTTCATCATATTTATTGTATTTCCAACTGGTTAATTACCAAGCCTGGATCGAGCATATAAATTTTCACAGTCGATTTACCTGTTTTATTAATCTCGTGTTTGGTTATGCCTGAAGCGTAACCCTGTAACACATTCTGTTTCCAGATATTATTTTCTGAAGCCGGAGAAATATTAATTACCTGCGGCTTGTCGTTATTTACAGAAACAGCATAACGCACTTTAATACCATTATTAACGCCCTGGGTAGGTAAACATTTCACTTCGATCTGGTGTTCGCCTTGTGTTTTGAAATCAACTTCGTAAATAGTAAAGGCGGCATTTTGAAGCGCTGTTTCCCCGAATGGCTTAAAAGTAAAAGGATAAAGAGAAATACCATCACCACCTAAACCAAGTCCTTTTAGGGTTTGTAAAGATAGTCCCTTCGGCACTGATTTCTCGGCATATTTAGCCGCACCTACAATAATCTTATTTTCAGATTTCGCGCTAATGTCTGATGATTTCGCAGCTACAGAATCGGCCACTTTTGGCATTCTAAAAACGGCTAAATCACGTGGCTTCCAGCTCATCATTCCGTTCCATTTGCCACCAGCAATTTCTTCATTGTATTTTTTGGTAATCAACTGAATCTGCTCAAAAGCAGCTTTTGATTTTTTCGAATAAGTTAAGGCCGATTGATCGCCGTTTGCCGCTAAAACCAGACTTTTCTTTGCATATAAAATCTTCTGGTTCATCAGCATGGCGCCTTCAACCGGGTATAAAATTAATTCAAAATAAGCATCTTTTAAGCGCGCTGGCATCTGATTATTTAAACTTTTGGCCTGATCATAAATCTTTTGATATGCAGCCAAACGTTCTTCGGCCTGGGCATCGGTAAAATTAACACTGGCCATATGCTCTGGCTTAGCAGCGTGCGCCAAGCGGTAATAAACAGCTTTTATTTCGGCAATGGGTTTTGCAAATTCAGCTCCGAAAGTCTCTGAAGCCCAGCTTTCAGCATATTGATCTGCGTTTTCGGGTTTCCACTGGTTTACATTCCAGGCCAAATCCATGGCAAACTGCATTTCCATTTCTGCAGGTTTAATATCGCCTACATTTACAACCCAAAGTCGGTCGGCTTTATACTGGTAAGCTTTGCTTAACTCATAAGAAATCAACGATGGAGAAATAGACGAAAGCCAGAGGTAATCTTGTGGCGCACCCCAGTAAGAAATATGGTAATACACCCCGCTTCCACCCGAGCGTTTTTGCTCTTCAGGGTTCGAAAGCTGACGGATATAACCATGGTTATCATCAGCCCAAACAATCGTTACATCATCAGGCAGTTTTAAACCAGCCTGATACAAAGAAAGCACCTCTTTGTAAGGGCAAAAAATCTGCGGAATGGAACTTACTGGTTTAGTAATATTCTTACTGAGAATAGTTCGTTGATCGGCAATTACCTCACCCAACAATTTCACTTTTTCATTTTTATCTTTCGGGCCTGGCATGCTGCCATCGTGGATACCGCGCATCCCCACAGTATAAACCGATTCGTAATTTTTTGCCTGTTTTACACGGTCGGTCCAATAGTTTTCAATTTCATTTTTATTCAGATCGTAACGCCACTCACCCGGTTTTTTTCCGTATTCGTGCTCAAAATTTTCAGCCCATTCGAAAACATTGTTCCGTAACATGGGCTCACAATGACTTGAGCCTAAAACAATGGCATATTTATCGGCCATTACGGGATTATTGGCATAATGATAAAATGCTTTGGTTGAAGGATGCATACCCGGCCAGATGTAGTTAGCTTTTAGCCTGAGTAGCAGTTCGAATATTTTAGTATAAGTTTTTGGGCCGATATCTTTCACATCGGTATCCATCATTTTAGCTGCCCAGGGCTGGATTCCCCAATCTTCATCATTGATAAAAATACCACGGTATTTAACTGAAGGCGATTCTACCAAAGGCTGACCAGCTTTTACGTATAACGATTTTTTTATTGCAGGTTTCACATCGGCCCACCAGCTCAGTGGAGATACACCAAGCATCCTCGACAGTTGAAAAACACCAAAAGCCGTTCCCCGCCTATCGCTACCGGCAATCACCAAAGCTTTTTTTACTCCTTTTAAAGGATTTTCAATCACTGAAATAGAAAAGGTTTCCCATTTGCCGTATAAAGCGGCTCTGTTTACTTTTCCAGTTTTAACCAATTGATCTATGTAAAGCGAATGCCCCATGGTACCAATAATGATGGGGTAAGCACTTAAAACAGGATTATTTCTCAAAACCGAAGTCATTGTTCCGGTTAATAAGTGAATATCGTCTTTAAACGCTTCGGCAGCGATACCAACAACTTCTGCATCTTTTTCATCGATATAAATAGAGGCTGCTTTTCCTCTATCCACAATGGGGAAAGATGAAATACTATTAATTTCAGAAACGGCAATGCCTATCCTTTGCGCCATATTTTGTTTAGGCAGAAAGAATAATAATAACATCAATACCGATAAGCCAGCTAGATTTCTGAAATTCATCTTAATTATTTTTTAAGCTTGTAAACCTCAGTTCCGGCCAATAAGAAACAACCCAAACCATAATCTTCAAAATCAGGTACACTGGTATAACTTACGGGCTGTCCATCTTTTGGTTCCTTACCTGTCCCTTGCATAAAACCGATAAAACCATTTTTTTGAACAGCATCTTTCGTCATGGCGTTCCATGCTTTGGTGATGACAGGCAGATAAGTAGCTTTATCTAAAATACCCTGATTTACACCCCAGGCCATACCATATACAAACAAAGCAGTACCTGAAGTTTCTTTACCGCCAAAATGTGTCGCATCGTGTAAGCTTACATTCCAGAAACCGTCAGCACGTTGAATCGGCACCAAAGCTTTAATCATTTCGTTATAGGTTTTTAAATATTCATTGCGGTGAGCTTCATTTTCAGGGATAATTTCTAATACGCGTACCAGCGCAGCAACTACCCATCCGTTTCCTCTAGACCAATAACAATCCTCGCCATTTGGTTCTTTATAAGGGGGTACAAAATCTTTATCGCGCCACCAAAGGCCATCTTTAGCATTGTACAAACCACCACCTTCAGTATTTTTGGAATGCATATACATTTTGTACATGTAATTGTAGTAAGTGGTATCGCTATATAATTTACCCAGTCTGGCAAAAACCGGCATCCCCATTTGGATGGCATCAATCCATGTCCAATCGTTTACCTTGCCTGATTTGATTACCAGATCAATAGAAGCTTTAATGTCTTTAATGCGTTCTGGTTGTTTATCAATCAGATAAAGATCGATATAGGTCTGCCCACAGGCCTGATCATCAGCATTTTTTGTTGTGATGCCATTTCTTAAACCCCAATTGTGTTTTTCACCCCATTGAACGGCATAATCGTAATATTCTTTCTCAGGATGGATTTTATAAAGATTCATCAATCCTTCGTAATACACGGCTCTTGTCCAGATATTGCTTGGCCGCTCCCTGTTGGTTATAATCGATTTCCCGGCATCAGGCCACTTATTCATAAAATAAGCATTTGTTACTTTTAATGCCTTTAAAACCTCTTTTTTATTAGGTATTTTCTGTGCCAAAAGTAGCTGGATAGATATACTGAATATTATTGCAGCGCTGAATATAAATTTCTTCATGGTGATATTTCGCTTATCTTAATTGGTTTTTGGTTTTACTTTTAACTCATCCGGACTATCTTTTGTAAAGGTATCGAACTGAATTTTCGACGGGCTTTCGAAGATATCTTTCACGGTATTAAAAGCCACTTCATATTTTGGATTAAACCCGGCAGACATCATATATTGCTGTAAACTGAAATAAAGTTGCTGCGCGGCAGGTGCATCTTTTAAATCAGGTGATAGATTGGCACTCGAAACCACTAATTTCCCCTTACCTACTTTTGCTTCGAAAACCAGTGCCAAACGGCGATTCAAAAACCAGGTATCAATTGGTTGAATAATTGGCTTAAATCCCGAAGGGAAATCTTCAAGGTTCATTACCTGCGATTTGTTTACGATTTCCCACCACTGCATATCGCTGTGGAAATCGGTCGGAAAATTATTAAAAGCGGCGTGTTTTGGATCACATAAAATACCTAAAGTGTGTGGCGGGCGCATTTTGAACCACGAGGTATTCCAAAAAACAGGTAGGAAAGTTTGCACCACTTCTTTTCCTTTCACTACTTTGCCTGCTGCATTGAGAAAGACATTGCCTCCCTCGGCCAAAACGGATTGGGCTTTGTCATCTAAACTGGTGCAGTAATACACATTGCTTTTAACCTGTTGCAATTGTGCAGGGTAAACCCAGAAACTCCAATCGTTGGCAAATTCAGTTCCATCAATGGTAATCTCCAGTTTTAGTTTTGTTGCTTTTGTAATATTATTTAACGGAAATTTAATTTCTCCGATGGTAATACAATTGGTAACTGCTAAGGTTTTAGGACTGAAACTGCCTTTTGCCACATTTGTGCCACTGTCATCTTTGAGTGTCCAAGAGAGTTTTGCATTTTCAATTGGTGCCTTTCCAAAATGTGCCACTTCTACTGCAGCTGCTAAGGTTTCGTTATTCGTAAAAACAAATTTTGAAACTTTTAGCAAAGGCACTGTACTGTTAGCAAAACGCTTGAATTCTTTAGCTGTGATATAACCCTTTTCATCCCAAAACGCATCTAAAACACCAACAAGTGCTGTTCCCTGTCCTGGGTAATCATTTAGCGACAATAACTGGTAACCATTGTAATTCGGCGTTCTCAATGCTTTTTCGATTTCATTTTTATAACAAAGGGCCTGTAATTTACCCGAAGCCATTAAAAAGTCATGCCCTTGATCGGCCATATCGTGGTCTTTAAGATCTTCCTGAAACATTTCGAAGTTTTTCGCACGATAAACACCTGTATATTTTTTTATTTCATCGAAATTAGGGAAAGCACAATACTGCCCCATTTCATGTGCTACAAAAGGCACGGTAAACTGTTCGATCTGTTTGGCATAGGTAGAAATACTTTCTGGTTTTCTACCCCAATCTAAACCCCTGGCACCTGCACGCACCATATATTCATTGTTTTGAATAACTGGCCAGCTGCCACCAACCGATGCCCCAGTGTACAATCTTCTAGAATCTTTAGCTTTCCAATAATTATTGAATTTAGTAAGGTACTCCACTTGCTTCCCCCGTGGTTCGTTGCCATAGGCCATCATGCAAAAGGATGCATAATTGCCATAGCTTTTAGCCATGCGATTGGTTTCGTCGTAGATAAACTGGTCGATTGGTTTTCCATCTCCGATAGATGTACCGTGATTGGCCCAGCTTGGTCCTTCTGGCTGAAGGTAAAAACCGACCTGATCGGCAGCAATAAAAGCTGCTTCTGGGGGGCAAAACGAATGAAAACGCATGTGGTTTAACCCGTGAGCCTTTGAAATTTTAAAAATGCGTCCCCATGCGGCAACATCCATTGATGGATAACCTGTTAACGGAAATTCGCAATTGTTAACGGTTCCGCGTAAAAAAACCGGACGGCCGTTAATTTCAAAAGTTCTGCCTACAGCTTTAAACTCACGCATACCGAATTGTAGCTTTTTCTCGTCTTTTTTGCCATCTTTCGACAATAAAGTAGCTGTTAAACGGTACAACGCCGGATCGAACTCATCCCAGGTGGCTATTTTATCGCCCATTGGCAAATTGATTTCCAAAGCACCGTCACCATTTGTAATTTGATAAACTGCGGTTACAGGCTTAACCTGAAGTGCATTTTTGGTATTGAAAGTTGTAGCAGCAAGCGTAATTTTTCCTGTGGAGGATTGCTTAGCATTGGCTTTAAGCTGGATTTTAACCTTGGCCGATTTGTTCTTTAAATCAGGGTAAACCTGAATATCTTCAAAATACACGGGAGAGCCGGCCACCAGTTCCATTTTTCCAACTACGCCATTCCAGTTTCCCTGTGTATGGTCGGTTAAACTATGTGAATCCTGCCCAACGTTTATGGTCTTGATGCGATTGTCTATTAAGAGCGTTATCGTATGTTTTCCTGCTTTTAAATTTGCCGGGAGTTCGAAATTTTGCGCAACTACAAAGGTATACTGTGTTCCAATTTCGATATCATCTATCCAAACCTTTGTTTCTGAATGGGGATATTCTAAAGATAACACCAGTCTTTTACCCTTCCAATTGGCAGGAATTTCGATATCTTTTTGATACCATGCTGCGCCTGTATAATGTTTGGCGGGAGTTAACCAGAAAGGTATTTTCAGGTTACCTGGTTTACGGTATTTTTCCAAACGGGGATGAAAAAAGTACGAGCTATCGTAAATACTTCCAGTCCATTTTGTTTTGAGGGTAATGTCATCGCCCTTTAAGTTTTCGGCCATTGAGCCTGGCAAATTAACGGATTCGGGAAGAACGGTTGAGTACCATTTTCCTTTAACCCCTTCATCTTTAGCATCAATTTTGAAACGCCATTTGCCAGCTAGCGAAATGCTTTGGGCATGTATCTGCGTGATGCTTAAAAATATAAAAGCAATGCCGATCAGCACTTTGAAAACTCGGTTAACCTGTATATGCATAAAATTAGACGGTTTATCACCGCTGGTATTTGGTTAGGCGGTTAAAATAATATAATATTGGCAGGAAAGCATCCTGTAGTATCCTGCCCGTTGGTTTATTTCAGGTAGCTATTCAGTTTATTGTTTTTTAATTTCTTCAGGCCTTCTACAACAGCTGCTGCATTTAACTTCGCTCCTGCTTCGTTAGTATGCGTATGGTCTTTCTCGGTAAAAAAGGTCTTCACTTCAGTTGCGCTTAAAGTGGCATATTTATCTTTAATGATCTGGTTTAATGGAATAAAATCGACTTTTTCGGCCTTTGCGACTTCTTCGGCCCAACCTGCATAACTATCGTTGGCTAAAACTATAACATTATCTTTAACCGGATTGCGCGGAATCGGTGAACATATAATCGCTGTTGCGCCTTTAGCTTTAATATCGCTGATGAATTTGCGCAGGTACCAGCCATAAGTATAAACCACTTCTTGCTTTTTCTTAATCGGGTTATAAATTTCTTTACTTTCCGTTCCGATGCCTTTTATGGTACCACGGGCACGGGAAGTATCGTCTAATGGGCTGCTATCATTATGACCAAACTGCATGATCACGAAATCTCCTTTTTTCACTTTTGCCAAAACACCATCCCACAAGCCATTGGTTTGAAAAGTACGACTGCTGGTACCGCCAAGTGCATCGTTTTCGAGATTGATTTTCTCGGAATTAAATAAATTTCCGATAAAACTTCCCCAGCCCCATAAAGCGCCGTCGCCTTTGCCTTTTCCATTTTTAACGGTCGAATCGCCAATGAGGAATAAAGTGGGTTTCGCCTGCTGTTTTAAGATGATACAGGAAGAAAAAACAATAAAAGCAGTTAAGAGAACAATGCTTAAATATGTTGTTATTGGTTTCATGCTTAGTTTATTAAATTTATCGTTAGCGGTTTGATTAAACAGATTATTTTGGAATCGTCATTTCGAGCGGAGGGCAACGAAGTCGAGAACCTGAAGGCTCAGCGAAGCTAAATCTATCTAGATAGATCTCTCCATTCCGCTATGCTACAGTCGAGATGACGCATTTTTCGGTCATTGCCTTTGGTCTTTCAGCTTTAGTCTTTCTCCTTTATTAAAGCAGGTACTTTTTCAAATTACAGTCTTTCAATTCCCTGATTCCTTCTACAACAGATGCGGCGTTAACTTTTGCGCCTTCTAAATTTGTGTGGGTATGGTCGCCCGGGAAATACAGTTTTACTTTATCCGGACCAAGCGCATCATATTTATCAGCCGTTATTTTATTCAGGTCTACAAAATAGGCATTTTCTTCTTTGGCTACATCAGCGGCCCATTTCCCAAAATCGTTATTGGCTCGAACCACTTTACCATCTTTAAAAACATTCCTTGGGATCATCGAAAGTACAATCGGTGTAGCGCCTTTTGCTTTGGTTTCACGAACAAATTTGCGGATATACCAGCCGTAAGTATGTACAGTTTCTACCTTTCCATCGGGCCAGGTTAATACTTTGGTTTCTTCGCCAGTTCCTTTTAACACACCTCTTCTTCCTGCTTTTGTGGTATCAGGAACACTTCCATCGTTGTGACCGAATTGCATGGTAACAAAATCACCCGGTTTTAATGTTTCCAAAACTTTGTCCCATCGGCCTTCTGATAAAAAAGTGCGTGTACTTCTTCCGGCCATGGCATTATTCTCTACATGGATTTTTGTCGTATCAAATAAGGACGCAATCGGTGTTCCCCAGCCCCAGGTTTCTTTGTTTGAGTTGCGGACTGTAGAATCGCCAATGGTATGAAGAGCGGGTTTATGCTGCGCAATAAAGGCGAAAGATGAAATGATGATGATCATTCCCGCCAGGATAAAGTTATATTTTTTCATTCTTGTTTGGTTAAAATCTGTTTATGGTACTCAATTAGTTTAATGTTTGGCTTTGGTGGTTTATTCATATCGTCGCCCATATAAAAACTGGTATGTGGGGGCTGATTATAGCCCACATTTTGCCAGGCAATACTCAAACGGTATTGCGGATCGTGCATGAAGGTATAAAAACGGTGCGTTGTTGGAATGGTAGTGGTAAATATCCTCAATTCGCTGGCGTCGGCGGTGCGATAAATCACTTCTTCGCGCCAATCGCCTAAAATATCAGCCGATAAAGCCGGGGTTGATTTAGTGCCATTGTTTGATAAACAGTTATACATCCTTGCATTGAGCAACCTAACCGTTTTGGTATTTTCGTAATCCCATTTATCGATAGCCGTAGCATTTAGAATTTCACTCTGGCAATCCCCATCCCAAAAAATACCAAAGTTAACACTCGGGGTAATCGACGAAATTTTGTTTCCCTTAGCATCGAACATTCCGGTTATGCCTGCACCTGCAACCCAGCATTCTGAACCTCTATACCTTGGATCGATATTTAAAGCTAGTCCCCTACCAGGTCCTTCGCCATCTTCGCCGGCTTTTACAGATGCTTTCTTCCATAATATTTCTCCGGTTCTGGCATCCCTGAAGCTTGCTCCGGCATCAGAAAATTTTTCCTGAATATCAAAAACCTCCAATCCTGGTCGGTCCGGATCCAGATCGCCAACATGTAATGCATCTCCGTGCCCTAAACCAGTGGTGTACAAGCCCTTTCCATTATCATCAATGGTCATGGCACCATAAATAATTTCATCTTTGCCGTCATTATCTACATCTGTAATGCTTAAATTATGGTTTCCCTGCCCGCTATAGCCCTTATTTCCGGGTTCGCCACTGTCAAAAGCCCACCTTTTGTGCAGGTTTTTACCTTTAAAATCCCAAGCGGTAATAAAAGTTCGGGTATAGTAGCCCCTGCTCATAATTAAACTGGGATGTTTTCCATCGAGATAAGCTATTGCAGCCAAAAAACGGTCCATTCGGTTTCCATATCCATCACCCCAGATTTTTTTTAATTCTTCGGTTGAGGGTTCGAGATTTGGCGAACGTGGGGGATTAAACTGCGTGGTGGTAATTTCTGCTCCGGTTAAGCCATCAAAAACAGTTAAAAACTCCGGCCCTGCTAAAATGTATCCATTTTTGTTCCGCCAATCTTTAGTGGTATCGCCTATAAACTTCCCTCTTCCGTCCATAGTGCCATCAGCTGTTTTACAGGCAACTTCTGCTCTGCCATCTCCATCTAAATCGTACACCATAAATTGGGTATAATGCGCGCCCTCACGGATATTCTTTCCTAAATTAATGCGCCATAAAAACGTACCATCTAATTTATACGCCTCCAGTAAGGGATCTGTTGTGATACCCGCCTGCGAGTTATCTTTTCCTATGCCCACCTGGTGTAAAACAATTTCATATTCCCCGTCGCCATCTAAATCTCCGACCGAAATATCGTTTGGGGTATAACCTGCCTGTGTTTTTAAGGGAATAGATAAATAAGGTTTTGCCTCCGTATTTTGATGCAAGGTGAAAGCAGCACTTTCTGTGTTTTCTTTCCCATTGATAATGGGTTTTACAAACCATTGATTTTCAACAGTAAAATCTATCTTTTTATCTGTAAAAATTGTTGCTCCGGTTATTGGTGTTTTATTCAGTTTTACAGGATCTGAATGGTTTGTTTTCCTGTAGAGATTAAAAGCAATGTCATCGGGATCGGTACCTAAAACCCGCCAGCTGACAAAAACACTATCGCCAGGCATGTGTACGGCCACAACACCTCTGCCGAGCGTTTCCATTTCACGTTGAGCGAAAAGCTGAGTAGTACAGAATAAGCTAATAATGAAGCAGGATGCTATAATGGTTTTAATCATAAAGGCTTATAATTCTAATTAAAATATAGGGTTGATTCATAGCTTATCTAATTGGTTATTGAACTTTATAGACTGTTTTGGCCGATACAGCTACTCCTTTATCAGTAATTCCATCGGCTTTGATCAAAATATCGGCTTTGTTATCGCCATTGAAATAAGTAATAGTTGCTTCGCCGTTTTCGTTGGTTTTTACAGCTGGGGACCAAAAAATAGTGGTTCGTAAATCTTTATTTGGTGTTGCCGGACTGCTATAATTTGGTGAATAGAAAGTCCTTGCAGCATAATAACCATTTAAATTGAGGTTTAGCAAGTCTAAATTTGGTCCACGCAAGGCCTCATCTTTCAAATTTAGGCTAATCAGGTACACATCTTTTCCAGTACTATTTAATAAATGCTGAATTCGAACCTGGTTAATCTGATCCATAGTTAAACTGTAGTAATCTAAGCGTTCGGTAAAGAGCTCCTCTCGGTTATTTACCTTAATAACAGGCCTAACTTTTTTTCCGTTGGCAAGAAAAGTGACTCCTTCGTTGCCCAAACTATCGTTTTCTTCTGCCGGATAACTTCCTTTGGCTTTTGTTAACAGGAAATGTTCCAATCCCTTGTAAGAATAATCGGCTGCCGTAATGTTGAAAACTTCCTCGGGATACCCGAATGAGGTAAGTACATCCTGAAACAGCATCACCTTGTTATTTTGAGCGGCTTTAATCTCAATATCGTTTAAACTGATCGAATCGCCAAACTTGTAAGTACGGTTATAATCCATGCGTTTACCGATTTCTACGTTCAGGGTATTCGAAATTCCAGATGAAATCGTTTTTAATGGCGCTAAATTTAAAGGTTTAATCAGCGTATCAATCTGCAGCCAGCCACCTTTTTTCCCTTTATCATCTTTTGATGAAATTTTCACCGCTTGATTGCCATACCAGCTGAGCCCATCCAGAAAATATCGTCCGCTCTGATCGGTTTTCGTCGTAAAGATTTTATTGCCTGTAAAATTGGTGCCAAACAGGGTAATGTTCATATTCGGAATGGGCTTATCGGCCAGTTTCTCTCTTACCAATCCTTTAATTGTGATGCCAGGCTCAGGCAGATAACTTATTTTAATAGCCGAATCGGCCAGTTTTCGCCAGATATAATCTCTCCAGCCCTGGGTAAGCAACAATAAGTCGAGCTGTTTTAAACGAGATGGATTTTTAGCATCAAAATATTGTGCAGCGTTTTTAATATCTCCCTTAACCTCCGATTGCAGCATCAGATACGAAACAATATCATTTCCATCATCCGGAATAAGTCCATCAACAGCAGCTAAGGAAAATGCCGTTTTAGCTGGCTGACCAAGAAAATTGGTTGCTTTTACCTTAATAAACACTTTCTCTCTTGGCTTATAAGCTGTTTTGTTTGGGGTTATCGAGAAATTGACCTTATTTTCGTCTTGTATAAAAATAAGCCGTTCACAATGAGGTCTGTTCTGGTCATCTAGCAGCGTTATGCTTGCAATACCATTAGGAAAACCTTTTGTTGGGATAGATACCGATACCGTAGCTTTAGTTAATTTGATCGATCCGGAATAAATATTATCGCTGGCATGTTTAATTACAAGCGAAATGCTTTTATCCTTCAACTCGCCGAACATTAACGCGTTGGCACTAATACTTGCTTTGATATTTAAAGAATCGGCAGTAATATGTAATGAGAGGCCTTTTTTAAGGCTTAAGGGCATTTCAGACGAAAATTTTTCTTTGCCATAAAAGCCCTCAACCTTATATTTCTCATCCGCTTTGGGCGTAAAAGCAAAAATGCCCATGCCCGCATCGGTACTTTGAAAAGTAGTTACGGTATCGCCTTTCGACGAAATTATACTACCTGTAGCTTTAATCCCGTTCCCAGCATCATCATTGGTTTTAAAGGCCACAATACTGGTTAATCCTTCAACCAGCGAGCCGCCCTCCGGAAAAAATGCAATCGATTTTTTCGAATTGGAAACATCTGTTTTTTTGACCGGATTACGCGTAAAATAAGAAGCGTTTTCGACAATATTATTGCTAATGTGGATCCGTTTCTGGAAAACAAAATCATCACCAAAGTTTCGCATCCAATTGGTGTAAGCCCTAATGCCGTACCAACCAGAAGGAATAGAATCTTTCAGCTTAAAATCTCCCTTTCCCAGTCCACCATCCAACCTGATCATTTTCCGGTCTAAAACTTCCGATTTTGGCGAAAGCAGCTCCACATATAAATTATTGCTGGTAGCGGTTAAACTGCTGCTTTTTCCATTTACCAAATAGGCGCTAAACCAAACATCTTCTCCAGTGCTGTAATAACTGCGGTCTACCTGTAGGTACGATTTCTCAAAAAAGAGTTTAACCGATTGTTTATCTGCAGCTTTTTGTTGCGCCGAACCACAGAGGGTTGCTGCACTTAAAAAGCCAAGCAAAGTATATTTTTTAAGATTCATAGTCCTTTTATCAAGCATGTGAACCAGCTATTTTGCACATAGAAGCCCTGCTGATTAAAATAGTCAATATTTGAATACTGAAGAAAAGAAGGCTCATCATGTGTTATTGGTTAGTGGATCATACGGCCACTGGGTAGCAGCCATTAAATGATTCATGTCGAATGTAAATAGTATATCTTTAAGGTGCATCCTGTAGTATCCTGCTTTTTGATGATGACAATATGTTATAAGAAAGATTTTAAAGGTTTCGGCAAAATAAATTTTAAACATCAAGTAAAAAGTTACTTTACTAAACCCTTTTACTACCTCCATCACTATTTCTGTTGCTTAGATCATTTTCCCTAATGCTAAGATTGTAGAATTTATCGACAAAATCAGCAATGAAGAAAAAAATAAATGTTCAAATGACGTTTATTATTTTAAATATTTTACTTTTACCATTAGATCTTCCAAATATTAAACCGTATGAAATTAAATTACCCTGTAAAAAGTGTGTTTTCGGCATGCATAGCGTATGCTGCAATTGGAATTGGATATATCCCAGAAATGCAGGCGCAAACTGCAAAAGTAATCAAAGTTAAAACAGACCATTCTATTGCCAAGGTGCAGCCGAATATGTGGGGTGTTTTTTTTGAGGATATTAACTTTGGTGCTGATGGCGGCATTTACGCCGAACTGATCAAAAACCGCTCTTTTGAATTTGCAAAACCGCTGATGGGCTGGACCATCCAGCGAAAAAGACCACAGGAAGGTGAAATTTTGGTGGTAAACCGCAAGGAAGTAAACACTGCCAATCCAAGATACCTACAGGTAAAAAAACAAACTGACGATTTCGAACTCCTAAACGAGGGCTTTAAAGGTATCGGCGTAAAAAAAGGGCTTCGCTACGATTTTTCGATCATGTACCGTCAATCAAAGCCTGGGGTTAAACTCGTACTATTATTAAAAGATGCGAACAATAAAATTATCGGACAGGGAAGTTTAACACCGGACCAAACGGGTGGCGACTGGAAAAAACAATCAGCAAGTTTTACCGCTACTGAAACCGATCCGAAAGCTAAGTTCTCAATCTTATTTCAAGGAAATGGAAACATTGATCTGGATATGATTTCGCTGTTCCCTGGCGATACCTGGAAAAACCGTCCGCAAGGATTAAGGGCAGATATGGTGCAATTATTAGCCGATATGAAACCAGGTTTTATCCGTTTCCCAGGCGGCTGCATTGTGGAAGGAACCGATCTTGCCAATCGTTATCAATGGAAAAAAACCATTGGCCCGATCGAAAACAGGCAATTGATTATGAACCGCTGGAATACTGAATTTGCCCACCGCCCGGCACCAGATTATTACCAGAGTTTTGGTCTGGGGTTTTTCGAATATTTCCAACTGGCAGAAGATATAGGTTCGGATGCATTACCGATATTAAATTGCGGTATGGCCTGTCAGTTTAATTCAGCTGAAGTAGCGGCTCTTGACGAACTCGATCCTTATGTACAGGATGCTTTGGACCTGATCGAATTTGCCAATGGCGATGTAAGTACCAAGTGGGGGAAAATGAGGGCTGATCTTGGTCATCCAAAACCTTTTAACCTAAAAATGATGGGTGTTGGAAACGAAAACTGGGGGCCACAATATCTGGAAAGAGTAGCCATTTTCACTAAAGCCATAAAAGCTAAATATCCCGATTTTAAACTGATCAACAGCTCAGGTACCGATCCTGAAGGTGATCGTTTTAACTTACTAAATACCACTTTAAGAAATAACAACGCCGATTTTATAGACGAGCATTATTACCGCCCTGCCGATTGGTTTTTAAAAAATGCTGGGCGTTACGATAATTACCCAAGAAACGGAAGCAAGATTTTTGTTGGTGAATACGCCGTTCATGCGGATAAAAATTTTGTTGGCAGCAACAGAAACAACTGGCAAAGTGCGTTGGCGTCTGCTTCGTTAATGACAGGCTTGGAACGCAATGCCGATGTGGTACAAATGGCTTCATACGCGCCACTTTTTGCCCATATTGATGCCTGGCAATGGGCACCCGATATGATCTGGGTAGATAATTTAAAATCGTACGGAACACCTGATTATTATGTACAGAAACAGTTTTCTACCAATAAAGGAACCGATGTAGTTTCGATTACGCTTGATGAGAAGAACATTATCGGCCAGGATGGGCTTTACGCTTCTGCGGTAACCGATCAGCACAAAAAAGAACTGATCATTAAAATTGCCAACAACTCCGATCAGGCACAAAACATCGATTTCGACCTGGAAGGAAAAATGAAACTAAAAAGCAAGGCCACTAACGAAGAAATAGCAAACAGTAACCTAAATCAACTCAACTCTTTCGAAAATCCCGAAGCGGTTAGCCCCCAAAAAAACGCCATCAACCTAAAAGGTAAAAAACTCAACATCACTTTAAAACCTTATTCTTTTAACGTTATAAAAATTCCATTTAACCAATAGATTTAACGAGATCATGATGAAAAAACTTATCTTATCTGCTGCTGTATTCTGCAGTTCTATTTTAGTGCATGCACAAAGCGAGACCCAGCTAACCATTAAAGCTGCTGGTGATCAGATGGTGAGCAAACACATTTACGGTCATTTTTCCGAACATTTGGGCCGCTGCATTTATGATGGTTTTTGGGTGGATGAAAATTCGACTATTCCCAATAAAGGAAGAATCCGTTTAGATATTGTAGATGCTTTAAAGAAGATAAAAGTTCCTAACCTGCGCTGGCCAGGCGGCTGTTTTGCCGATGAATACCATTGGAGAGATGGCATAGGGCCGAGAAATCAACGTCCGAAAATGGTAAATACCAACTGGGGCGGCGTAACTGAAGACAATAGTTTTGGTACACACGAATTTCTAGACCTCTGTCAGATGCTCGATTGCGAACCTTACATTGCAGGTAATGTGGGCAGCGGAACCGTTGAAGAAATGGCCAAATGGGTAGAATACTTAAATTTTGATGGTGTAAGTCCGATGACGGCTATCCGCAGCCAAAATGGTAGAGAAAAACCATGGAAAGTTTCTTTCTGGGGTGTGGGTAACGAAAGCTGGGGTTGCGGAGGAAACATGACGCCTGCTTATTATTCCGATTTATACCGCAGGTATGCCACTTATGCACGTAATTATCCGGGCGCTCCACTAAAAAGAATTGCCAGCGGTGCAAATTCCGACGATTACAACTGGACAGAAACCTGCATGAAAAACATCGGCAACCAGATGTGGGGATTAACTTTACACTATTACACCATCCCAACCGGAAACTGGGGCAAAAAAGGATCAGCTACCAAATTTGATGAGGCACAATACTTTTCGACCATGAAAAACTGTTTAAAAATGGAAGAACTGGTAACCAAACACTCCGCAATAATGGATAAATATGATCCTAAAAAGAAAGTGGCCTTAGTGGTCGACGAATGGGGAATCTGGACGGATGTAGAACCTGGAACAAACCCTGGTTTCCTGTATCAACAGAACAGTTTACGCGATGCATTAATTGCTGGCACCACTTTGAATATCTTTAATAACCACTCCGATCGTGTTAAAGTAGCTAACCTAGCACAAACAATTAATGTGTTACAGGCCTTAATTTTAACCGAAAAGGATAAAATGATCTTAACCCCTACTTATCATGTTTTTGATCTGTACAAAGTGCATCAGGATGCCAAATATCTACCGATTGCCTTTACCAGTCCTGATTATACTGTAGGCGATCAAAAAATTCCGGCTTTAAATGTTTCTGCCTCTCAGGATGCAAGCGGCGCTATTCATATTTCGTTGGTAAACTTAGATCCAAACAAGAAAATTGCCTTAAGTACCGTTTTAGATGGTTTAAAATGGAGCTCCGTTACCGGACAGATTTTAACCTCAGCCAAACTTACTGATGTAAATACATTTAGCGATTCTAACAAAGTACACAATGCAAAATTTACAGGCGCAAAAAAATCAGGAAATTCGCTTAAAGTTGAGTTGCCTGCGCAATCGGTTGTGGTACTCGAATTAAAATAAAATGATGAAAAAACGCATATATCTTTTTATAATCTTACTATCGGCTTTTTTTAATGCCCAGGCACAGTCGAAAAAGGAGGTTTATCTCTTTGCATATTTTAAAGGTAACGGGGAAGACGGGTTGCACCTGGCCTATAGTAACGATGCATACAAATGGACCGCGCTTAAAAATGACCAATCATTCCTAACACCTAAGGTAAGCAAAGATAAATTGATGAGAGATCCTTGTATTATCCGAGGGGCTGATGGCTTATTTCACATGGTTTGGACAGTAAGCTGGAAAGATAAAGGTATTGGTTATGCCAGTTCGAAAGACCTGATTAACTGGAGCGAGCAGCAGTTTTTACCGGTAATGGCTAAAGAAGATGGTGCAAGAAATACCTGGGCACCTGAAATCACTTATGATAGCCGCACCAAAACTTATATGATTTATTGGGCTACAACGGTTACAGGCAAGTTTAATGAAACGGCCTCAACTGAAGAAAGCGGTTACAATCACAGAATGTATTACGTTACCACCAAAGATTTCAAAACCTATTCGGAAACCAAACTGCTTTACGACCCAGGTTTTAATGTAATTGATGCTACTATTGTAAAAAACGGGAAACAGTTTATTATGTTTTTAAAAGACGAGACCCGCGAGCCTGCTCAAAAGAATATCAAAATAGCATATGCCGATCAATTAATTGGTCCTTACAGCAAGGCGGGAAATCCAATTACAGGAAATTATTGGGCCGAAGGACCAACAACCTTAAAAATTGGCAATAACTGGATGGTGTATTTTGATAAATACCGCGACCATAAATATGGCGCAATCCAATCTGCAGATTTAAAAAACTGGACCGATGTTTCTGATAAAATCTCCTTACCAAAAGGTTTAAGGCACGGAACCATATTAACAATTAAGAAAAAAGAACTGGAAACCTTATTAAAGCAATAAAACATGCTAAAGAAGTATAAAACTTTCTCAAACAAGATCCTGAAACAAGTTCAGGAGGACGATCGCATTGGATAATCCACCCGTGATCTGTGTCCGCACAGACTACTTTGTTAAATCACATCAATTTACCTGCCACGCGTCATGCTGAACTTGTTTCAGCACCCCATCAAACTTGGTATAAAACTCCATAATAGATCCTGAAACAAGTTCAGGAGGACGGTCGCCTTTAATTCATCGTCATTTCGACCGCAGTGGAGAAATCTATCTTGATAAATCCCCTCCACACGTCATGCTGAACTCGTTTCAGCACCCCATCAAACTTGGTATAAAACTCCATCATAGATCCTAAAACAATTTCAGGAGGACGATCGCCTTTAATTCATCGTCATTTCGACCACAGTGGAGAAATCTACTTTGATAAATCTCCTCCACGCGTCATGCTGGGCTCGTTTCAGCATCTTTACATCTACACATATCCACTTCAAAAACCTTCCTCATAGATCCTAAAACAAGTTCAGGAGGACAGTCGGTCTGAATAATGCTAGTGGTCTGTGTCCCCACAGACCACGGAATAAGGCGAAATGACGCCAGCTATCTATCTCACCAACCTCACCTCATATATATTTGCAATAGCTGATCCCTGATCGGCAACAAATTTCAGTTCTAAATCTGCTTTTAATAGTTCTTTGGGGATTTGGTATTCCTGTGTATAAAAAATATCACCTTTGCTTCCATCCAGCTTTACATTTTCAGTTACAACGCCATTAATCAAAATAGAAAAGTTTTTATTCTTTTCTTTTCCGTAAAAAGTTAAGCTCAGCTTATTTGCCGATAAATCTTTGTTTTTAAGCACATAACTAAACCATGCTTTTCCATTTCTAAAATGCCTTTCCTGATACGTTCCGTTATCAGTTTGCTCACCCTTAAAATTGTGGTCTGATTCTGGCTGCTGTTCTCCAGTGTTGATCAGATCGACGGTACGCTGTTCCGTTTTCATTTTTTCTTCTTCTGCCAACTTAATCGCCTTTGCACGTTCCGGCAATGCTTCTGCGCTGCTGTAAGGGAAATAAACCACATACCGCTTTTCGGCCAGGGTGTAAAAAGGAACCAATTTTAAAGATTTGTATTTTGGCTGATAGATCGCATTTTGAGCACTGAAGGTTAAACTGTTTTTATCAGTCAAAGTAATTTCATTTGCTAAGGTATTTTTAGCGCCTGTAACGAGTGGTGCATCGCTAATCGGGAATAATGGCCCTGAAGCAATATGCCCCATCCTACTGCCATCGGCTAATAAATTAGGTTGATTTAATGTATCCATCGCCGCAGCGAGCACAACCGGGCCACGAAGAAAGGCCACCCAATCAGAACCATCGGGCATAAACTCAGTGGTGGTGTGCATGGGCAAGGAAATGTTAAGTACATCACCGGTAGCCCAAACACGATCGATACTGGCATAACCATTTGTTTCGCTTTTGAATGTTACTTTTTTCCCGTTGACGAGCACAGTCATTTTTCCATTTTCTACCCAAGCCGGCTGACGAAGATGTAGGGCAAAACGTTGCTTGTTCTTTAACTGAAGTTTGATCGTTGTATTTTCTGCATCAGGAAAAAGCGTTTGTTGTGTAAGCTGAATACCTTTTTCCTTCCAGTTTAAGGTAGAGGGAATGAAAAGATTTACATACACATCATTCTTGCCATGAGCATAAATCAACTCTCCATACTTACCATGGTTTTCCAATCCGGAGCCTACACAGCACCAAAAACTCTCCTGCGGGCTCGAATAAGTACGGTAATGCCCCGGCCGCATCGGCGTAAAATATACAAAACCACCTCCTGGTCTTTGAGAAGAAAGGATATGATTGTAAAGCGTACGTTCGTAATAATCGAGATATGTGTTAGAAGGCGCGGCCAAAAATAGCTGTTTGGTAAGCTTCAACATATTGTAGGAATTGCAGGTTTCTGGCCCTTCCCGCGATTCAGTCATCGAAGAAAAGTTATTGGCCGGATGAAAGTGCTCTCTAACACTATTTCCACCTATGGCCACCGTTCTATGTTCTACTACTGTTTTCCAAAAGAAAGCAGCCGCATTCGCCCAGGAAGGGTCTTTATCCAGCAAGGCGATCTGCTCAAAACCGATTACCTTAGGAATCTGTGTATTTGCGTGCAGACCATTAAGGGCATCCGTATTTTTTAGCAATGGATTTAGTATAGATTGATCCGAAAAGCGTTTCGCTAGTTGAAGATACTTTTGATTACCCGTTATCGCATAAACATGGGCGAAAGTTTCATTTAATCCACCATGTTCGCTTTTTAGAAGTTCTTGTACTTGCTGATCAGATAAATTCGAAACCAGATCTATACACCAATCGGTGAGTTTTAGGAGCATTTCCTTTGCTTTTGCATTACCCGCAACCGCATAAGCATCGTAAAGCCCAGCATAAATTTTGTGGATATTGTACAAAGGAACCCACTTTCCATTCAGCGAAAAACTCGACGACCTGATGTTGCCAGCTTTGATCTCCTTCCAGATTTCTTTCCCACCTGGAATGCCTGCCAAATAGCCATCACCATTTTTTACCTGGCATTTATCCAGTTCGGCAATCATGTATTCCATTCGGTCTTTAACCTTGGCATCACCAGTTGAGGCATACATTAAAGCCAGAGCGGATAAATAATGTCCGCCGATATGCCCGTCTAAACCTGTGTTTTCCCAGTTTCCGTAAGATACTGCTTTAGGTTTTAATCCTGCCTCCTTTAAATAAGGAGCCAAAAGCCTGTCCGCATCTAGCGAAAGCATGTATTTTTTATCGGTTTCCTGTGCCTGCTTAAACGGCCCTTCGAGCAAACGGACTTCCGATAAATTGAATGGTTGCAAGCTGCTTTGCGCAAAGGCAGCACTACAGGATATTATTAGCAGGAAAGCAGTGATTATCTTTTTCATTTATAACTTATTCTAATTCCCATCTGGTTTAACTACACTACTTTTGGGGCTCTCTGGCCAGTGCCAATCTGCAGGATTATCTGGTTTTGCCGGATCAAATTTTGGCAGATCATCAACCAGGTATTTCGCAATGCTTAATTTCTGTTCTTTAATCCCTAAGATAACACATTGTGCAATTTCATAAGCCCCATAAGGATTAAAGTGTGTGTTATCGGCCAGTGCCTTATCCTGGCCAGGATAACTGTTAGCAGGATAATGAACAAATGCTTTTTTTGATGGCTCCTCGCCCAAAGCATTAAACAAAGTCGATGTCATGGCATTCAGATCAATTAAAGCAACCTTCTCTTCGGCAGCTACTTTACGTGCAGCATCCGGAAAGTCGCCAAGAGTGTTTACGATTTTTCCATCCGGGCCAAAAGACCTTCTACTGGTTGAGGTAACCACAACAGGGATTCCTCCTTTTTTCTTTACTTCCGAAATGAATGTTTTTAACCTTTCGGTATACGATTTATAAGCACCATCATTGGGTCCTTTATCTTTTTGATCATTGTGTCCAAATTCAATAAAAAGGTAATCGCCAGGTTTCATTATACTTAAAACCTTCGTTAATCTTTTGCTCCCTAAAAATGAGCCCAATGTTAAGCCCGATTCTGCATGATTGGCAATGGCAACACCAGGTTTAAAAAAACGGGGAATCATCTGCCCCCACGATGCCCATGGTTCATCGTCCTGGTTCACCACGGTCGAATTTCCAGCCAGGAAAACAGTAACCTGATCTTCAACCTTCGTAATTTCGAGTGCCTGTAGTGCGGTTTGATGGTCGAATTCCAAAGTCAGTTTATCATCCCAATCGAGTTTGGTGAGTTCGCGCGGCTTCAGCGAAACCAATTGCCCATCAGCAATATGTTTATCTTTAACATTTACAATAAAAGTTTTGGTTAACGATTGTCCTGTGGTGGTTTTTACATCTTCCAGCATTAACCTTCTCGATTCAGCTTTTACTGTGCTTAATGCGGGGCCTTTCTGATCGCCAAGTGTAACTGTTATTTTGTAATTCCCTTCAGGAACGGCTACCGAAAAATAAAAAGGATTATCACTTTTTACCAGATCTGATGTTAAAAAATTCCCGCCATAATCTACCCCCTCAACTTTCGAATCAAAATCGAAACCATAACCCTTTTCTTTACTATAAACATCAGTTGGCAAAACTGGTGTATAACCTTTAGCAACCTTTCCGGTACCAAAATCAAATTTGTAATTGTTTTTTTCCTGGGCCTGGGATAGATTGACAATTAAACCAAGAAAAATGAATGGTTTAATAAACTTTTGAATGCTCATATGCTTAAGGTTTGGAAGAGCTGTTTGATGAATAAATCAATCATGATCGCTTTCCTATAAAATCTGGTTAAATAAACGTCTACCCGACATTTATAAACGAATATAAAAACAATTCTCAATTAAAATGAAAATGAATAGCGTTTTTAAAATTTAAGCATTTTTTTAATAAAAGTGTGCTGTCTACAAACACAAAAAATAACAAACATTTAATTACTGATACTAATTAATACTACAAAGATAAACAATTCAAAACGCAACATAAATTTCTTCAATTTTTAATTAAAAATTTACAAACACAAAAAATATGAAGTAGCAAGACTAAAAACTCTATTTCGCGAACTTAAATAAATAAAAATTCAATGATTTTCAGTAAAAAAAGTATAAAAATTAAACACAAAGCATAACAAATCAATCAATTACAAAATAAAATTCATAAATTAACCCATTATTAATATTAACCCAATGTAAGGCCGCTTCTTTTGTATATAAAATTTAAATAAACCATATATAGAAGCATAATTGAAAATATTAATAAGAATTTTGTTCATAAAATTCATTTTTAAATGAACTGAACAGGTGCTTTACAATTGACTGTTCACTTCATTCATTTATAAATTTTTAAAACAATTTGACTTAATCAAGTCGTATATTAGTCTAATTAATCATACACACTATCTCTAGCGCTAAAAAGCTGTGTTATTGTGTATTACGGCCTGCATAAAGAACCATTATGCTGCGCTTAAATCATCCACCAAACAGAAGATTAGAATCAAAATCTAAAGCCATGAACAAACACGCCATTATTGGAGTAACTCCCTTCGAAATCCCTGATAGCAGATTGGTTTCCAATTTACAAAAAGCAGATTGCTTTCCGGTTCTCAGTCTTGGGCACAACATAACCGAAACCGAAAACGCACTTCATTCACTTGTAGAATTGGGTATTTCAGATTTTGGTGTAAGCATCAATTCGGCGGTATTTGCCAACATTGATCTTCCTGCCCAGGTAAGTTTAATTATTGCTCCGTATGATTTCGTGATAAAGCGTAAAACATCTGCAAAAATTATCTATCAGGTTTATGACCTCGAATCGGCACTGGCTGCACAAGCAAAGGGTGCCGATGGAATCATAGTTAAAGGAAATGAAGGTGCTGGCCGTGTGGCCTACGAATCTTCTTTTGTACTTTTTCAACGGATTATTAAAGAAATTACACGTATTCCGGTTTGGGTTCAGGGTGGTGTGGGTATCCATACTTCCGCTTCATTAATGGCTCAAGGCGCAGCAGGGATTATTTTAGATAGCCAACTCGCCTTATTCCCAGAATGTTCCGCTCCTGAAGATTTAAAAACTGTTTGTGCTAAATTAAGCGGAACAGAAACCAAACTGATCGATAAAGCCCGCGTATTGGCCCGTCCAAATTCGCCGGTATTGGCAGAAGATATAGATTATAATGGTCTTCAAAAACATTTTAAAGGTTACAATCTGGAAACAAATTATCTTCCAATGGGTCAGGATATTGCCCTATCGATTGATCTGGTTACCAAATATAAAAAGCTTGATAAGTTGATTTTCGGCATAAAGGAAGCCATTTACGGCCATTTAAAACAAGCCAAAGCCATCAATATAATAAAAGCGAATAACTCGCTTGCTAAAGATTTAAACATCACCTACCCTATTGCGCAGGGGCCGATGACCAGGGTAAGTGATGTAGCGCCGTTTGCAGATGCAGTTTCGGAAGCTGGTGCCTTATCATTTATCGCGTTATCCTTATTAAAAGGAGCATCGGCAAAAAACCTAATTGAAGAAACCAAAAAATTGGCTGGCGAAAAAACCTGGGGTGTAGGCATTTTAGGTTTTGCACCACAAGCGCTTAGAGATGAGCAACAGGAATATATATTAAATGCGAAACCTCCTGTTTTACTAATTGCAGGTGGAAGACCATCGCAGGCTAAGCCCTTCGAAAAAGCCGGGATCAAAACTTTTCTCCATGTACCCTCTGCTTCTCTTTTAGATATGTTTTTAAAAGAAGGTGCTAAACGTTTTGTATTCGAAGGCCGCGAATGTGGCGGTCACGTTGGCCCCCTATCCAGCATGGTATTGTGGGAAAAACAGATTGAACGTTTGTTAAAGGAAGAAAATCCTGAAAGCATCAGTGTTTTCTTTGCCGGTGGCATTCACGATTCTTTTTCTACTGCATTTATTTCAGTAATGGCTGCTCCTTTGGCTGCCAAAGGAATGAAAATCGGTGTATTAATGGGTACCGCTTATCTATATACCAGGGAAGCTGTAAGCACAGGCGCCATTTTGGATAAATTCCAGCAGGAAGCCATGCAGGCAAATGAAACTGTACTGCTCGAAACTGCTCCAGGGCACGAAACCAGGTGCTTAAATTCTTCATTTGCCACTTTCTTTAACGAAGAAAAACAGAAACTTCAGGCAGAGGGAATGGATAAAAAAGAAATCTGGGCAAAACTGGAAACGCTAAATGTTGGCCGTTTACGTATTGCCGCTAAAGGAATAGAAAGACGCGGCGATGAACTGGTAAAAATCGATGAAGCTGAACAAACTGACCTGGGCATGTACATGATCGGTCAGATTGCACCTATGCATAAAGAGGTGATGTCATTGCTTGATCTTCACCAGGATGTAGCCGACAACAACTATTCACATATTTTAGACGCCACACTTTCATCACCTCCTGAAAATAAAACCAAAGCTTTAGATGTAGCTATTGTAGGTATGGCCTGTATTTTCCCTGGAGCTAAAAACCTCGAAGAATACTGGCGTAACATCATTCTAGGCAAAGATTCGGTAACCGAAGTACCGGATGAAAGATGGAATAAAGAACTATATTATAATCCAGATTCTACCGCAGGAGACATGTCGCACTCTAAATGGGGCGGTTTTATCCCGAGGATAGATTTTGATCCCTTAGAATTTGGTATTCCACCGCAGTCGCTTGCGGCCATAGAGCCTACCCAACTGCTTACCTTAATGGTAGCCAAACAGGCCATGCAGCACGCGGGTTATGCCGATGGTGGTGTAGACAATGAAAATGTATCTGTTATTATCGGTGCTGAAGGTGGAAACGACCTCGCCAACAGTTATAGTTTCAGAGGTTTTTACAAACAGGTTTTTGGCGAAATGCCAGCCGAAGTAGATGCCATATTACCAAAAACAACAGAAGATTCTTTCCCGGGTATTTTGGCGAATGTAATTTCGGGCAGGATCACCAACAGGTTAAACCTGGGCGGTCGAAATTATACGGTTGATGCAGCCTGTGCTTCATCTTTGGCAGCAATAGACCTGGCTTGTCAGGAGTTATTTTTAGAGAAATCGGATATGGTTTTGGCTGGTGGAGCAGATCTGCACAACGGCATTAACGATTACCTTATGTTCTCGAGCACACATGCCCTTTCTAAAAAAGGAAGATGTGCCACTTTTGATGCCGAAGCAGATGGAATTGCCCTCGGCGAAGGGATTGCCATGATCGTATTAAAACGATATGACGATGCTTTACGCGATGGTGATACGATTTATTCTATTATTAAAGGTGTAGGTGGATCGAGCGATGGAAAAAGCCTCGGTTTAACTGCGCCACGCAAAAACGGGCAGGTAAATGCTTTAGAAAGAGCTTACAGTCAGGCTGGAATTACGCCATCACTGATTGGCCTGGTAGAAGCACATGGTACAGGAACCGTAGTTGGCGATAAAACTGAAATCAGTGCATTAACTGATATGCTTAACCAATCGGGCGCAACCGCCGGACAAACACATTTAGGCTCCGTAAAAACGCAGATTGGCCATACCAAATGTGCTGCTGGTATTGCTGGATTGATTAAAGCATCGCTATCGGTTTACCATGGTATTAAACCACCTACCATCAATTTAAAAACACCAAATAGTTTCTACAACGCCCAAACCAGTCCATTTGCCTTTCATACCGAAGCTGGTTTATGGATGGAAGAAAAAAGATATGCTGGCGTTAGCGCCTTTGGTTTTGGCGGAACAAATTTCCATGCGGTATTGGAAAGTGCTCAGAATACTGAGAACAAAAATTCGATCTTAAAATCGTGGCCTTCTGAACTGTTTGTTTTCAGGGGCGATACTTACGAAGAAGCCAAAAACTACATAATTTCGGTAAAAAATCTCTTGGATCTGAACGATCAGATCGAACTGAAAGATATTGCATATAGCCTTGCAACGGTTAATGCAAAACCTGTTCAATTGAGTATTGTTGCCAATCATGCAGAAGATCTGGTAATGAAAATCGACCTTGTTTTATCTGGTGTAGAAAGCAAAGACACCTACCTTACTCAAAAACAGAATGGTAAGGTTGCTTTTATGTTCCCAGGGCAGGGAAGCCAACGGGTAAACATGGCAAGGGATCTTTTTGTGGTTTTCCCTGAAATGAGAAAACTGCTGAAAGCTTATCCTGAATATGAAAAAATCCTTTTCCCAAATACTGTATTTAATGATGCGGATGCGAAAGCACAAAAAGAACGCATAAAAGATACCCGCATGGCACAACCGCTATTGGGTATTGTTGATCTTGCAATCGCTAACTTCTTAAAATCATTGGGTATTATGCCTGATATGGTTGCGGGCCATAGTTATGGTGAATTGCCTGCGCTTTGTTTTGCTGGTGCTTTTGAAGAAGAAGCCCTGGTTCACCTAAGCGCAGAACGGGCAAAATCTATTTTAAATGCAGTAGAAAACGGCGATCCAGGCACTATGCTTGCCGTGAGTGCAAAACAGGAAGATCTTGCGCAATACCTGGGTGATATTAAAGAAGTTTATCCGGTAAACTTTAATGCACCAACACAATGTGTTATTGCGGGCAGTACAGCAGCTATCGGCCAGCTGGCTGCAGTGTTAAAAGAAGCCAAAATATCTTTCCGCCCGCTTGAGGTGGCCTGTGCTTTCCATAGTCCATTGGTGGCCAAATCGAAACAGCTTTACCAACAAGTGCTTTCTGGCGTAAACTTTAATGATCTAAAAATTCCGGTATGGTCTAACACCACGGCAAAAGAATATCCAACTGAAGCAGCCGCTGTAAAAGAACGTTTGACCGACCATTTAATAAAACCTGTCCTTTTTGTTGATGAGCTTAGGGATATGTATGCTGCCGGCGCCAGGGTTTTCGTAGAAGTTGGCCCTGGCAAGGTGCTAAGCGGTTTAACAAAAGCTTGCATCGGTAAAGACGAAGTGATTTTACACACTGAAGATCAGGGTCAGAATAAACTCAGCAATTTGTTGGGCACACTGGCTGGTTACATGGCTACCGGTCGCGAAATCAAACTCGAAAAATTATTCGAAGGCCGTTCTGTTAAAAGCATCAAATTGGATGAGCCTTCAATTTATAAAAAAAGTCCTGCTATCTGGTATGTGAACGGTCAACACGCTGTTCCATCAACAGGTAAACTTCCGGCAAATGGTGCATCTCCTATTACTAAACCGATCATCCTTATGAATAACACCTCTACACCAACTGAAAATCAACAGGTTAATGGCTCAGCCAAAGACTTGATGATGCAGGAGTACCTGCACAGCATGAAAATGCTGATTCAGGCACAACGCGATGTAATGCTTTCCTTTTTAGGACAAGCTCCCGCCATGCCTTCGCAAATCGTTAATCAGCCCCTAACATCATATCAGGCACCTCAACCAGTCCGTATCGAAAATCAGATTACGGCAAAACAAGAAGTGCCTCAGGCGCAAACCATCGAAGTAATAACACCTGCGGTTGCACAAAAAGACTTAAAACTGGTGCTTTTGCAGATCGTAAGCGATAAAACCGGCTATCCGCAGGAAATGCTGGGCATGGAAATGGATCTGGAGGCCGATTTAAGTATCGATTCGATTAAACGCGTAGAAATTATCGGTGCTTTACGTACCGAACTGGGTGGTTTTTCTCAATTGAACCTTCCGGAAGATAAAATTATGGAGCAGCTTGCCGGACTTAAAACCTTAAACAGCCTTGTAAATTGGCTTACAGAAAATACCGAACAGCCAAAAGCAGTGAGTGCATCTGCTGTAGCAGTAACTCCAATAATTGAAGCAGAACAGATAAAATTTTCATTGGATCAGTTAAAATCGGCCATTCTTGATGTGGTGAGCGAAAAAACCGGTTATCCAAAAGAAATGCTGGGCATGGATTTAGATCTTGAAGCTGATTTAAGCATCGATTCGATCAAAAGGATGGAAATTATCGCCTCACTTAAAGAAAAAATCGGTTTTGGCTCACAAAGCGAACAAGCTGATGATTTAATGGAGAAACTGGCCGCAATTAAAACCTTAAACGCCCTGATTAACTGGATTGCCGATGTTGAAACAGAAAGCTCGGAGGTGCTTACAGAAGCAAAAAAGCTTATTGAGGAGAGCATCGATGACCAAACGGTTAAAGAAAAATTATCCCGTTTAAGATTTGAGCTAACTCCTGCTGCATTGACCATTACCGAAGCAGCCATTTTAAAAGGTCAGCGTTTTGCCTTAACCGATGATGGTGGCGGACAGGCGATCAAAATCAAGAAAGTGCTCGAAAAACATGGTGCCATTGCCGATCTGGTGAACTTTGAAGACTCATTGGATGGCTATCAGGGCCTCATCATTTTGAACATGTTCGAAGCTCAACAAAAAGTAGGCATTCTCGACCATTTCGCAACCATTAAAAAACTAAATTTTGATACTGTAAAATGGGTTTATCTAATTGCAGATACCAAACAGTATTTTAATGATCAATCTGATATTTCTTTCTTACGGAATTATCAAGGTTATTCGGGTTTCTTTAAAAGTTTAGACCGTGAATACGAGCATACCAAATGCCGTTTTATCAGTCTCGAAACCAAAATGTCGCCAGATGAAATCACGAATATCACCTTAAATGAAATCCTGAATCCGGATAAACCTTCGGAGATCATTTACAACGACCATAAAAGACACATTATGGAACTTGTACCGCATCAATTGAGCACCGAAACCGATGCGCATATCCATCTGGATAAAGATGCTGTAGTAATGGTTTTAGGTGGTGCGCAAGGTATAACCGCCGAACTGATGATCCATTTCGCAAAAGATTACCCTTGCAGGTACATTTTGGTGGGCCGTTCTGCAAACCCTATTGCCTCCGCAAATGAAGCCAGCTCTTCGTTAAAAACCAAAGATGAGATCAGACAGTATGTGATTAAACAGGGCGAGATTAAAAAACCTGCCGAGATAGAACAGGAAACGAATCGGATTTACAAAAACAACCAGATTTTACGCTGTATTACAACTTTAGAGGAAGGCGGATCGACAGTAGTTTACGAATCGTTAGACCTTAAAGATGAAGAAGCGTTAACCCGTTTGATCAATCAGGTTTATGAAGATTATGGTCGCATAGATGGCGTGGTACATGGTGCAGGTTTATTGGAAGACAAACTGTTCCACAGCAAAACTCCTGAATCTTTCGGACGTGTTTTCGATACCAAAGTAACCCCATTAAGGGTATTGGCGGAGCAATTAAGGCCAGAAACCCAATTTGTGATCCTTTTCTCAAGCATTGCTTCTGTTTATGGAAACCGCGGGCAAACCGATTATGCCGCAGCAAACAGTGTAATGGATAAATATGCCTGGGCCTTAAAACAAAAAATTCAAGGCAAGGTAATGGCTATTAACTGGGGACCGTGGAAAGGTGCAGGTATGGTTTCGCCAACATTAGAAAAAGAATACCAACGCAGGGGAATTGCATTGATCCCTTTACAGGATGGAATGGAAACTTTCCTGAACGAACTTAAATATGGTAAAGAAAGCCAGGTACTAATCATGGCCGGAAACACCTGGACATAGAAGGATCGATGTCGATACTTTTAGCCCCGCCAAATTCGTCATTGCGAGAAGGCTTTTTCAGCCGACGAAGCAATCTTACAACGATCGCTACCAGCTTGCGCATTAAGATTGCTTCGTGCCTCGCAATGACGGCCTTACGATTAGAACTGTCATCCTGAGCTTGTCGAAGGACCGTTTTTAAATGTCTTACAAAGCGTTTCGACGGGCTCAACGTGACAATTTGATTGAATTATAATATGATACAGCCTAATGACGATCGCGTTAGTTAAACAGGCTAAAAATAGATAGTAGAATAAAATTAATAGAACTAAGATTCGAAAGATCCCCCTAAGCGAACAAGATGAAGAAAAGCGACGTAGCAATTATTGGAATGTCTTGCATTTTTCCGGGTGCGAAAGATGTGCAGGCCTTTTGGGAGAATATTATCAACCGCGTAGATTCTACACAAGAGGTTCCGGCTGATCGGATTGATCCTGTTCATTTCGACAAAACAGTTAGCGGGGTAGATCGTTTTTATTGCAACCGTGGCGGTTTTATTCCCGATCATCAATTTGATCCACAACGTTTTGGCATTTTACCCTTGGCTGTAGAAGGTACCGAACCCGATCATCTGTTAACCTTAGATCTGGTTCACCAAGCATTAGAAGATGCTTCAGTATTCGAAAAAAAATATTCCCTCGATAAAACCGGGATCATTATTGGCAAAGGCAATTATGTGGGACCTGGAGCAACCCGCGCCATTGAAATTGTACGTACAGGCGAACAGATTTCGAGTGTATTAAAAGACTTAATGCCACAACTTACTGATGCAGAAATTGAAAAGGTAAAACACGAATTTCAATTGCGTAAAGGCCGTTTTAGTGCCGATACCGCAATGGGATTGATCCCTAATTTAGTGGCTTCGCTGGTAGCCAATCGCCTTAACTTAGGCGGGCTGGCTTTTACTTTGGATGCTGCCTGTGCCAGTTCGCTTATCGCAGTAGATCATGGAGTGCAGGAACTGAATAGTGGCCGTTGCGATATGATTATTGCAGGCGGTGTACATTTAGGCCAGAATGCAGCCTTCTGGAGCATTTTTTCTCAGCTGGGCGCTTTATCCAAACAGGAAAAAATAAGACCATTCGATCAAAATGCCGATGGACTGATTATTGGCGAAGGTTGTGGTTTTGTTGTGCTCAAACGCCTCGAAGACGCAATCAGGGATCAGGATAAAATTTATTCAGTAATTAAAGGTGTGGGCGTTAGCAGCGATGGAAACGGAACCAGTGTAATGAGTCCCTCGGTTAAAGGCCAATTGAAAGCAATCACCGAAGCCTGGAAAAACGCTGAACTGGAAAGTAAAAATATTGGCTATTTAGAAGCCCACGGAACAGGTACCCCACTTGGTGATAAAACCGAGGTTGAAACCTTAAAACAGTTTTTTGGGCAGGATACCGATCTGCCAAAAGCAGGTATCGGTTCTGTAAAATCAAATATCGGTCATGCCATGCCCGCAGCAGGTATAGCAGGATTGATCAAATCGAGTTTAGCACTCTACCATGGCATCATTCCTCCTACCTTGCATTGCGACGAGCCCGTAGCGCAGCTGGCTGAAACCCGTTTTTCTGCCGTGCAAAAAGCGGCAGACTGGAATCAATCGGGCTTACCAAAATTAGCGGCTGTAAATGCATTCGGTTTTGGAGGGATCAATGCTCATGTAGTTTTAAGTGCTTACGAAACGCCTAAAAAAGATGAGGTATTGGTTATTGCAAGGCCAAGTCACGAAGCTTTGATCGAATCGCTCGAAAATGGAGATTATAGCATTGGGAATGGAAATTTCCGTTTGGTATTGTTCAACCCAAGCCCCGAGCGGATTAAAAAAGCTTTAAAAATTGTGGCTAAAAATTCTCCCTGGAGAAATAAACAGGACATCTGGTACACCAATGCGCCATTATTGGCGAACGATGGGAAAATTGCATTCGTGTTCCCTGGTTTAGATGGACTTGCGGGTGGCGAGATTAAATCGGTAGCCGATTATTTCAACATCAGTATCGACGAAAACGAAAAACAGGACAGCCTTTTAAGCGAGGCCCTGAACATCCTCAACAAAAGCAGCGTTTTAGATCAGGCTTTAAAACAATTGGGCATTAAATCTGATATGAATGCAGGGCACAGCCTTGGCGAATGGCTTGCAGCAAGATCTTCAGAACTGGCAGAAGAAAGTTCGGTAATGAATTTACTGAATGTGCTTAACCCCGAAACTTTTGAACTGAAAGATTCGCGTTTTATTGCCGTGGGTTGCGGTTTAGACACCCTTCAACCCATTATCGAAAGTATACCCGATTTATACCTTTCGAACGATAACTGCCCCCAACAGGTCATTCTTTGCGGCAGCAAAATCGCACTTGAAGAACTTGTTCCGATACTAAAGGTGAAACAGATTTTTCATCAGATTTTGCCTTTCCAATCGGGTTTCCACTCGCCCTTTGTAGCCGATAAATTGGGATTAATTCTCGAAGGCATGCAGGATATGCAGTTCCAGAAAACCACTACACCGCTCTGGTCAGCTACTACTTTAGAAACTTATCCCGAAGGTTTTGAAGCCATCCGTCGGTTAAGCGCCGAACATTTAATTAAACCGGTGCGTTTCCGCGAGCTTACTGAAAAATTATATGCAGAAGGTGCACGTGTTTTTATCCAGGTGGGTTCGGGCGGTTTAGTCGGCTTTATCGACGATACTTTAAGGGGAAAAGAAATCAGCGCCATCAGTGCCAATGTGCCGATCCGTTCGGGTATTACGCAGTTGCAAAGGGTTTTGGCAGCACTTTTTATCGAAGGAAAAGAAATTGGCCTCAATTATTTGGGCAACATCAAATCAACCCCTCCGCAAAAAAACAAAGGCATTAAACTCGAGCTGGGTTCGCCGATTATCCATAACCTGCAAACGCTTAAAGGTTTAACCATTAAGCAAGCTCAACCAACACCGTCTAAAACTTTTGTAGAGGATAAACATCCTGTTTTACAGGCTTTTAACGAGAATGTGATGGAAATGATCAACATGCAGAGCGAAATGATCGAACTGTTCGAAAATGCAGCTTTACAGGTCGATCAGCCAAGCAACTGGGCACCAGCCAAACCAATAAAACCCGTAAGGCAGCCCTTTAGCCAAAAACTTGATGTGAGCCTTGAGAACTGCCCTTACCTGATCGATCACTCCCTATTGAGGCAACCCAAAGGCTGGCCAACGGTTGAAGATATGGATCCGGTAATCCCAATGACCATGATTTTCGAAGTGTTTGCTGAAATCGCCAACGCGCAATCGCCAGAAGAAAAGGTGCAAAAAATCATGAATATGCGGGTTTTTCAATGGATGAATGTGGTTAAACCTTTTCAGGAGATTGTAACTGGCGAATGGAAAGACGAGCAAAGCGTTTACCTTAACCTGGAGCGTTTTGCTAATGCAGAAGTGCAGCTGGCTGCACAGTTAAGTGCCGCACCAAACAGAACTTTCGATATTGGAAAATTATTGGATATCGATCGTACTGCCGCACAGATTTACGATGCACACATGTTCCACGGACCAGATTACCAGGGCATTAAAAAATTAATTGCAGTGGGCGAAAAAGGAATTACAGGCATCATCGAAGCATCTGGCGGAAAAGGCTCATTGCTTGATAATGCCGGTCAGCTGTTTGGTTTATGGCTTCAACTCACTTTAGAAAAAGATAGGATTGCTTTCCCCGTTAAAATTCAGGAAATAGAATTCTTTGGCGATATGGCCGACCAGCAAGGTACTTTCGAATGTACCTGCGTGCTCACCGAAATTAACGATGAATTTGCCACTGCCGATATCGTAATGAAGCGAGATGGCATCACCTGGCTTATCATTTCGGGATGGCAGAACCGCAGATTGGAAATAGACGAACCGCTTTGGAACGTGTCCATGTCGCCACTCCATAACCGTTTATCAGAAGAGATTGCACCTGGCGTCTTCCTTTTCGGCAATGCTTACTCACGTGTGGTATCATGGGATTTTATCCTGAAAAGATATTTCAACCAGACAGAAAAGAAACATCACAACAACCTTTTACCCAATAAAAGAAGAACGTGGATGATCAGTCGCGTGGCGGCGAAAGATGCCGTTCGGAATTTATTAAATACACAGAAAAACCAGGCCTGTTACCCCATTACTTTCGAAATCTATTCGGATGAATTCCGCAAACCTTATGTTAAAGGCGGTTTAACAGAACACATCAATATCTCGATTGCCCATAAAGGTACCGATGCCGTTGGCATAGCACGTTTTAACGAACCTGTTGGTATCGATATCGAACATATTGAAGAACGGAGCGCCGGTTTCTTCGATCTTGTGTTTAACGATCACGAAATGGCCCTGCTCAAAAGCCGCGACAAAATAGAATGGGCAACCCGGTTCTGGGTAGCTAAAGAAGCTTATGGGAAATACCTGGGCAAAGGTTTACAGGGCAATCCCAAAGCCTATACCGTTGAAGTAATCAACGGCGAAGAACTATGCATCAATAACATCACAATCAAAACAATCAAACATAAAAACTATATCATCGGATGGACACTATAACTACAAAATTAAGCAGCGAAGAAATCTTCAACCTCATGAAACAATTCATCACCGAAGTAATCGGCGAAGAATTTGTTGAAGAAATGGATATCACCCCTGAAAGTTCTTTCACCAAAGATCTGGAAATGGACAGCATCGAAATTGTATCTTTTTCCGAAAAAATCAAAGCGCATTTTGGCGAGCAGATCGATTTTACGGGCTGGTTATCATCAATGGATTTAGATCAGCTGATCAACTTAAACTTAGGCATGATCATCTCTTACATCGAAGAATGCCAATCATAACAGTAAACGGCAAATCGGTTCATATTCAGGAGCTAAATAAAGAAGCTACTGAAACCATCGTCCTCGTTCACGGGATGTTCAGTAACCTGTCTGTCTATTATTTTAATATCGCGCCGCTTTTGGCCACAAAATATCATGTGGTACTGTACGACCTAAAAAGTCATGGTATGAGCGAAAAGGCTTTGGAGGGATATGACCTGGAGAGCATGACAAACGATCTGTTTGCATTAATGGAGGTTTTAAACCTTAAAAAAGTGCATTTAGGTGGTTATAGTTTCGGTGGATTGATTGCTTTAAAAATGGCCATTCGCTTTCCAGAACGCATTAACAAACTGGCCATAATTGAAGCACCAGATCCAAATGATGATAAAACAAGGGGAATTATTGATGAGTACAGCCGTGAATTTTTAGAACATTACGTTGAAAATTTCACTGACACCACAAAAGTGAAAATGGGCAAAAGGCAGATGGAGCGCAACCACCGCATGTACGAGTACCTTTTTTATCAAACTTCGATTAAAACCGACATGGAGCTGGAAAAGGACTTTTTTGGCAGCCCTGCAATCGAAACCATAAAACAGTCTACCCTATTGTTGTATGGCACCGATTCCAATTGCCTTAACGCAGGTAAACATTTAGACGGAATGATTAAAAATGCCTCGTTAATTGCTGTGCCGGGGGATCATAATATCCCGATACAACAACCATTGGTAATCGCCGAAGCATTGTTAAACTTCTTTCAGGAAATATAAAATTAAACACACATGGCAAAATTTGTATTTGTTGTTCCTCCACTAACTGGCCATATTAACCCTACACTGAGTATGGGTACTGCCTTGCTTGAAAGGGGCCACCGTGTAGGATGGATTACGCTAGATGAATCATTAGGGGATAAACTTCCTGCTGGAGGCGAGTTATTGTTGATCAGTTACGACCAAAACGACCAACAGAAAAAAGATTCAGAAAAATACCTAGACATCATCACCAAAAAGATTGTTTACGGTATCGATAGCATCAAATTTCTGTACGAGGAAGTATTGATTCCGCTTAACAGGCATAGTTATGATGGTATTGCCGATATACTGGATCAGTTCAAGCCCGATATCGTGATAACCGATCATCAAATGTTTGCCGGAGCAATTGCCGCAAGCAATAAAAATTATCCTTATGTAACCTCGGTTACCGCGCCTGCAGCCATAAAAGTAATGGACGAGCTGCCCAAAGTGCATGAGTGGGAAGTAAACCAGATTGTAGCCCTGCAAAAAGAATTCGGTATAAATATCACAGATTCTATTGCCTGCTCTGATCTTGCCACTTTGGTATTTACCTCAAGGGATTTTTTCGGGGAGATGGATTTACCTGAGCATTTTAAATTTGTAGGCCCCGTATTTAACCTTCGTAAAACTACAATTCCCTTCCACTGGGAAGCATTTCATAACAGCAAACCAAAAATATTGGTCAGCATTGGTACCACCTTCGATCACGAGCATAAAAAAGCCTTTTTTGCCAAGGTAATTGAGGCTTTCGCAAATGAAGACTTACATGTGGTTGTGGTTTCTGATCCTGCTTTATTTGAAGAATGGCCAGCTAATTTTACGGTGCAGCGCCAGGTACCACAATTAGAACTTTTGCCTCACCTTGATGCTGTGGTTTGCCATGGAGGACACAATACCGTTTGCGAAACCTTGATGAATGGACTGCCTATGGTGGTTATTCCAATAGCATACGATCAAAGCCATGTTGCCGGACGTGTTTTCAGGGTAGGTGCCGGAGAGCGTTTAAACTTTAACCGTTTTAAAGCCGATCACCTTAAAGAAGCGGTACACAAAGTGCTGCAGAACGACAGTTATAAAATCGCTGCACAACAAATTAAACAATCCTTTATCGAAGCTGGCGGAACAGAAAGCGCCGCCGATTTATTGGAAGCTTTAAGCAACAAAACCTCAAACGTATTCATCAGTTAAATTATACATTATGTCAAAATTCCTTTTCGTTGTCCCGCCTTTTTTTGGCCATATCAGTCCAACATTAAGTATTGGCGCCAGTTTGCTGGCCCGCGGCCATGAGGTAAAATGGCTGGGTATCACCCCTCTTGCGCAGGTACACCTACCAGAAGGTGGCGAATTTATTTATCCTGAAGAGGATTTGGCAGAGTATGCGGATGAAATACAACGCATTTTAAAACGTCAGGATGATGGCCCTGCGTGTTCTGGTCCGGAGGTAATGAAACTGGCCCTCGAAGAAACCTATGTTCCTTTTGCCAAAATGATGATGAAAGGGCTCAACAACTTTGTTGACGCCTGGAAACCCGATGTAATTATTAATGACTGCATTACCTTTGCCGGTGCGTTAAGTGCGTACTTAAAAGGTATACCATCAGTTACCACTACACCCGTTCCACCTGATGTGATGGGCGATACCGCCAACAGTGCGCCCAAAATATTCGAATGGCAACAAAACTTAATTAAAGGTTTACAAAGAGAAGTAGGCATATATAGCGACGATATCCACATCCATTCGCACCAATTAAATATGGTTTTCACCTCACAGGCATTTGCAGGTTTCGAAGAAAAACCACCACACATGCATTTTGTTGGCCCGGTAAAAGGCAGACCAAATTTAGCACCATTTGATTGGGAAAGGTTAAGTCAGGCTACGACGCCTAAAGTTTTTGTTTCGTTGGGTACGCTGTTGGTTGATATCCGTAAGGAGTTTTTCCAAAAACTGATTACAGCTTTCGAAAACCAGCCAGTAACCATTGTTGCAGCAACCAATCCCGACATCTTCGAAAAATGGCCTGATAACTTTATTGTAAGCGGTTTTGTGCCACAATCAGAACTAATGCCACACATGGATGCGGTAATCTGTCATGGGGGCTTTAATACCGTAAACGATACTTTCACCAATGGTTTACCGATGTTGATCACGCCTATCGCCTATGATCATTTTCATACTGCTAAACTAATTGAGCAAGCGGGTTGTGGGGTTAGCATCCGTTACAAAAGGTTACGGATCGGTGATTTAAGAGACACTGTTTTCGAGCTTTTAGAAAATCCGAAATACCGCCAGGCCGCACAAAAAATAAGAGAAACATTTATCGAAGCTGGTGGTAACGATAAGGCGGTGCAATTGTTGGAAGATTTTGCAAAAACGGCACAAGTTGTGGAAACCAACAGCTTGTAAACCTTCGACCGTCATCTCGACTGAAGCACAGCGAAACGGAGAGATCTAACCAGAAAGATCTCTCGGCTGCGTTGCACTCCGCTCGAGATGACGACTTTCTATCAGAATAATACTAAAAAATGAAAAGAAAACTGTTATTTGGCGAAAGGATGTTATACGGTGATGGGAAAAGCCCGTTTAACATTGTAATACCTTTCAAAATCAGGGGAGAAATCAAGGAAGATGATTTGAGGTTTGCCTTATTCAAAATCCAGAAAAAACACCCCTGGTTAACCGCCGCTATACGTTTTGACGAAGATAAAAGGCCTTGGTTTGTAACCAATCTTACCGAAACCTTTAGCATTCCGGTTCGCATTGTAGACCGGTTAAATGATGGGCATTGGGAACAGGAATCTACCTATGAATGGAAAACTGTTTTTGATGCTTCAATTGCACCACTTTGCCGCATTACATGGGTTAAAGGTAAAGCCGTATCTGAATTTTTGATGGTATATCACCACTGTCTTTGCGATGGCACTTCGGCACTTTCTATTTTAACAGAATTGCTTCAGCTTTTGGATGACCCTGATGCCGATATTGGCAAAGAAATTCCAATTATGGGTATAAAGGATGTGATTCCTAAAAAGGTACTAAACAGTTACCGCAACCGGACCAAAAACGGACTGATCGGCAAAATTGCCACATTAGCACTTTGGATCATCCCGATCAAAAAAGTAGCTGTAGCGCGAAAAAACGATTTTATGCTCCGCTGGAAATTCGATCAGGATCTCACTACACAGCTCATCCAGTTTTGCAAAACCAATCAGTTCACCGTAAATACTTTGTTGAGTGCCGCAGTTTTAACGGCCTTTAAAGCGGTGAGAAAAGAAAAAGCATTTAACAAAATATCATTACCGGTTGATATCCGGAATTTTAACCCCATCATTAAAAAAGACCACATTTTTGCCTTCGGATTAATGATTGTACTTTCTTTATTGCCAGAAAAAGACTTTTTAAGCAATGTTAAAGCCTTGCAAAAGGACGTGAACGATAAATCGGCCAAACTAAATCCTTATAGTTTGATGATGATGATGGAAGCCTGTCACCCTGCGTTAAACAACTTCACCAATTTCTTAAAGTATGGAAAATCGAGTAATGATTGTATGTTTTCCAACCTGGGTAAAATCGACATCCCGTACCGGTATCAAAACTTTGAAGTAGAAAGCATTTTCAGTCCTTCAGTAATGGGCCCTTTGGGAAATACGACCACCATGATCGTCTCAACTTACCGCAATCAAATGGACTTTACTTTTGTGGCCAGCGAGGGTTATGTTCCATTCGTTGAAGCTGAGGCCATCAAAGAAAAAGTAGTGGCTATCTTAAAAGCTCAGGTTGAAAAACCGATTGAAATATTAACCGCAACTGCATGAAAAGAAGATTAATTTTAGGAGAAAGAATAATGCATGTAGATGCCAAAACACCGCTAAACTGTGTTTTTGGCGCCAAAATTTCAGGTAAAATCAATGAAGAAAATTTGCATAACGCACTGTTTAAAGTCCAGCAGAAACACCCACTGCTGCAAATGAATATCGATGCTACAGGCAAAACACCATATTTCGTACGGAACGAAAATATCAGCAAAATACCCGTTAGAATTGCTGATCGTTTAACAGACGAGGATTGGTTAAAACAATCAAAAATAGAGTGGTATAAACTTTTTGATACCCCAAACGAGCCGTTAGCCAGGTTAGTTTGGCTAAAAGCCGAAACCGAATCAGACCTTTTGCTCGTGCTTCCACACTGTATTTGCGATGGAACTGCCATTTCAAATTTAATGCGGGAGCTGATGACTTTGATTGATGATCCTGAACAAGATCTGGCCCCATATGCTTCATTTCTTTCTGTTCGCGACCTCTTACCAGAAGATTTTGTAATTAGTAAAGCGAGCCATTTTAAAGGAAAAATTTTTGCAACACTTGGCCGTTTGTTTTTCTTTTTAAAAGCTACTTCAAACAATAACATAGACCGGAGCAATTACGCCGTTCATTGGAAAATCAGTGCTGATGAGACCAAACAACTATTGGTTAAATGTAAGGAAGAAAACACAACCGTGCATGCCGCCATCTGTGTGGCCTTTATGGAAGCTTTTAAACACGTGCAAGGCACCAAAGCCCATGGCAAGGTGATCTGTCCGGTTGATATCAGGCGCTTTGTAGAAGCCATAAAAAAAGATACCATGTTTGCCTTTGCACCCATTGTAGAGTTAAAAATCGCACAAGGCGAAAATGATTTCTGGACAAAAACCAGAATCTTAAAAACCGATCTGGAAGCAAAAGTGGCAGAAATGAAAGTTCACGACCTGTTAAACATGAGTGAGTATTTCCATTCATCGGTAAATAAAATGATTGGCTTTTTGAAAACAACCAAGGGCACACACGATGTGACGCTCAGCAATATGGGGCTTTTAAACATCCCAAAGGATTATCAGGATTTTTCTATTGAAACCATTTATAGTCCTACGGTTGCTTTCCCATGGAAAAATGCCAATACTTTAGTATGTAGCACTTTTAACGGACAGCTGGATTTCTCTTTTATGTCAAACGAATCATTCCTTCGGGAATTTGAAGCCTGGCAGATCAAAGACAGGGTAATGGAGCTGATTAAGGAAAATTTAAACGAATTGGTCAATGTCTGATAAAGTGGAATACGATGAGCAGACGAAAGTGTCGAACTGGCGAAAGTTTGTGCGCAAAAACCTGCTGATACACCTTATCCCAAACACGGTATTAAATACTGTAGTGCCATATTTTGCTTTTAAAGCACAAAACTCGGTGCATTTATTTAGTGGCGAGCAAAATCTGGCCAGGTTTTTATTGCCGATGTCGTTGCTCCTCCCCTTTATGATTACCCTTGATATTTTAAAAAAAATAAAACTGTTGCAGCACTCTGGCGCCATTAACTATAAAGTAGACGAAAAAATTACGGGTTATCCTTTTATATTGAAAAAAGCAGGTTTAAATGGCTTGTATAGCATTTTGGTGGTATTTGCATTGATGCTCGCCCTGCACTTCTCTTTCCCTAAAAATCACGATTTCGGAATTACCCCTTCTGCTGTATGTGCAGGATTGTTGGCGGGTTTATATTCCATTACCTTTTTTTATCTCGCGATTAGAAGGTTTAGGATTGATGCAGTAACGTAATATCATTTTGAAAACAATTGTCATTCTAAACACTATGAGAATAAAAGAGTGTCGTCATCTCGACTGAAGCGTAGTCCCGAATTTTCGGGAGAGAGATCTGTTAAATATAGATTTAGCTTCGCTGAGCCTTCGGGTTCTCGACTGCGTTGCACTCCGCTCGAAATGACGATCTCAGGTATAGCCATTATTCCAACCAAACCATTTGTGTAAAAGCTCCATTGGTTGCAATATCCCAGGCCTCTACCCTTACCCAATGCCGGCCTTTTAAATTAACTGCCCAACTGTAATCCTTTTTTCCAAAAGCCTGCGTATCGTTTAAATTAACACGGCTACGATAAACCTTTGCCCCATCACCCGATACAATTTCGACAAAACTTAAGGGGAATGTCCAGTTGAGTTGCATATTTATCTTTGCTTTTCCACCATGATCAACCTTCAAAGTCTCTCCTGCACCTTTTCCATTAACATTAAAACTCGGGATCAGTACCTCACCTGTCGATACAAAAAACTTTCCTTTCCGCATTACATCTAAAACAGGCTGCCAGCCATCGGCATAATTAGGTATCTTATCCAACTGCAAATAATTCACGTTTAAGTGGGCATACATTTCATTTTGCTCAGTGATGGTAAAGATATCAGCCTCTGAAATAACATGTTTTTTCAAACCCCAGTTGGCCATATCATCCATCAGGTTCAGTACCCGTTTACTTAAGGTCGGCAACGAAAGATCTCCTGGAATGGCCTTCCAGGCTGCGCCCATAAAAGTCTCCGATTTAAAAAAGTCTTCTTCTTTATATTTGTCTGGGTAACCTGTCGAAGCCTTTGTTCGGGCATGGGCAGTCCAGGCCAAGCCATGTTCTTGTTCCAGTAATTTGAGCATTTCTGCTTTATCATTAATGCGGTAAACTTTACCATATTTCGGGTCGTTGGTTTCGAAAGGCAGATCGCTTTTTCTCGACATAATCCAATAAATTGGTTTAGGAAAAAATGCCAGCCAATGTCCACCATAAAAATTATTGGCTTCTTCTCCTGGTAACAATAAAAAATTTGGATCAGATAATCTTTTAGTCTGTTTAAACAAGGCATCTAATTCTTTTAAACGAACAGAATCTGGTCCTTTAGGATGTCCTGGTCCGTGAAATTCGGCAAGCTTAACAATATTTAAACCCGCCCTTTTCAACACCTCAACAAATTCGGGCTTTTCTGGCACGGCTTTTCCGCTCAGCACTACGTCAGAAATAAACTCATTGTGGAAATGGCTAGCCATTGTTTTATAACCTGCCAAGGGCACATAAGTATCATTGTGCGTAAACTTTTTAACTTCGTCCAACGCTGCTCCTGCCTTCCCCGTGCTCAATAAACAGAAAAAATTAAGGCGCTGTTGGGTATTGGGTGGTGCATTAAACCATGGTACATAACGTTTATCGCCCAATGGATCCTGCCTGATCCCAATACCAAAGTCGGGGATTAAGTTTAAATAATTACTGCCTTTCCACGTAAACTTAAGGTTAAAAGCTTCGTCCAAGGGATAGAAATATTGATGTGGAGCAGGAAAAACGGCCAAACTTCCGCCATTATTTTCGCCGATAACGGTACGGTATTTTACTTCAAGATTTTTACTCGCATCTGTTTTAACCGCTTTCTCATTCTGAAGATTACCTTTCACGTCACTCCAGGCAATATTAGACCAGATCTCTTTTTTGCTCGTTAATCCGGCATCGTATAAAATAGCTGTAGAATCTTTTGGGGTTGATACCACAGCAGCTACATTAAACAAAGGGCTTCCATTGTAAAGTGTTATTTCTAACGCACCGCTAAAGGTCTCGCATCGAATTCCATTTATTCGCACTACAGTTTGCGAGCCCTTTGTTGAAACACTGGCTGCCCCTTTTTCGAATTTTACAACATTTGTGGTATATGGTCTGGTTGGAACCCGGTCGAAAAAAACATCCCAGCCCCCACTGTTTGGATTTAAAGTGCGTTTACCTATTCTCAGCACAAATCCAGGGTCAAGATGAGCAGCAACTTCTTTTAAGGCGCCTTGCTTACCTAACAATAAACTTTTAAACAATGGTTTAGTACGATCAAGATCTAAAATCATTTTACCTAAGGTCCCTTTACCAGCTGGCCAGGTGAGCACGAGTTCTTTTTGATGGGAAGAAACAGTAGTTCCGTTAGCTTTAAAGGCTTTTAGATTTACCTGGCTCTGTGCACAAAATGCTGAAAAGCATATTATCAATAATATAGAAATACTGTTTCTCATACAACTTAATCGTTTTAGTAAAGGTAATAATTAACTTCAAAACATAAATTATCTGCTAATTAGCAATGCATTTCGTTCATTATTTATTTTTTTTCCAAAAAACAAATAACATTACTTAACTTAATCTGGAATTAAAGCCAAACATTTTGCACCCTATACTGATCAGAAATAATGTAAAAATCCTTGGCGAAGGCAGCCAGGTAATTGTATTTGCCCATGGCTTTGGCTGTGCGCAAAGTTCCTGGAAATTTATTACAGATGCTTTTCTCCAAGACTACAAAGTCGTACTATTTGATTATGTTGGATCAGGAAATTCGGACCTCAGCCAATACGACCAAAGAAAATATGCTACACTCGAAGGATATGCCTGTGATGTAATCGATATCATAGAAGCACTTGATTTGACCAACATCATATTTGTTGGGCACTCCGTAAGCAGTATGATTGGTATGATTGCCGCATTACAGATGCCGGAAGCATTTAAAAAACTGATTTTTATTGGCCCTTCGCCAAGATATTTAAATGATCGTGATTATATCGGTGGATTTAATACTGAAGATATTGAAACCATTTTTGAGCACATAGCAGATGATTATGTAGCCTGGAGCAAGCAATTGGCACCGCTGGTGATGGATAACCCTTCCAAACCTGAATTAACTGATTTTTTACAGGAATGTTTTGAAGCCACCAACCCAGATGTTGCCCTGGCCTTTGCAATGGCCACCTTTAAAGCCGATTACAGAGATAAATTAAAAAATCTCGAAGTGCCAAGTCTTACCCTGCAAAGTACGAACGATATAATGGCTCCTTTATCAGCCGGCGAATTTATCCATAAAAATACCCCAGAGAATTTTTTGGTTGTAATGAAAGCTACAGGGCATTTTCCGCACATTAGCGAACCAGAAGAAACCATCAGGGAAATAAAAGATTTTATTGAAGATATTAGTTTAAAATCGGCATCTGATCATTTGTATGCTCAATAGAAACCACCAATAACATAATTCGTATTCAATTGATAATGAGATACAAAAATACTAATAAAGTTACAAATCTGTCATCAACCGTCTGATGTATTTTAAAATGCTAAACGCTATCAATGACAGACTCCTAAAATTGCGCGTCATTTCGACTGGAACATGGGTTCCGGATGTTCAGGAGAGAAATCTTTGAACGATGTTAAAAGATCTCTCCACAACGGTCGAGGACGATAATTTACCCCTTCAGAATAACAATCCCTCAGGTTTTGCATTTCAAAAAGATTTGGAAATGAACAGACAATGATTCTTGGAGGCCTGCTGTCCCGCTCTTTGTTCCAAGTCCTCGCCCTCATGCTTCGGTCTCCGGGCTTTACACGTCGATCGGGTTTAGGAACAATGGTTTATGCTGCAAAAGCTAAAAATAAATATAAAAACCAGACGCGATTTGCAATTACAAAACAGCTAAACCAGGTCACCAATCTTTGCCAGCCAAAACCTCGGAAGTTAATCTGCAGTCAATCCGAACTTTCTCTAAAAATCAGGGCGTTATGATGACAAGGTCTTAAGCATTTGCTTCTTCTCTGTACCTTGTGCTCACGAGTAAATCAAAACCACCTTTTTAAATCGGTGAGGCAATATCATCATGTCTGGTGATTCCAGCATCCTATTAATCCGCTTCTACATTATTAACGAAACCCACCAATTATTTAGTAAATGTCATTACTTCCATATCAATACAACTGTAGGCGCTATTTTATTAAAATAATAATGAACAAAATGAATAAAATATATATTTGTAAAAACTATTCAAGTTTTGATCACGTATGTACCCACGTTCGTCTAGGATTTTACCCCTCCAATACCTAGATTAAGCTAAAAATAATCCAATAACATACCAATAAACCATTTTCGTAAAAAAAAGAACAAAATGAACAAATTTAAAACAATCGCTATTGCAGCATTAAGCTTATTGTGCATTTACACGGCTAAAGCACAATCTTTTAAAGAACCTGTTAGCTATAAACTTAAAAACGGCATGAATATCATTATTTCGGAGAATGAACGTTCGCCAAAGGCATATTCTAGCTTTACCTTAGATACTAAGGCCATTGAAGGTAAAAAAGATGGTATAGTGGAGTTGTTAAATGCGGTGTTAAACGAAAACTTAAGTAAAAACTCAAATATTAGCTTTAAAGATAACAGCGGTAAGCTGGCTACACTAAAGGCAGATCTTGATAAAGACCTGGCAACAATGGCTTCGGTAATTCAACATGCAAACTTCGACCAGAAAACCTTTAATACGGCTAAAGCTAAATTAATTGCCAGTTTAAAATTGCAGGATTACGATTATGACCAAACGGTAAATGAAAATTCGGTTAATGCATTAACCTTGGCCGATGTTAAAAACTTTTACAGCCAAATCTCTCCGGAAAAAACATTTTTAACGATTGCCGGAGATGTTGAATTAAATAGAGCCAAAGCTTCAGCTAAAAAAGCCTTTGGCAATTGGAACCAAACACAAGAACTTGCATTAACTGTGGCAAGGTAATATTAAAATTAAATTTTAGGCCCTTTGATTAATTTCAAAGGGTTTTTTTATGCCCAAAATGTTACACGAGATTAGGCTTAAACCGCCTGTATTAAAGGAATCATTCAATATATTCGCTTTAAACAAACCATTATTGCTGAAAAAACCGACAGATGAAAAAAATCTATACACTCCTACTTCTTGTTACCATAAGTTTATCGCTACAGGCACAGGTTGTGGTTAACCGAAATCAGGATATTGATAAAATGGTTAAAGCCGTAAACCAGGATTCGCTAAAATCATATATCAGTAAAATGGTTTCTTTCGGAACAAGAAATACGCTTAGTGATATTAAAAGTAAAACGAAAGGAATTGGGGCTGCCAGAAATTGGGTCGTAAATAAGTTTAATCAGTTTGCCAGGCAAAGTGATGGCAGGCTTACCGCATACCTGGATACCATTACCTTTAAACCCGATGGCAAAAGAGTAGATCAGCCTACACTTTTAGGCAATGCAGTAGCTGTACTAAAAGGCACTGACGCAAACGACAAACGTGTTTATGTGGTGAGCGGGCACCTTGATAGCCGTGTTACCGATGTAATGAACAGAACCAGCGATGCACCCGGCGCCAATGATGATGGTAGTGGTGTTGCGGGCGTAATTGAGGCTGCAAGAATCATGAGTCAATATAAATTTTCTGCCACCATAATTTTTGTCGCCGTAAGCGGTGAAGAACAATCGTTGTTAGGCTCTGGTTTTATGGCTGCAAAAGCAAAAAAGGAAAACTGGAATGTAGATGCCATGTTAAACAATGATATGATTGGCAGCAACAACAGTAGTGAAACACAAATTATCGACAATACAAGGCTCCGTGTATTTAGTGAGGGCTTACCCAGCTTCGATCTGGATAAAAATGCAAAGAGCATCCGTCAGTTTGGTTTAGAGAATGATGGTAAAAGCCGTCAATTGGCACGATATGTTAAAGAAATAGGCGAGCGTTATGTAGATCAGTTAGAAGTTAAATTAATTTACAGGAACGATAGGTTTCTCCGTGGCGGAGATCATACCCCATTCGTAGAAAATGGATTTACAGCGGTGCGCATAACTGAAATGAACGAAAACTTCGATCACCAGCATCAAGACCTTAGAACGGAGAAAGGCGTTAGGTATGGCGACCTTCAGGAATTTATGGATTTCGAATATTTACGTAAAAATACAGGCGTAAATATTGCGGTTTTAGCCAGTCTGGCTAAAGCCCCGTCTAGCCCTACCGAAGTAAAAGTGGATGTAAAAAACCTGAGCAACTCTACCTTTTTATATTGGAAAGCACCTGCTAATGGCGCAGTAAAGGGCTATTATGTTTTAATGCGCGAAACCAGCAGCGCTGTTTGGGAAAAGAAATTTTTCACTTCTGCCACTGAATTACGATTACCTTATAGCAAAGACAATTATTTATTTGCGGTACAAAGTATTGGAAATGACGATACTGAAAGCTTACCAGTAGTGCCGGGCATTGGCAGGTAATAAAACATTTAGGGTTTACCGTTGTTTAAACTCAAATTTAGCGCATGAAATTTAAACCTTTAGCTTTTATTGTAAATATAGCCATCACACTGGGTGTTGGTGCTTTAGGAGGGTGGGCAACCGCTCAATCGGTTAAAACGTGGTACCCAACCTTAAATAAACCATCTTTTAATCCACCAAACTGGCTTTTTGCACCTGTTTGGACTACACTATATATACTTATTGGTATTGCGGCTTATCTGGTGTGGATTAGGCGAGATAAAATTGTTCATTTCCCGAGAACAGTTGCCATTTATTTAATCCAGTTAATTTTAAATTTGGGCTGGTCGTTTATTTTCTTTTATCTGCACGAGATAGGTTTTGCCCTGGCCGAAATTATTTTACTGTTGATCATCATTGTCATCAATGCATCCATCTTCTATAAAATAAACAAATGGGCGGGTTTAATATTTATCCCCTATATCCTTTGGGTAAGTTTTGCATCATTTTTAACATACAACATTTTCATATTGAACTAATTTTAAAAGAAAACCCTATTTTTAGGGAGTGGTAGCTTTTAAAAGATCCTTGCTGATACTGTTCGTTCTGTGCTGTAACCAATTGCAGGCGCAAAAGGTAGGCCTTGTGTTTAGTGGTGGCGGTGCAAAAGGATTGGCGCACATTGGCACATTAAAGGCTTTGGAAGAAAACCACATCCCTATCGATTACATTACTGGCACATCGATGGGTGGCATAGTTGGCGCCATGTATGCCGCAGGTTATAGCCCTGCGGAGATAGAAAAAATTGCACTGAGCAACAACTTCCAAAATTGGGTAAATGGACGATACACCAGCGATTACACCTTTTACTTTCAGAAAAATGCCCCCAATGCCTCCATGCTCACCGCAAAAGTGGCTATTGATACCGGTTTTCATTTTAGCTTCCGCTCTAACCTGATTAACGATATCCCCTTAAATTTTGCCTTCCTTGAGCTTTTCGCTCAGGCATCGGCCGTTTCTAAAGACAATTTCGATAATCTTTTTGTTCCTTATCGTTGTATGGTTGCAGATGTACTTTCACAAAAAAGCATCACTGTAAGCAAAGGAAGTTTAGCAGAGGCAGTAAGGGCAACCATGACGGTTCCGATTATCTACAGGCCCATTAAACTAGATGGAAAATATGTTTTTGATGGTGGACTTTACAATAATTTTCCAGCTGATGTAATGGAAAGAGACTTTAAACCTGATTTTGTGATCGGTGCCAATGTTTCTTCAAAAACCTATAACGAATACCCTAAAAACATCGACGATCGTTTAATGAACCGCTTTTTGGTATACATGTTTCTATCCAAATCAGACTCTACCATGATCGGGAAAAACGGTGTATACATCCAGCCCAACCTGGCTACTTATAGCGTAACTAATTTTGCTCCCGTAGAAGAGCTGATTAAAAAAGGCTATGATGCAACAATAGCCGATATGCCAAGAATTAAAGCTTTAATCAGCAAAAGAGTGAGCGATGAAGAACTGGCAAAAAGAAGGGAAAAATTTAATGCAAAAAAGCCTGATTTAAAATTCAGCAACATCATCGTAACCGGCGTAAACAGTCAACAGAAAAAATATGTAGAAAGACTTTTCAAAAGCGATAAAGTTACTTTTAACCTGCAGGATATTAAACGTGGATATTATAAGCTAGTTGCCGACCAGACTTTCGAAACCGTATTTCCTAAAATTTCATATCAGGCTGCAACAGACAGTTATACTTTTGAGGTGGTGGCACAGCCAAAAAAAAGCTTTAAACTCGAATTAGGCGGCAATATATCTACAAGGCCCATCAGCAATGTTTTTTTGGGTGCCCAGTACAATTACCTCAACCGAAAATCGTATACTTTTGGAACCAGCTTCTACTCTGGCCGCTTTTACGAATCGGTACAGGTTAATGGCCGGGTAGATTATCCAACCAGACTACCCTTGTTTCTGGCCGCGGAGTTAACCTATAATCACTGGAATTTTTATAATACCAGCCAGATATTTATCGAAAACCCACGCCCCATTTACATCGAACAATCTGACCGTAAGATTGACCTTACGATGGGAATGCCTTTAAATTACAATACCAAAATTGTTCTTCATTCTACTTTTATAAACAATAATGATCGCTATAGCCCAAACAATACCTTTGCGGTAGGCGATTTATTAGACCAAACCATCTTCAACGGTTTCAGGGGCTCGTTAAACTTCGAAAAAAATTCGCTAAACAGAAAACAATATGCCACCAATGGACAGAGCTTTTCGCTAAGTTTCAATTACACCACAGGCCGCGAAAACTATAATCCCGGGAATATTTTCCGCAACACCCCAGGTTTTGTAAAAATTCCGGGCAGCAGTCATTTGCGCCAATGGGGAAGTATAAAACTTACCCAGGAAAATTACTTTTTACACCTTAAAAAATATACATTGGGTTATATTGTGGAAGGCGTTTTCTCTAACCAACCTTTATTTAGCAACTATTATGCAACACTGTTAACTGCTCCGGCCTTCTACCCCCTGCAAGATAGCCGCTCGCTCTTTCTGGATAAGTTTAGGGCAACAACCTATGCCGCTGGCGGAATAAAAAACATTTACAATGTTAAAAAAAATCTCGATTTTAGATTGGAAGGTTATTTATTTTTACCCCATAAAGAGTTTGAGCTGAATAATTTCCAGGATATAAATTACGCAAAGCCGATTACAAAATTACGCTATGCGGGTACCGCTGGTCTGGTTTATCACTCCCCGCTGGGGCCGGTTAGCCTAAGTTATAATTTATATAATGATGCTGTTAAAAGAAATGGTGTATTATTGCATATCGGTTATTTAATTTACAATAAACGTTCTATCGAATGAAACGAATCTTACTCTTGCTTTCGCTGTGTTTAACCGGGTTTTTCAGCCATGCACAAACCGCAGCAATCAATAATTTTCTGGTAAAAGAAAATTTGCTTAAAAACAATAAACTGGCCATAATTGCGGCCGATTCGTTAAACAACCCCAACGAAAATATTAACGGAACCTACACCTTTAGTGTAAGTGGTTTTACACAGGTATTAAAATTTAACGATGGCATAGCCGTGCTACCTTTACCAATTGATAAATCTACTTTCGTTTACATCAAACATCAAAACGACTCTGGTACGCATAGTAAACTGGTATATGTGTATAAAAAAGATACCGATTTAAGTCCTTATGCCATAAATAGTTTATGGCTTTTCATCATTCCTATTATATTGGTAATTATTGCCTTTGCCTTCCGCAAACTGATCATATTTGTGGTCATTGTTTTTCTGGTATTTGTGTATTTTAACCACAGCAATGGTTTAAACCTTTCTACCTTTTTTGAAAGTATATTCGATGGGTTAAAGAATTTGATTTGATGGGCGGAAAAAAGAGTTGTCAACTTTTATAACTTGGCTCTCCCGCCAAAATCGTCATTGCGAGGCTTGGCTAGAGCGAGCCGAAGCAATCTTTCCCATAAATTGAAATGCGTTCTATTTTTTAGAAAAGCAAGGCCTATGGTACTTCGGTTACACCAGTCCCGCCCTTTGCTTAATCCCGATAAAATTATAACGATAAAAAAATCACTTTAAATCGGGATAATGCTGTCGGTCGGGTTTATTTTACCACAGATAGCAGCACTGTATCCCCGCCCTAAATCTATGGTGTGGACACATCTTTTTGAGATTATTTTTAGGCGTTTTGCTAGCTTCCTCGAATAACACATTGTTTTGACCGAAGAACCCCGTCAATCCCAAGGGCCCGGGAAATCAAAAAAACAGTTGTAGGAAAGAAAAAATAGTGCTGCCAAACCTAAACGCAGTGGTTTTGTGTTCATAAACGCTAATTTAAAACTTTAAATAAGTATTGAACACAAAACGAAGTGCCGCTGTTTTTTTGATGTGTGTAGGATTGTGTAAAAGGCCCATTGTTGGATTGACAGAGCGTTTTGGGTACTTTGGCGCTCCAAAGTACCATGCCCCGCGGCAAAGAGCGGAAAAGACTGCTTTCCGAAAAAGAATCATGCTCACGCTCGTTTCTAACGGGCGTGAAAATAACAAATCGTTTTTAACGATTAACTTTATCGTTTAGCGTATAAAGGTCTAATGCAAATTTTCTTTTTAGAAAAGCAAGGCCTATGGTACTTCGGTTACACCAGCCCCGCCCTTTGCTTAATCCCGATAAAATTATAATAATAAAAAAATCATCTCAAATCGGGATAACGCTGTCGGTCGGGTTTATTGAACATAAGTCCCTCATTGGACATCTGAGGCAAAACTTAAGTGATCGGTGAGGACACAGACCAAGGCAGTAAAATTCTTTCGTGTTAATCTGTGCATCTGTGGCAAAAATAAATAGGTTTGTGAAAATACAGAGTTAGTCGTCATTGCGAAAAGGCTCCTGCTCACGCTCGTTTCTAACGAGTGTGAAAATAACAAATCGTTTTTTTAACGATTCATTATTGTTATTGCTAAAATTTTTAGTAAATTCGCTTGATGGAAAATCTATTTTTAGTGTGTTTAGTGCCTCCTGTTTCAGTTGTAGAAGACATAGACGAGATTAGAACATACATTTCAGAGAAATTTAATGTGCATGAATCATTAAAACGGCCCGCACACATCACCTTATACCCACCGGTAAAGCTTTCGGCTTATGATGCAGAAAAAAAGTTTTTTAAAGCTTTAGAAGATGCTTCTTTCTTTGAGCCATTTACACAGGTACTCCGAAACTTCAATTCATTTCTGGAGCATACCTTTTATCTCGATGTTGAACAAAATGAGGGATTAATGCGCTTGGAAAAACAGATTACCAAAGCATTACAACCTTTAAAATTGATCGCGAAAAAAGAAAAATTCAATCCACATTTAACTTTGGCATTCAGAGATGTAAAACCACCCGTTTTTAAACAGCTTGCTGCTGATTTTAAAGACCGGAAATTTAAACGCGAATTCCCGGTTTCATCCTTTTCTGTTTACAAACACATAGATAAAAGATGGCAACCCTTTAAAGAATTTTCTTTTAAAGATCCAAATACCAGACCTAAAACATTAAGCCTTTTCGATTAATTAGAATGGCATACCAATACCAAAGTTGTACTGTATAAAACGATAGGTATCAGGCCCATGCGTGGCATTATAGCTATTTTTAAAATCTCTGGCTCCGGATAAAAATTTGCTGATTACCCACTGGTCTGATCCGATAAACTGAGGATCTTTAAGTTTCAGTCCCACATCAAACCTGAAAACAAAATACTGAACATCATACCTTAAACCAACACCCGTACCAACAGCAATTTGCTTAGCCAGTTTACTAAGCTTAAACACGGTCAATTCATCCAATTCAGGGTATTCAAGCGTAATCGACTCTCCTCTGCGGATATTCCAGATATTACCGGCATCAACAAACGCAGCCCCTTTCAGCGTAGCCCCGAAAAATTTGCGGGCAAGTGTAAACCGATATTCAAAATTAGTTTCTATCCGTAAAGTACCCAATTGATCCAGCCCAAAAACAGCCTTCCGCACCTCATCGCTGGCAAGTACCTGTCTATTATAATTACCAGGACCAATGGTCCTGGCCTGCCAGGCCCTTAAGCCATTAGATCCACCAGCAAAAAATTGCTTTTCGAAAGGAATACCCGTTAAAATTGAATTACCATAAGCGTAGGCTAATCCGGTGTTTAAACGGGCAATAAATTGTCTTTCACCACCCAAATGTTTATACCACCTAATATCCACCTCTGGCCTGGTGTACTGGTTAAAAGGCAAGCCCAGTATCTTTGCCGGGTCGTTGTTTGCCGGATCATGCTTTGAACCTGTTAGCTTCGATATGCCCTGCAACATATTACCTGCAATATCCATCCCTGCCCTTAAATAAACAAAGGTTCTCAGCTGGTTCAATTTATCGGCATTCAAGGTGTAGGTATATTTCATACCCAGTGTTAAATCTTTACGATCGAGCAGTGAAGAATAATACAGGTTGTTAAACCTGGTAACGGCATCCACTTTTGAAGTATCGAGGTTACCAAAACGGTACTCGAAATTTAATGGGGTAAAAGAGTGGAGTTTAGACTTGGTTTCAAACCAATCGTAAGTAATGGAATTAATAAAAATCCTTCTTACCGAAACATCTTTTTGTAGGGCATAAATGTAACTCGTAGCAAAGGTAGTGTGCGGCATTCCGTTTCCACCTAAAACAGGATTGTAGAAAGGGATCATCAGTCTTGGCACCGAAATACTGGCACTGATTGAAAAATCGCGCTGATAAATATCACTAAAAACTTTGGCCCCGTTGCCTATACGCGATTGCAAACCACCTTTTACCTGAAGTTCAAATCGTTCTGCCCCTCTAAAAATATTGTTGTTGGTATAGGTATTTCCGAGGGTAAAGCCAACGGTACCACCATTAAACGGAATCTCGCCCTCCACGCGGTTACTCATTACCTTTTGGGGGGTAAGCAAAATGATCGCATTGATTTTATTGGAGGTACTGTCTCTTCTGAAATAATCAATCTTTACATTTTTAAAAACGTTGAGCTCATATAAGCGATCGTAAGTGAGGTTTTCATTCCGGATGTCATAAAGGTCACCTTGCTTCAGAAAATCGTAACGAACGATCGGATTACGCCTGTAACGCTTAGAGAAATCGGTATAAATAATCCCGTTCAAAGTATCTTTGCTTAATTTATATCTTGCCGAATCGGGTAGACCATCAGGATTTGGCGCAATTAACAAATGTGTGTAACCAATATTAAACTGCTTATGCGGACCATTTGCAGGATCTGTTACATTAAGATTCAAATCTATTTTGTTAGTCTTAGAACTGGGTTCGGCACCATATACATCAAAATTTACATAAGGCCTTAAGAAATAGAAATATCCATTTTCTTTCATAATGCGATAAATCTGCTCCCTTTCGTAAGTTAAAGAGTCTTCATCGTACTGCATTCCCCTGTGTAAATGGGATATTTTAGCCTTATTCGATTCGTAAAGATTTCTAATATTTACATTTGGGATCGAATCGGAAAGTTTCTCGATAAAATAAGCAGGACCAGGTTTTGCGCTGAATACAATTTCGGCCTTTTTATCTGCAATTTTTATGGCAGAAGTTACCTCAGCCTGGCGGTAGCCCTTACTTTTTAAAAACTTCTGTATCTGTGTTCTGGAAATCTCAACCAATGTACTATCCAAAATGGCAGGCGGTGTACCAAACGGCTTAATATCGCTGGTTTTATACCGACCATCTTTTGTATTGAATAAATTGTACAAAGGTACATTGATACTCAGCTTAGATGCCGGCCTGATATCTTTCTGAACATAATTGTATGCCTGTTCTTCAAATTTAGCATCAACGCTATCAATAGTAACCTTTTTCACTATCGATTGATAGTCGGCAATGTATTTAGTTGATGAGCAGGCCTGAATTAAAACAATAATAAATAGTAATATTGCAGTGCTTTTCAGTTTAATATTTATTGAGTTTTGGTATGCTTTCAAAATCACAGATTAGTTTTATAAGGTCGTTACATCAAAAAAAATACCGTAAAGAGCATGGTTTATTTATTGTTGAAGGTATAAAATCCATAAAAGAATTTTTTCGATCAAGCTACCAGATCCATACTATATATTACAACAGCGAACAATACAATTTGTTACCCAAATTGCCTGCAAATATAAACTTATTTGAAGTAAAGAACGCCGAATTAGACAAGATTAGTACGCTGCAAACGCCACAAGGCTTTTTAGCACTCGTCCATATCCCCAAAAACAGAGAATTAGCACTAAAAGCGCTGAAAAATCAGTTCACTTTGGTTTTAGATGGCGTTCAAGATCCGGGTAATATGGGCACCATTATCAGAACAGCAGATTGGTTTGGCTTTAAAAACATCATTTGCTCTGCAGACTGTGTGGAAGTATTCAACCCAAAAACTGTACAGGCTACCATGGGCTCTTTGGCAAGGGTAAATATTTATGAAGCAGATTTACCAGCATTATTGGAGAAAAATACCATTCCTGTATTTGGGGCATTGTTAGATGGCGAATCGATTTACAAAACGCAATGGGGAGCAGAAGGATTGGTGATTTTGGGCAATGAAGGAAAGGGAATATCGGCCGAAGTGATCAAAAAAATAAATAAACCGGTAACCATTCCTAGAATTGGGGAAGCCGAATCGTTAAACGTGGCGGTAAGTGCGGCAATCTTTTGTGCTGAGTTAGTGCGAGTTCGAAATTAAATTGAGATATTATTTGCGGGCTAACTAATAATTGCTATTTTTGCAGCCTTGAATTTAAGGGTCGAGTGGCCGAGTGGCTAGGCAGAGGTCTGCAAAACCTTCTACAGCGGTTCGAATCCGCTCTCGACCTCCATTTGTACAAATAAAATAATTAAAAGGTTATTACCATGGCAGTTACCAGATTAAAAAGAAAAGACAGAAGAAATAAAAATACAGCTCACCAAGAGGTAGCATTTTTAAAGAGAGCAACTAACATCGAGTTGGGAAGCCGCTCTGCACAACCTAAAAACGATCAATTAGCTAAAAACAATGCTGTTTTAGCTGCTTTGGCAAAATAGTTTTTAGCATTTCTTCTTAAAGAATTTAAAGCATCCTTCTGATCAAAGGATGCTTTTTTTATGCGTTAGTATTTTTGATACGCACAGCATTTATTGTAATTCTAAGTCCCTTTCTAATTCAATCGTCATGCTGAACTTGTTTTACAGGTAGCGGTAGTATTTTCAATTGTCTTGTAGCTACTACGTGGTCAGCATCTTTCCTGCAAGATAGACCCTGAAATAAATTCAGGTGACGATGTACTAACTACCTAAAATCTTAACTTTATGCTATCAGATTTACGAAGACACATGAATCTTACAGAAACTCTTTCAAAACTAGAATCGCTCGGCGAAGAAAAAGTCCGCGCCATGCACATTAAAAACGGTGCCAGAGAAAACATTTTCGGCGTTAAAATGGGCGATATTAGAGCCATCGCCAAAAAGATCAAAACAGACCACGAGCTTGCACTTCAACTCTGGGAAACTGAAAATATTGATGCCCGACTGCTGGCCATCTTAATCCTTAAACCAAAAGCGCTGTCTGCAGAACAGATTGAGCAAATGGTAGCCTCAGAAAACTTTACCTGGGCAGCTGATTGGTTTTACAATTACATTGTTAAAGAATACCCTGATAAGGAACAATTCAGGGAAAAGTGGATGAATTCGGGAAATATTATGCTGGCCCGCGCAGGCTGGAGCTTAACCAGCGGACGTATAACCAGGGCACCTGAAGGAATAGACATCCCGGCAATTCTTGATCGGATTGAAAAAGAAATGCCAAAAGTAGCACCCGAAATCCAATGGACCATGAATACTGCATTGGCCCAGATTGGCATTAACCACCCTGTTTATAGAGAAAGAGCCTTGGCCATCGGTGAAAAACTTGGCATTTACCGCGATTACCCCGTTTCTAAGGGCTGCACCTCTCCCTTTGCACCAATCTGGATTAATGAGATGGTAAGCCGGCAAAAGTAGTTTTTTACCTATTATCAGTATATTTCATGCATGATATCCCTCTATTTGAAGCAGGCCCGGCAAATAGCATTTAATCATAAAATTCAGACCTTGTAAATAAACAATCATAAGCATCCCGATTATTTTCAATCGGGATAAAGCGAATGGCGGGGCTACAATCCCCATGAAACGCTGAACTTTCATTCCCTAAAAAAGAAAAAATATTAATAATGATTAAGAAACGGCTGGTTCTACTCTTTTGGCAATTTCAGCCCCGCTTTTGGTGCGAGTTCCGATGAAGGATCGGAAGCGCTTCCCGACAATCGGGTTTATTTAACCTGGGTCGGCGCACCGAAAGCAAGCCGTTGTTTATAAACCTGACAGAAGCGAACACGAACCCGATTTTTCCATCGGGTGAAGTAAAGCGGATGGCGGGGCTACAGTACCCATGAAACGCTGAACTTTCATTTCCTAAAAAAGAAAAAATATTAATAATGATTAAAAAACGGCTGGTTCTGCTCTCTTGGCAATTTCAGCCCCGCTTTTATAGACAAACCTTGCTAACTAAACCTGATAATAGCGTAAAACCCGCAGGCGAGAAACGAGTGTTGGCTCAGTGCAGGGTGAATATATTTAAACCAGTTCTTTACAGATGCTTTTGATCAGCCCTGGTCCCTCGTATATAAAACCAGTATACAATTGAACCAAACATGCACCAGCATCTAATTTTTCTTTGGCATCTTTTGCCGAATGAATACCACCTACCCCAATAATTGGAAATGCTTTGTTCGATTTCTCCGAAAGATACCGAATTACTTCTGTAGAACGTTCTTTAACAGGTTTACCGCTTAAACCACCGGTTTGGGTAGTCAAGTCTTTCTCTGTAGCCAGATTTTCCCTGCTAATGGTTGTATTGGTGGCAATAATACCAGCAATCTTTGTTTCTGCAACAATCTCGATGATATCATCCAATTGCGCATCAGTTAAATCAGGAGCAATCTTCAATAAAATCGGACGTGAAATATCGTTTTTACGGTTGCGTTGCTGTAAGGTATTAAGGATTTTTTTTAACGGTTCTTTTTCCTGCAGCTCGCGTAACCCTGGGGTATTGGGCGAGCTTACGTTCACCACAAAATAATCGACCACATCAAAAAGACGGTCGAAACATTTAATGTAATCGTTTACTGCATCTTCATTTGGAGTAGCCTTGTTTTTACCGATGTTTCCACCCACAACAATATCAGGATGTTTATCTTTTAGCAAGCGCAAACGCTCAGCCATTACATCTACGCCCTTATTGTTAAAGCCCATCCGGTTGATTAAAGCTTCATCATTAGGTAGGCGGAACATCCGGGGTTTATCATTGCCGGGCTGAGGCATTGGCGTTACCGTACCCACTTCAATAAATCCAAAACCTAAATTACTGAGTGGCTCCACATATTCGCCATTTTTATCAAATCCAGCGGCCAAGCCAACAGGATTTCTGAATTTTATACCAAAAACCTCGCGTTCTAAACCTTTAATGTGCACATCAAAACTGCTACGGATAATGGTTTTACCTAGTGGAAATTTATCATTAAACCATTTTAACCGCTTAACTACAAAATAATGTACGTTTTCAGGGTCAAATTTGAAGAATATTGGTTTAATAAGGCGATACATGCCACGAAGATAAGAACTTAATACTAATTATAAAAAAGGTTAGTTGGTCATTAGTTCAATAGCCATTCGTTCATTAGTCTAAGTGTCCAAATCCATCCCTGATCCTAACATTGGTTTTATAGTTCATGGTCAATGGTTTTTATGGCCATGAACCATCAATCCTAGGCAACCTGCCATCCACCAATGACCAATGAACGAATGAACCAACTTCTTTAGTATGCCGCTGTAAACTGCTCCTGATGATGTGCATTATTTTCCAGCTCATCGGCAATAACAATTGCTAAATCTTCTACTGATAAAATAGAACGGCCTTCTTCATTAAAAACCGGACTTGTTTTACCCAAACGGTATTTCCCGGTACGGCCAGTGGTGATGCCCTGGTGCATTTCAATAGCCGGACTAAAAAACAACCAATCTAATTCTTTCTCCTGTTTTAGCGTATTAAAATAATCTCTTACCGCTGTTGCAGCTGGCTTGTATTCGGCAGGGAAGTTTGGCCCATCTACAATTTGGTAACCATCAATCTGCAAAGTACCTGCTCCACCAATAAAAATGTAACGTTTAACGCCCGATGCTTTTACTGCAGCCTGAATAGCCTCTGCTCCCTGTACCGTATCGTTATATAAATTCGGATTGGTCCAACCTGCGTTAAAAGCACTCACTACTGCGTCGGCGCCTTTTAAAGCCGCTGCTAATTTTTCAGTATCCAAAACATCGACTGCGATCTTACTTACCTGGTCATTGTTATTTTCAATTTTAGCGGTATCGCGTGCAATGGCAATTACTTCGTTTCCACGACTTACCAATTCGTTCAAAATGGCTTTGCCTACAAATCCAGAGGCTCCAATTAATGCTACTTTCATGTTATTTAATTTTTAAAATTTATTAATCTAGTTTAAATTGTAATGTTTTTTATTACAGTTATGTTCAAAATTTTTTATTTAAAACCTGCACTAAAATCTTGTAATGTTTTAGCTGAAAGATTCTTCACCAAAGCGGTTTCGGCTTCATCATATAAATCGTTTAGGTGTTTGGTAATCTGTCTCCCTACCGGGCAATCGGGATTAGGTTCATTTTTGCTTTCACCCAGTAAGCTTTTTTGCTTAACCGCCCTATACACATCGCCCAAATTAATATCGGCAGGATTTTTAGCTAAAGTTGAGCCACCACCCTTCCCTTCTTTACTTTGAACAAAACCATATTTATGCAAATTGGCCAATTCCTTTCTCACCAGAACAGGATTACAGTTGATACTACCCGCAATGTATTCCGAATTCAATAGCTGCCCCTTCACCTGATCGAGAAGTGTAAGAATGTGGAGCGATATGGAAAAATGACTGCTATTCATACTGTAACTATTTTTATTACAGAACAAAGGTATGATAATTTTTACACATCATAAAAATTTAACATCATTTAACCCTGTACTGACAATTGTAACGCGTTACCGTTTAATAGATCAACTAAAATTTGAGGATATTGAGCAGGGTAAGCGTTATATCGGGCATCAATTTAAAACGGTAATAATTATTAAACAGGTACTTAAAAGCTTTTGTTTTTACAAAAAATGATTTTTAATGCTTCCGCGATACCAATTAGCAGGTATTGCTTTCCTAAAAGCCAATTATTGTTGTTGGCTTATCCTATTTGACTTTCCAGCTGAAAAAAGCCTTTAAATTTCGTACTTTTGCAGCCGAAATGATTTCAATAAATAATTTAACCTTCCTGATTGGCTCAAGGGCCTTGTACGATGACGCGAACTGGCACATTAAACCTGGCGACAGAGCTGGTTTAATCGGCGCCAATGGAACAGGAAAATCAACACTTTTAAAAATAATTGTTGGCGAATATGCACCGAGTTCGGGTACTGTTTCCATGTCTAAAGACCTGAAAATTGGCTACCTAAACCAGGATTTACTTTCTTACGATTCGCACCATAGCATTTTGCATGTGGCCATGGAGGCTTTCGAGCGCCAAAACCAATTGCATGATGAGATTGAGGAACTGCTTAAAAAAATAGAAACGGATTATAGCGAAGAGGTTTTATTTAAATTAAGCGATAAACAGCAAGAATTTGAAGCTTTAGACGGCTATAACATCGAATACAGGGCAAATGAAATTTTGGCTGGTTTAGGTTTCAGCACCGCAGACCAATTGCGCCCGTTAAATACCTTCTCAGGGGGTTGGCGTATGCGTGTAATGCTGGCCAAAATATTACTGCAAACGCCTGATATCCTATTGCTTGATGAGCCTACCAACCACATGGATTTACCTTCCATTAAATGGTTAGAAAACTACTTGATGGGCTTTGAAGGTGCCATTGTAATTGTATCTCACGATAGGTATTTCTTAGATAAAATCGTAAACCGTACGGTCGAATCGCGCAAAGGAAAATTAACCGTATACGCAGGTAACTATAGCTTCTATGTGGAAGAAAAAGCCTTACGTGGCGAAATCCAGAAGGGTGAATTTAAAAACCAGCAGGCTAAAATTAAACAGGAAGAACGTTTAATTGAGCGTTTTAAAGCGAAAGCGAGCAAGGCTAAAATGGCACAATCGCGCATGAAAGCTTTAGATAAAATGGAGCGTATTGATGATGTGGATGATGATAACCCGACCGTAAATTTCGCTTTCAAATTTTCTAAACCATCGGGCAGGCACGTTGTGCGTATAGAACATGCCAATAAGAGCTATCCAAATGTGCACATTTTAGATGATGCTGAAGGTGTAATTGAAAAAGGTGATAAAATTGCCTTGATCGGTGCAAACGGTAAGGGTAAATCTACTTTATTGAGAATGATTGCCGGAGCTGAAAAATTTGAAGGTTTTTGCGAAACGGGTCATAATGTGACCACCACTTTCTTTGCGCAACATCAATTAGAATCGCTGCATTTAGAAAATTCGATTTTAGAAGAATTACAGGCATTTGCCCCAAAACATAGCGATACCGAACTGCGTAGTATTTTAGGTTGTTTCCTTTTTACCGGCGATGATGTTTTCAAAAAGATCAAAGTGCTTTCGGGAGGGGAAAAATCGCGTGTGGCCCTGGCTAAATCGTTAACCACAGATTCGAATTTCCTGATTCTGGATGAGCCGACCAACCACTTGGATATCCAATCGGTTAATATCCTGATTCAGGCATTACAACAGTTTGAAGGTACTTTTATTGCCGTATCTCACGATAGGTATTTCTTAGATAATGTGGCCAATAAGATCTGGTTTATCGAAGGCGGAAAAATTAAACAATACCCTGGTACTTATGCCGAATATGAAGAATGGAATAGCAAAAGGGTAATTCCCGCAGCTAAACCTATTCCGGTTAAAATGCCTGAGAAAAAGGAACAGCCAAAAGTTGTTACGCCAAATACAGCCAACCAATTAAAAAAGCTGAACGACGAACTGCAAAAAACAGAAAAACTGATCACCGAACTGGAGCAGAATGTTAAAAATATTGAAGCAGAACTGGCAGATGAGCATGTTTACGCCAAAGCCGATAAATTAGCTGAAGCCAATAAACGTTATTTAGCGACAAAACAGGAGTTAGACGCTAGCCAAAATAAATGGGAAAGTTTAGCTGCTGAGATTATGGAACTTGAGGGTTAGTTTTAGCCCCTATTAAAGCATATTAAGGCCACAGAAATGCTGTGGCTTTTTTTGTTGCCACGGAAGCGCAGAAACACGGAATACTAAACATATGATCAACTGTGTACTAGGTTTAAATCGAAGCGTTGTCAACTTTCAGGCTACCTTTCTATTCAAGTTGACAACGCTGAACAAATCAAATTTCCGTAAAAAAGATCTCTCCGCTACGGTCGTATTCTAGGTTTACCACAATTGCAAATTTATTTTAAGAAAAACTCTTTTTTTGGAGTTTTTCTTAGCT
>NZ_JBXANE010000015.1:0-182770 GCF_058801365.1 Pedobacter sp. GW822-FHT03F06
AAGGCCGAAGGTGGAAAGGCGGAAGGCAACCCTCCCTCCCTTAAACCCTCGCTCCCTCAACCTTATTTAAAAATATTTAGGTGCCTATATCGGTGGTGTCCACCTCTTCCCATTCCGAACAGAGAAGTTAAGCCCACCAGAGCCGATGGTACTGCGGTAACACGTGGGAGAGTAGGTCGGTGCCAGATCTTAAAAGAAACCCTTTAACAGCAATGTTGAAGGGTTTTCTTGGTTTATAGCCATTCGGTTCCTGCCGTTATTTTTTTACCGTTAAGCAGTTGAGAAAAGTCGGGCTATAGCTTTGCCCTGGTTTTCTTAATGGCCTTAATTCCTTAATGGTGGAAAACTGTAACGGGGCTTATTACTACCGTTTTAAGGAGTTCAGAAAAGTTAAGGGCCTGTTTACGCAGATTACGCTGATCTCCGCTGAGTTTTACACTACTGGCCCAGGTTCAATAGCCCTGATGGCAGCGGAAATCGTTTTGGGCATAGGTAGCTTGTTTATCATAAGGGGTTTCCCAAAAGGATTGCAGCGGATAGCAGGACGGAACCCGACCTACGTTTTACTGCTATTGCGCTCCAGATCGTTAAAATATCAATCATCTGATAGTAAGGAGGAGTTAAGGTTTTGTTCCCGCAGATTACGCTGATCTCCGCTGAATTTTACACTACTGGCCCAGGTTCAATAGCCCTGATGGCAGCGGAAATCCCTTTTGGGCAGCGGTAGATTGTTTATCCAAGGGGTTTCCCAAAAGGATTGCAGCGGACAGCAGGGCGGAACCCAACCTACATTTTACTGCTATTGCGCTCCAGATTATAAAAATAATAACCCATGAGTAAACACTTTACATTTCTTCCTTAAACAATTTGTATACAATAAATAAAACCATATGTGTCAATGTTGATAATTTCAGCACTATTTAAAACTGATTTAGCGCTAAATATGTTAATATCATAAGGTTTGCCACAATATTTGGTTATCTTTGCTTTTAACAAAAATATAAGTATAAGTAATGAGTTTTTTTGCAGATAAAAGAAGAGAAGTAATGTTGCATATTGAAAAATATATGCTGGAGTCGATGGGAACTTATTTGAAACCGATCGATACCAATTGGCAACCTTCTGATTTTTTACCAGATTCTACTAGTGAAACATTTTATCAAGATGTAAGAATTCTAAGGGATAATGCAAAAGACCTTTCTTACGATTTAGTAGCCGTTTTAATTGGCGATACCATTACCGAGGAAGCTTTACCAACATACGAATCGTGGTTAGCCATGGTTGATGGACATAGCAGAGACGAAGAAGGTGGCTGGATGAAATGGGTTCGCCATTGGACTGCAGAGGAAAACCGTCATGGTGACTTACTAAATAAATATTTATACCTATCAGGTCGTGTTGATATGCGCCAAATGGAAATTTCAACACAATATCTTATTGCTGATGGTTTCGATATTGGCACTGGACATGATCCATACCGTAACTTTATCTATACCTCTTTTCAAGAACTGGCTACCAATGTATCGCACAGACGGGTAGCTTCTTTGGCTAAAAAAGACGGCGATACGTTATTGTCTAGAATGTGTGGTGTAATTGCATCAGACGAGGCCAGACACGCAAAAGCTTATAAAGATTTCATGAACCGTATTTTTGAGGTAGATCCTAATGAAGCAATGTTGGCTTTTGAAGATATGATGCGCAAGAAAATCGTGATGCCGGCTCATTTCTTACGTGAAGTTGGTTTAAAAATTGGCCAAACATTTGGCCACTTTACAGATGCTGCACAACGTTTAGGGGTATATACTGCGATTGACTATGTTGAAATTATGCAACAATTGATTGAAGACTGGAAAATTGAGGGCATGCGCGATTTAAATGAAGCTGGTGAAAAAGCCCGCGATTACATTATGGCTTTACCTTCACGTTTACTACGTGTTGCCGAGCGAATGAAAAACCCTACTATAGATTATAAATTTACCTGGATTGCTGGTTAGATATTTGAATCTTTAATTAAAATTATAGTGAGCCCTTATCAATTTGATAAAGGCTTTTTTATTACATGTTTCTTCTGTATTGGCCGCCAACTTCGTAAAGTGCTTTACTGATCTGGCCTAATGAACATATTTTACAAACCTCCATGAGCTGTTCAAAAATATTGTCGCCGGCAATAGCCGATTTTTGAAGCTGTTTTAAGAGATCTGCTGCACGGTCTGCATTACGATCCTGGAACTTTTGTAATGCTGAAATCTGATATTGTTTTTCTTCTTCTGTAGCACGGATTACCTCACCGGGAACAATAGTAGGGGAACCATTCTTGTTTAAAAAGGTATTTACGCCGACAATAGGGTATTCGCCTGTATGTTTAAGCGTTTCGTAATACAGACTTTCTTCCTGAATTTTTCCACGCTGATACATCGTTTCCATGGCACCCAAAACCCCGCCGCGATCATTGATGCGTTTAAATTCGGCAAGTACAGCGTCTTCTACCAGATCGGTTAATTCTTCAATGATAAAGGCGCCCTGCAATGGGTTCTCATTCTTGGCCAATCCCAATTCTCTATTAATGATCAACTGAATGGCCATTGCTCTCCGAACTGATTCTTCAGTAGGTGTAGTAATGGCTTCATCATAAGCATTGGTATGTAGCGAATTACAGTTATCGTAAATGGCATAAAGGGCTTGTAAAGTAGTGCGGATATCATTAAAATCGATTTCCTGCGCATGTAACGAACGGCCAGAAGTTTGTATATGGTATTTAAGTTTCTGCGAGCGATCATTTCCCTTATACTTGTTTTTAATGGCTTTGGCCCAGATCCTTCTGGCTACGCGACCGATAACGGCATATTCCGGATCGATACCATTGGAGAAGAAGAAAGATAGGTTAGGTGCAAAATCATCAATGTGCATGCCCCTGCTCAAATAATATTCTACAAAGGTAAATCCATTGCTTAAAGTAAAGGCAAGCTGCGAAATTGGATTAGCACCTGCTTCGGCAATGTGATAGCCTGAAATGGATACGGAATAGAAATTCCTTACTTTTTCATCGATGAAATATTTCTGGATATCGCCCATCATCCTTAAGGCAAATTCTGTAGAGAAGATACAGGTATTCTGTGCCTGGTCTTCTTTTAAAATATCGGCCTGAACCGTCCCTCTAACCGAGCTGATGGCTCTTGCCCTAATCTTAGCATAAACATCAGCAGGTAAAACCTGATCGCCGGTAAGGCCCAAAAGCATTAAGCCCAAGCCATTGTTTCCTTCTGGTAAAGCACCATTATAGGTTGGTCGCGTTATATTTTTTGCTTTATAGATTGAATTAATTTTGGCCTGGATTTCTTCCGTTAAATCATTTTCGATAATGTATTTTTCACATTGCTGATCGATCGCAGCATTCATGAAAAAGCCTAACAGCATCGGAGCCGGGCCGTTAATGGTCATGGATACAGAGGTTGATGGCGCACAAAGATCAAAACCCGAATACAGTTTTTTAGCATCATCCAAAGTGGCGATACTTACACCAGAATTTCCGATTTTTCCATAGATATCCGGCCGGATGTGCGGATCTTCGCCATAAAGGGTAACCGAATCGAAAGCAGTGGATAAACGGTGCGCTGGCTGACCTAATGAAACATAGTGGAAACGTTTATTGGTTCTCTCGGGGCCGCCTTCTCCTGCAAACATCCTAGTCGGATCTTCTCCTTCTCTTTTTAATGGGAATACACCTGCCGCATATGGAAATTCGCCCGGAAGGTTTTCGGTTAGCAGCCACCTTAATATATCACCCCAATCTTCATACCTCGGCAAAGAGACTTTCGGTATATTCAGTTTTGAAAGTGATTCGTAAAATAAGGGTTGTTTAATCTCTTTATCGCGGACTTTATAAATGAAAAATTCTTCTTTGTAAGCTCTTTTGGTATCAGGCCATTGGCGTAATAAACGTTTGCATTCGCCATCTAATTGTTCTTCGAAGAAAGCATATGTTGTATTTAAGTTTTTTAACACCCCGTCCTGCGGACACCCCTCTAGGAGAGGGGAATTAATATCGCCAGCCAGATCAATTACACCTTTCAATTGATACATTTTGCGGGCGATAGTAGCCTGTTTATCTACCCATTCATTATACGTTTGACTGGATTCAGCAATTTCTGCCAGATATCGGATGCGATCGGGAGGTATAATGTAAATTTTCTCTGATTGATCTGAAGTGAGTTCCATTTTGGCCTTAAAATCAGTTCCGGTCTTTAACTTGATCTGCTTCATTAAAGCAACAAATAAGTTATTCATGCCCGGATCATTAAATTGCGAAGCCATGGTGCCATAAACAGGAATTTCATCATCCTTTGCATCGAAAATATTGTGGTTGCGCTTGTATTGCTTGCGCACATCGCGCAAGGCATCTAAAGCACCTCTTTTATCAAATTTGTTAATGGCTACCAAATCAGCAAAATCCAACATGTCTATTTTTTCCAGTTGCGTGGCTGCACCAAATTCTGGGGTCATTACGTATAGGGAAACATCACAGTGTTCGGTAATTTCGGTATCCGACTGGCCAATTCCAGAGGTTTCTACAATAATTAAATCGTAACCAGCGGCTTTGCAGATATCGATACTTTCCTGAACGTTTTTGGATAGTGCAAGGTTGGCCTGCCTGGTTGCTAAAGAACGCATGTAAACCCTAGGGTTATTGATGGCATTCATCCGGATACGATCGCCTAATAATGCGCCTCCAGTTTTTCTTTTTGATGGATCGATGGAGATAATCGCTAAGGTTTTATCTTTCACTTCTACCAAGAAACGACGAACAAGTTCATCTACCAAAGATGATTTTCCGGCGCCACCAGTACCTGTAATGCCTAAAATAGGGGCGGTATTATTTTTTGATAATTTTTTTAATTCATCTACAAATTTTTGTGCGCCTTCGGGATCATTTTCTGCAACGGTAATGGCTCCTGCAATAGCTTTGATATCTTTTGTTGGGATGGTTTCGAGTTCATTGGTGATGTTGGCTGTGGTGATGAAATCGGTTTGTATCAGCATATCATTGATCATGCCCTGCAAACCCATCTTACGACCATCATCGGGCGAGTAGATTTTAGAAATCCCATAAGCCTGGAGTTCTTCAATTTCGGAAGGTAAGATTACACCACCGCCACCTGCAAATATTTTAATGTGACCTGATCCTCTTTCTTGAAGAAGATCGTACATGTATTTAAAATATTCAATGTGCCCGCCTTGATAAGAAGTCATTGCAATTCCCTGAACATCTTCCTGTATGGCACAGTTTACCACTTCATCAACCGATCTGTTATGGCCAAGGTGAATAACTTCAGCTCCTGAAGATTGTAGGATTCGGCGCATGATGTTAATGGTTGCATCGTGTCCGTCGAAAAGTGAAGCAGCGGTTACAAAACGGATTTTATTTTTAGGCTTATAGATTTCTACTTGTTGCATACTATGGGATTTTAGGGGGCGGTATTCGCTGATTACCGATCCTTGTTTCCAAATATATTTGGTATGCAAATGTACTAAAATAAGCAGCTTAAATAGCGAATACCCTATACCGTTATGGCTTTTGGTTCAGCTATAAATCCTGCCCGAACTGCAGTAAATAACCGTTATTGTCGTAAATGGCAAATTCCCTCATGCCATATTCGAAATCTTCGAGTGGGTAACAGATTTTGCAGATATCTTTTAAACTTTCCCAGAGGGTTTCTACTTCGTTTGTTTTAATGTAAAGTGAGCCACTCATAATCGCTTTGGAGATATTGCGATGGGCATTGGGGATAGAGAACATGATTTCTATATTGTCTTTTTGCAGGCTTAACCAGCTCAGATCATCGAATTTTGCCGCACAAGTAAAGTTTAAAGCCTCTGTGTAGAATTTTAGCGTTGCCTGCATGTCATGCGATTCGAGCATGGGTGTAAGCTTGGTTGCAATATAGTTTGGCATGATGTTAAAATAAGAAAAAATCTAATTACCACCTAAGTCATCTGAGACCATTATAGTAGTTAGTCTAAATGTGTTAAAACAAAAAAACTACGCTGGTGAGCGTAGTTTTTTAAATTATTTATTTGTGATCTCTGTGATCGGTTCTCCAACATTACCATTCGGCATCTGAATATGGAGCAGTGCTGCCAGCGTTGGTGCAATATCGGTCATGTAATGCGTTTTATTAGAGGCTCCGGCTTTGATTCCCCAGCCCATAAAAACCAATGGAATGTGCGAATCGTATGGGTTCCAGTTTCCATGCGTGGTGCCTGTACTGCCACCGTTAAACCAGTTTGGTTGTAAAACATAGTAGATATCGCCACTTCTACGGGCATTGTATCCGTTGGTAATCATTTTTTTCTGAATTTCCTGAAGTGTGCTTTGTGATATTTTAGCAATATCTACAGCATTTTGGAATCCATCCAATCTTTTTAAGAATTCTACCGATGCTGATTTAATCACATCGAAACTCACATCACCTTTATCGGTTTTATCATGGTCGAAAATGATCTGGTTGTTCTGAGATTTTAAAACCAGATTGTTTACTTTAAATTTATCATTTAAGTAAGTATTTAATTTGTTTGCAATATCACGGTCACTTACTACGCCGGAAGGTAATTTGTTCTCTTGCATAAAGCCTGGTACATGCGCGGCACCATGATCAGCAGTTAAAAATACCGTATAATTTCCTTTACCTACTTTTTTATCCAGGTAGTTGAAAAATTCTTCGAAATCTTTGTCTAAACGTAAATAAGTATCTTCTGCCTCTACTGAGTTCGGCCCATAAGCGTGACCAACATAATCAGTAGATGAGCAGCTTACGGCTAAGAAATCGGTAATGTTATCTTGTCCCAGATCTTCTGAAAGGACCGCTAATTTGGCAAGATCTAAGGTGATGGTATTGCCGTAAGGTGTGCTTCTGATGGCATCGAAATTTTTATCAATATTTTGGGTAAGCTGATGAGGGAATGTGCTTGATTTGCCTTCGTAAGCTTTCTCATCTGCTGTACTATTAACATAGCTATTCATTGGATACAATGTTTCCCAGTTCTTTGCATAGAACTTGTTTGCTAATTTCAATTTATTGTAATCGGCGATCCAGGTTGGCACTTCTTTCATATAATAAGTGCTGGTAATCCAGTTTCCGGTGCTGCCCTGATACCAATATGCTGCATTTGCCGCGTGGCCAGCTGGAAGGATTGAGCCTCTATCTTTTAATGAAATACCGATTACTTTACCTTTAAAGTTTGTGGCTAACCTCAACTCATCAGTAATGGTAGTGGTCAACATATTTTTAGGAGACATATTTCCTTCAGATGAAGGCGTACTGCCAACAGTTGATACTGAGGAATCTTCTGTACAATATACATTTTTTTTGGTTTCAGGATCGTACCAATCGTTACCAATAATACCATGAACAGCTGGAACCGAACCTGTATAAATGCAGGTGTGGCCGCATGCTGTATAAGTCGGCGTATAAGGAATAAAAGTATTTTCTACAGAAAAACCTTCATTAATTAATCTTTTAAAGCCACCATTGGTATAGCGGTTATAATAGCGGTATAAATAATCCCAACGCATTTGGTCAACCACTAAGCCAACTACCAATTTAGGGCGGGCAACTTCGGTAGCAAATGCTTTAGGCTGTGCTGTAGTAGGTTTTTTAGTTTGGGCTGAGGAGAGTGCGATCGAAAAAATAGAAATGGAAAAGATTAGACAGAATATTTTCTTCATTGTGTTTTAGTTAAAGGGCTAAAGTAATAACTTTTAAGTGAAGATATTTTGAAGTTTATGTAAAGATTTTATATCGCTTCGGCTACTACAAATGTACTTCCACCAATAAAAACCAGGTCTTTTGGATCGGCAGATTGTATGGCCTTTTCTTTTGCTTCGGCTACCGATGCATAACTGCTGCCATTTAGATTAAATGTTGCTGCCTGTTCTTTAAGCTCATCTGCTGCCAAACCGCGTTCTAAATCTGGCTTGCAGAAATAGTAAGTGGCATTTTTTGGCATTAGGGATAAAACTTTCGAAATATCTTTATCCTTTACCATTCCAAAAACAACATGTAAGTTTTGATAAGGGGTTTGTGCGATGTTTTTAATCACCTCTGTAATTCCTGCTTCATTGTGGCCGGTATCACAGATGACCAAAGGGTTTTTACTCAAGGTTTGCCAACGTCCCTGTAAACCTGTTTGTTTTTTAACCTGGCTTATTCCTTTGTGAATCGCTTCCTGATCGATTTTAATTTCCGTTTTCTCGTTAAGTAGAGTGAGGGCTTCTAATACGGTTAAAATATTTTTGTGCTGATAAACACCGGTAAGATCGCTTTGAAGACCCTTATATTTGATCTCACCGTTCTGATAAACAGATAGGGAAAGTTTATTGTTCCTGATCTTAAAATCCTGAGCAGTTAATACGGCGTCAGCAAAAACAATTGGAGCAGCCACTGCTTTAGCTTTATTGATAAAAACCGGAGCTGATTCTTCCTGTGTTTCGCCAATAACGACTGGGATATTCTTTTTAATGATACCTGCTTTTTCGCCAGCAATTTCTGCAAGTGTATTGCCTAGCATATTCATGTGATCGAGGCTGATATTAGTGATGACCGAAATTTGCGGGGTAATGATGTTGGTCGAATCTAACCTTCCGCCTAAACCCACTTCAATTACAGCCACATCTACCTCGTGTTTAGCAAAATGATCGAATGCCATGGCAACGGTTACCTCGAAAAAGGAAGGCTCGGTTTTTTCGATCAATTTTTGTTGGCCTTTTACGAACGATACAACTTCAGTTTTACTCATCATTTTTCCGTTGATGCGGATGCGCTCTCGGAAATCTTTTAAGTGGGGAGAAGTGTACAAACCTGTTTTATATCCTTGTGCCTGCAATACCGAAGCAAGCATGTGTGATGTTGAGCCTTTTCCATTTGTACCCGCCACATGGATACTTTTAAATTTATCCTGCGGATTACCCAGGGCTTCGCAAAGAATAATGGTATTGGTTAAATCTTTTTTGAAAGCAGATGCGCCAACGCGGGTAAACATGGGGAGTTTACTGTATAAAAAATCAAGCGTTTGTTGGTAGTTCATAATATGTGTCAAATATAAGTTATTGAGGTTTGAAGTTCAAATTGGAGTTGCAGACGGACTTCTCAATTTTGATGATGGATTGCGTTAGTGAAACCTTTTGTGAGTCCTTAGTTAGATTTTATTATGGTGTTGTATGCTTATGTTGTTATATTTGCGGATTATTTAACGGTCTCAATAATAGTGATTAATAAAATCAATCTAATTCTTTTAGTACTCCTGGTCTGTTGCTTCAAACTCGCAGCTCAAACTTTTTATGTAAGTTCTATGGACTATTCTAAAGGGGCAAGCGACCTTTACAAGGTTGAATTTACAAGCGAAGGGGTAAAATCTACAAAAATAGTGGGATGTTCACCTGGTGATCAGTATTTTTCAATCGCAATGAATAAGAATAATTTGTTTTGGTTCAGAAATTCTGAAATATACACTGCGGATGTAAAAGAAAATGGTATTGAAAATTGCAGGCGTTTATTTTTAGGTATGTCAGGCTCAAATTCACTAACCCTTGGTGCTGATAATAAGTTATATTATTGTTCTGGTTATTTATTCAGTACAGATATTAATACGGGAAAGTCAGAGGCCTTAGGTTTACTGAATTATTCACCTACAGGAGATGTCTGTTTTTATAAAAAAGACCTTTACATGGCGGCCTACCAAGGGATAGTAAAGATTAATGTTAAAGAACCTAATAAAAGTACCCTTCATATTCCATTGCCTGGAAATATCCCCCTTTATGGGATCGTTAGTGTTTCATCTGGTGTTAAGAAAAATACGGTTTATGGGTTACAATATTTAGGTACCCAAACCAATATAATTGAGTTCGATATAGAAAACCAAAAAATGGTTGGCGTGGTGGGAACACTTCCATATACAGTTCTTGATGCCGCAAGTATGGTAGAAGATGGAAGTATTATTGGAATAGAATTCGAAAGAGTAGATATTAATCAAGATTGCAATTCTGGAAATACAGCAAATGTAGATGTTATTACAGCTCCTCACCTTGAAGATTTTACCTATACTTTGAATGGCGTTACCAATACGACAGGTAAGTTCGTTGGTTTATCCAAAGGTCAGTATACACTTTCTATCAGTTCTGCATCCGATTCCTATACCACAACTGTTGATGTGCCTGAGGTTAATTTGATAAAACCTATTTACAGCTGGCAGATCAAAAATCAGCTTTGCGAAACGCTGGGTGAAATTACTTTTAGCTCGCCCGACCAGAACAGTGGTTACCAGATCAAGTTAGATGGAAAGTTATATCCACTTAATAGTACTATATCTAATTTATTAAGTGGCAAATCCAATCACTTTGAAATTGTAAATAAGTATGGATGCAAAATTGATGAACGGGATATTGTTGTTGGGCGGGATAAATGTAAAATCCAATTTGATCAGGTTGATGTAGTACAACAGTGTGATGCTTTTCATCAGGGTATTATCAATGTATTAACAAAAACACACACTGCAGCCTATACCTACACGATAAATAATACAATTAGTAATTCTACCGGGATATTTAAAAATTTAGCTTCCGGCGCTTACACCCTTAAAATTAATTCGGATGAAGATGAATTTGAAACTACTGTAACTGTGCCTGATTATAAGCAGTTACAACCAAACTTTTCTTTTACCAAAGTAAATCCAGCTTGCTCGAGTAAGGGAGCTATACAATTTAATTCTTTCACAGGTAGTGCTAATTATAGAATCAAACTCAAAACTGATATTTTACCCTACGATCATAAATTTACTAACCTGGAGGTGGGGAACTATCATTTTATTGTGCTGAATAAAGAGAACTGCCTAATTGATGAGTATGATGTAGAATTGGTTTATGAGCCTTGTCCAATCGTAATCAATAATATCGAAATCCTTCAGGAATGCAATGTTTTGGGAAAAGGGTTTATCAAAATTAATTGTCCGCCAATTCCAGAAACTTATACATTTACCCTTGATAATTCGGTATCCAATAGCAGCGGTGTGTTTAATATGCTTAGCCCCGGAATTTATGTCGTTGAAGTAAAAGCATCTGGCGGGGCAGCCTCAGTTACCAGAACGGTTATGGTACCCGATTATTCATTAACGAAGCCTGTTACTAAAATTAATGCTAAAAACCCTGCCTGCGACATGAAGGGAGAGATATCATTTTCTATAGGGACAAATTCTGCTGATTATAATGTAAAACATAAGGGAATGGTTTATCCCGGCAACCACGTTTTTTCAGGTTTGATTGAAGGAGATTACCCTTTCACAATTTTAAAACTTAATGGCTGTATTGTTGATGAAGTAAATAAAACGCTGGTTTATGAACCCTGCCCGATTGTAATCAATAATATTGAAATCATGGCTGAATGTAATGTTCTTGGAAAAGGCTTTATAAAAGTTAATTGTCCACCAATTCCAGAAACCTATACATTCACACTTAATAATTCAATATCAAATAATACCGGTGTTTTTAATATGCTTAGTCCGGGGAGCTACGACATTGAAGTAAAAGCATCTGGTGGTGCACCAGCAGAATATCGAACTGTTGTGGTTCCAGATTATTCATTAACCAAACCCCATTCGATTGTTAATGCTAAAAATCCTGTTTGTGATTTAACTGGGGAAATCTCATTTTCTATTGGTAACCGTTCAGCAGATTATAATATTAGGTATAATGGAGTAGTCTATCCAGGTAATTACGTTTTTTCGGGATTGTTTGAAGGGAATTATACTTTTTCTATTCTGAAACCAAATGGCTGTATTGTTGATGAATTTAGTGTTTCCTTAGAAACAGAAGCCTGTAATGATATCTCATTCCCTACTGCTTTTAGCCCAAATTCTGACAATGTGAACGATAGCTTTAAAGCAAAAGAAGGAAGTAGGGCTTTTAATTTTCAGATGCAGATTTTTGACAGGAGAGGAGTAATTATCTTTTCTTCAAATAAATTATATGATGCCTGGAATGGGGATTACAAAGGACAGCTAGTTCCTGTTGGGGTTTATTTTTGGATTGCATCTTTTACTACTCAGGAGAACAAAAAGATAATTAAAAAGGGATCGGTTACTTTAATTCGATAGCTCGTTAATTGTGTTGATTAATTATTTTAGCGAGTAATTGTTAAGATGTTGGACGTGCTGTCAGATGTTACCATCTGACTGGTAATCAGTTTATAATTGGTTATAATTGTTTACCGAGAATTTTGGTGAAATTGCTAGATAGCAGATAAGTCTTATGTCAGATAGTAATATCTAACAGAACAATAATAAAAAATCAAGCGTTTGTTGGTAGTTAGTAATATGTGTCAAATATAAGTTGACTGGAGTTATTATGAAACGAAATGAGAAGATTTCTTCCGAAGTTTTGCTGACTTGTGTTGGGGAAACTTCGGAAGTCTTTAATTTATTTTGATGGCCTGTGATACACAGATCATGGTAGATGTGCAGTCAGATGGTAACATCTGACTGGTATTAGGTATAATTGAGAATAATCCTTTATTGAAGAATTCCATTATTGATTACCAGATCTGAAATAAGTCTTCTGTCAGATAGTAATATCTGACAGCATAAATAATAAAGACCATGGATATTTTTTTATTTCACTTTAAAGTTGAACATTACAATCCCCGTTTGTACATCTGGTGCTGATTCCAATTTGTTTAAACTTGCGCCTAATACAGCCTGTTCACATTTCCGCCAAAGTGCTAAATCAGATAAGGTAGTGCCTTTTGCACCTGCACGGGCCTGAACCACCTTACCATTTTTATCCACCCGGATTTGAACGGCAATTTTTCCTGCGCTTTGTCCATCATCCTGTATCCTTGGAATATCGATGAATTTTCTGCTTGCCAATGATAATTGTACATTGCCATTTCCAGAACCACCTTCTCCATAATTTGATGCCAATGGATCGCCATCTTTATCACCTTGGTTTCCTGGTGTTTTTCCAGTTCCATCTCCCTGACCCTGACCAGTATTTTTTTTGCCTTTGTAAAGCGCATTTTGGTTAATTACCGGTTTAGATGGCTTATCTTCAGTTACCGGAGTTGGTGCCGCTGTAGTCGGTTTTGTAGGTTTGGTATTTACGGCAATGGCATCTTCCGTATTTTGTGTCTGAATTTCCTTTTCAGTATTTTCTGTAGAGGTGGTTGGGGTTACTTTTTCTTCCGGCGTTACCTTATCAGGCGCTTTGCCATTGGCATTTGGATCTGCCGACGGTTCTTCAATACTGGTATAATCATCGCCCATTCCTTCTGCAGAAGTTCCATAATTTACAACCATACCACCCATACCCACTTCTTCAGGTGGCTGGAACGAGCCAATCACGATAAAAAAGCTGATTAACAATAAAAAGCCCATAATTCCGCTTGCTATGGCAATGGCCTTAGGGTAATTATTTTCCTCGTTAGGTACGTTTTGTGCTTTGTGGTTCATTATTTTTTAGGCTCAACGGCTACAACAAGTTTTAATTTTAATTTATTGGCAATATCGTTTACTACAAATCCATCCTGATAAGTTACGTTACGCGATACATATAAAAGAATGGTCATATCTGGAGCCAATTTTTGGTATGATGCCAGGGTTGGCTCTAATTCTTCAATGCTAACGGGTTTCTTTTCAACGAAATATTTTAAATTTTCGTCTATCGTAACGGTAACTGCTTTTTTGGCGGTAGATTGCTGTCCGCTAGATGATTGCGGCAATAATAACTTAACCACGGTTGGATTTACCACGGCAGAGGCCAATAGGAAAAACAACATCAGGAAGAACATAATATCGTTCAACGCTGAAGTATGTACTTCTACCGATCCTTTTGTTCTTTTGCGTAAATTCATTATTTGCCTGGTTCTTCTAGTAAATCAATAAAATCAATTGCATCGGTTTCCATTTTAAGGATGATTTTTTCAACCATAATGTTTAAAATGTGATACAGTACGTAAGCAATAATACCGATAATCAATCCGGTTGCAGAAGTAATCATTTTGGTATATAAACCACCAGAAATGGTACCGATTTCGATCGCACCTTTTATTGATACCTGGTGGAAAATGGTAATTACCCCCACAATTGTACCGACGAAACCAAGCATTGGTGCAATACCTGCAACAATACCCAATATACTGATGTTCTTCTCTAATTTGGAAACCTCTAATTTACCAACATTTTCAATCGCACCTTCGATATCTTTAATCGGGCGACCAATGCGTTTTAATCCTTTTTGCAACATGCGCGAAAGGGGAGAATTATTATTTCTTAAAAGCGACATTGCACCCTCTAAATTTCCCGATTGGATATAAGACCTGATCTGACCCATTAGGTTCGATTCGTCTTTAGTTGCTTTTTTAATGGTTAAATAACGTTCGAAGAAAATAACTAAGGCTAACAAAGCTAAAAAAGCCAATGGAACCATTACCCAGCCGCCTTTAAAAAGCAGATCGATAAAATGTAGTTCTGGCTGTGGTTGTGTTACTGCTTGGTTAACCGCATTTGCTGTGTCTTGTAATGCTTGTGTGGTGTCCTGAATTAATAAAGTTATCATTATGGTTGTGTGTTGTTAAATATTTGTTGTACGTAAAACCCTTTTCCTTTTAGTTTTTTCTGTAAAATATCTTTCTGCTCCTCAGCCTCTTTTTGTGTTTTAAAACTCGCAATGCTTACTTTTTTCCATGGGCCTGCCATATTTGCAATTTTAGCATTTAAACCTCGGGCTTTAACTATGGCAATATATTTTTCGGCTCCTGCAACGGTTTTATAAGATGCAGCAATAACATCAAACGTAGAAGGACCGGTGTTTGGTACAACTTTATTTTCTTTTGGTGTTTCGGTAGCTGGCTTAACTACAGGTTTTACCTCTACTTTTTTGGCTGTATCTGCTTTTTTCTGAACTTGGTTGGCTTTTAAAATACTATCTGTTTTGGCTATTGAATCCTGTTTTGCTTTTAGGGTATCAACAACAACCTTTGGCGAATCAATAATTACTTGTGCTGGCTTTACCGCTTCGGTCGTTTCACCTGTAAATAATTCTGGTTTAACCAAATAGGTTATTGCTGCAATAACAACCAAAGCTAACACTGCAATGGTAATCATCAACCAGGTAGACATACCTTGTCGCGTTTCGTCTCCATGTTCAATCGGATCGTGACCAAAACGGTTAGGATGCTCTGCATGTTGTTCTTTTATAAATGCGGGGGCTTCAATTACAGGTTCTTCTTTTTTAGCTTCCTCTTCTAAATTGATATATGTTTTAGGTTCCTCCGTTTCCGACCTAAGAGAAAAACGACTTGAAGGCTCATTTGGTAGAATAACTGTTTCTGGTACCGCTATTGTATTGGCTTCTTCAGGCGTTGAGGTATTTTCTGTAGCAATTATTTCATCTTGAACATCGTCAGATTCAGGTGTCTCAATTGTCTGGTTTTCGGCAGCGATATTTTCTACTTCCGATTCTGGCGTATGACCAAAACGGTCTGGATGCTCTTCGTGCTGCGCCACAATTGATTCGGGAACTTCCACTGCTTCAGGTTCGGCATTAGTATTTTCTACCTCTTCTTCAGGTGTATTTTCAATTGTATTTGCTTCGTTTTGCACCTCATCAGATTCAGGCGTTTCAATCGCATGTTGCTCAGCGGCGATATTTTCTACCTCCGATTCTGGTGTATGGCCAAAACGGTTTGGATGTTCTTCGTGCTGTTCTTTAATAAATTCTGGCGCTTCAACAATTTCTTCTGTAGGATTTTCTGAATGTTTTAAGGTGTTTTTAAGATCATCTTTAACTTCATCCAGTTCTACATTTTCGATTACCGGAGCCTGGTATGATTTATTCTCAAATGGTGATGCTACCACTGGTGCTTCAGCAATTTCGTCGTAAACCTCTTCCTCTTGTTGAGGTGAATCGATTTTTGTTTCCTCAATTGCGGTTTCTGCCAATGACGGAAGCCCATAAAATTCAGAACCATAGTTTATATTTTTAACCGGTTCGAAACCTAATCCTTGTTCGGTAAAAAATAAGCGGCCAGTATTTTGAAGTTCGGCCTCATGATCTAATTCTAGTTTTTGATTTACTTCTTCAACAAACTGGGCAATGTGATTGCGGGCATCTTCTGAGGTGCTGTTTGTTTTAGCTGAAATGAAATTGGCTAAAGCGTCTTCTTCTGTTACTTCTGCTGAAAATTGCAGCGTATATCCGGGAGGCAAAAACGTTTGTTTTTCCTTATCGTATCTTCCCGGGTATTTCTTTTTATAAAATGTGCCCAAGCCGGTAATACCAACTTCTTTGCGTTGCTGCAAGAGTTCTAATAGGTATGATAAGATATCCATTCGGGTAAAATTAAGCGTTTAAAATTAAAAATTATATTCTACCTTCAAATAGTGTCTATGGGTGCTATTACACATCCTATTCCAAAAAGGGGACAAAAACGAGTACAGTTTTGTTGTTTTAATCATGAAAAATCACATTTTTTTAACCTAAATCTGTATTCGTGCAAAGATAACGGTTACAAAGATAGAAATGGTATGCTAGTAAGCAAATCGCTAAATTGATATAATATCGAATTTGAAGCTAAAGCCTAAGCTATAGAAACGCTTTACCATAGAAAAGCGTATGTAGAAACGATGGGGGAAAATTTAAAAGAGGCTGTATCATAATGTTAAAATCGATTTGTCCTTCGATAAATTCTCCGAAGGAGTCCCTCGGACAGGATGACAATTCGATATTTATGATACAACCTCTTAGGTTTTCCAGTAATTTAACTGTTTTGAAGAGGGCCTATAAACATGGAACGGTGGTAGACCAATCGGTGCTCTCCATGTTAAGCAAGCTTGCGGTGTGGCCATGTCCGGTTGCATCTGCAATGGTGGTTCCAGTACCTTCGTCGAATTTCCAATAGGCCTCTAAGTTGGTACTTGTTGCACTTACACTGCATTTATTGGCCGAAATTGTCGACTGTGCCAATGCCGATTTCCAAACCCGTATTTCATCAAACTGACCGTTAAAACCTCTATTGGCGTCCCAGCTTCTCGAAATCTGGAATGTGCCGTTAGCAGCAATATTACCAGTTGCGCTCATACTGGCATCTAAAGTACCATTGATGTAGATTTTCATGGTCGACCCATCGTATGTTGCTGCAATATGATACCAGGTATTGGCACTTAGCGCTGTAGCAGAGTTTAATTTTTTAGGTGTTGTACCTCCTGTGTTCAATACAAACTGTACTTTATTATTGGCTAAGGAAGCATCACCTAAACGGAGCAGAGCCACATTGGCATCGCTCACTTCTATACCCATAATGGTGGAAATATTTGGAGCGGTAGCTTTAAAGGCAGTTGGTTTAACCCATGCTTCATAAGTTAAACTGGTGCCTGCAAGATTGAAGGTATTCGAATTTAAGTATTCATTGGTACCGTCGAAAACCAATGAACGATTTCCCGCTGGTGGTGTACCTCCAGTGCCATCAATACAGTTTGGTTTTACAGCAGTTGCCGATCCATAAAGTACGTTAGACATGGCCGATAATTTAGTTTGTGAGTTGTTGGCCACATTATAAACCATGGCGCTGGCCAAACCATTATTTTTCACATAAGTGGCTACCGCTGCCTGGTCGCTATTGCCTAAATCTGTCCCTAAACCTAATTTACTTTTAGGTACACCAGCATTGATGTAAGGCTGTAAACGACCAGCATAATTTGTGGAGAAGTAAGTTTGCTCAAATACATAATCTAAAATATCGCCCAGTTTTTGGTTGTTATAAGTAGAAGTAAAATAATTGGCCTGATTAAATGCAGCCATGGTGATGAGTTTATCGGCACCCATACGCGCCCTAAGTGCTGCTGCTGCAAGCACCAGCGAACCATCATTGGCCGTACAGGCAGAATACTCGTCATCAATGTCAATTCCATCTAAACCGTATTGTTGTACAGCGTTGGCACATTGAATGGCAAAGGCATCGGCCTTGGCATAAGTGGTAAAACAACCCCAGCCTGCATCCTGATGGTTTCCAAGTACATCGAGCACTACTTTGATACCTAATGATTTAAGGTAAGCTACCTTGCCCGAATTTAAGGTTTCCTGCACCTGTGGATTGAAGTAGAGCGTAGGTGTGCCATTTACCGAATTGATATTGGCAGCGAAAATAACAGAAACACCAAATAACTGAGTGGCAGAAGTTCCATAGGTATAACAGCCCGGATTTACAAAATTGTTGCTGTTTACCTCTACATAGGCGGTCATGAATGGAGCAGTTAGGGCCAGCGCAGTGGCATTGGTAGCGGCTCTGGCTGTACTTTTGGTGTTTAATTGGTTGTCTTCTTTTTCAGAATTGGCTTTTTTACAAGCGTACAACAGGGCGAAAGCTGTTAACAGCAATACGCCGAAAACGGTTAGTTTTCTCATAGGTTTAAAAATTTTTGGTTAGAAATTGGTTTAATATAAAAAAGGTAGGATAACTAACGTCACCCTACCTGGTAAATTTGTGTGTTAAAAATTTGATTTATCTACATCCCACCATAATCTGGTACCTCCGTTATCAGGGCCACCAAGCAAGGTTACGGCTTTACGTACCTCATCTTTATTTCCATTGCCGTATTCTGCTGTTGGATATGGCAATCTGCGAATCTGCAACTGGGTATTGATTGTACCACCGCTATTGTTGTTGGCTACTGTAAACAGTTTTGGGTAACCTGTTCTACGGAAATCAGCCCAGGCCTCAGCTCCGTCAGGAAAAATAGCCAACCATTTTTGCGTAATAATCCGCTCTAATTTCACTTCATTAGATGCCGCCCCATCCCATTTAATGGTGATGGTACTTACTGCTGCCGCATTGTTAGCTGGGTTTTTCGGATCTACATAAGCGGTTGGTTTGCTTACCGCATCGGCCAGGTAGCCACCAATACTAGCGCCCCATTGTTGCATTGATGTATTTATACCTGTTTCATAATTACTTTGTACATCTCCTGCACCTGTCCAACCTCGCAAAGCCGCTTCAGCTTTTAAAAACCAAACTTCAGCAGCGGTCATTAAAATTTGTGGTGCTTTTTGTCCGATAGGTGATTTTGAATTATCTGGGAAAGAAGCATTTAAGCTCGAATAGGTTTTGTACCCAGCTTTGCCCAAACCGTTAAAAGAAGTATTCGCTCCCGATCTGATTCCTACATACTGTCCTGCAAAAAGAGGATCGGTAGCTGGTGTACAGTATATGGATAAACGTGGATCAGAATAACCAACCAGGTAAGATTGTAATGCAGCGCCCATTGCGTTATCGCCATCGTAATTTACGGTTACATTCCAAAGGTCGTTATTTCTGTTTCCCGATTGCGTAACAGCCGCATTATCACTTGGTACAGTCATTAATCCACCTGTTGCAGCCATTGCTTTTTCTGCCTGCAACTTTGCTGTAGCCGGATCAACTTTAACAATGCGCATGGCTAAACGTAACCTTAGCGAATTGGCTAATTTAAGCCATTTAGCAACATCGCCACCATAAACCAGATCGCCAGAATCGTAGTAGGCTTTTTTGCCAGGGTTTGCTGTGATAAAAGCCTGCAGGTTATTTGCTGCTGTATCAATCTGTTTAAAAAATTCGGTATAAACCGTTTTTTGGTCGTCGTACGCTTGCGAAATTAATGATTTACCTGCCTGTGTGTAAGGAATCGGGCCAAACTTATCGGTTACCCTATTCATCGCAATTACCTGTACTAGAAGCGATATACCCCACGATTCTGGTGCAGTTGCTTTTAAAGGCGATATGGCAATTTTAGAAATTGGCGCCATAACATTGGTATATTGATCGTTAAAACCGGTTTCATTCCAGCCATTATTAAGTGAATAGTTCATGTTATTAATACCACCGCCAAATGGTGTTGGAGCCATCATGTACCCACTAAAAGCATCAGAACTTAAATTCTGTGCAATTTGGTAGTTAGAAAATATATTTTGCTGAATAGGACCAATTGCCGATCGCAATAATGCTAAACTTTGTTCGGTAGTCGGTAAATTATCGTTGGTGTTAAAGCTTTCAAAGTTCTTTTTACAACCCTGGTTTACGCCAGCAACGGCTAAAAGTAAAACTAACGACAAGCCTTTAATTTTATGTTGAGATGAATGATATATCGATTTCATGTTTGTTCGGATTAAAATAAAACATTAAGGTTAAAACCAAAACTTCTGGTAACTGGTTGGTTAAAAACATCTATTCCCGATAAGCCGTTACCGGTAGACATGGTAACCTCGGGGTCGTAAGGTGCTTTTTTGTAGAAATAGAAGAGGTTTCTACCAATTAATGAAAGGCGCATGCTTTTAAATGTTCCTTTTAAAGGTAAATTATAACCTATCGAAGCTTCGCGCAAGCGCACCACAGTAGCACTGTACACATATTCGCCAGTTACACCGTTTCTGTCGCCTAAAAATGAATAATAGCTTTGCGGGTTGATGGTAGCCGAAACTGCTTTTCCGCTGGCATCTACACCATCAATTTTAACACCGCCCTGCGCTCTTGCATCACCCGATGCTTTTGAAGCTCCTGCCTGGTCCATTAATGCTTCGGTTAGCGAAAGTACTTTGCCCCCAAACTTACCATCTACCAGGAAGCTTAAGCTAAAATCTTTGTAATTGAAACTGTTGTTCCAACCCAACTGAAATTTAGGGTTTGCATTTGCAATCAGGCTATAATCTGCACTTTTAACCGGAAAGTATGGGTTTGTAGCAGTTCCATCACCATTTAGTATGATACGGCCATTTGCATCTCTTTGTAAGGTGTAGCCATAAATATCACCATAAGATCCACCTGCGGCTATACGCGAGATATAGGCATTGTTTCCGCCACCTGTTAAATCGATCGAATTTAAACGTTGCGCTGCCGCTACATCAATAATTTTGTTTCTGTTCAACGATCCATTAATGGATGTATTCCAGTTAAGGCCATCGCCTTTTAATACATCTGCCCCTAAAGTAAATTGTATGCCCTGATTTTGAACATCACCTGCATTTAAGTAGCCTGTTGCAACAAGTCCAGAAGGAGCTGGCTTAACAGGAATGTATTGGTTTTTGGTGTTTGTTTTATAATAGGTAAAGCTAAAGTTTAAACGGTTGGCTAGAAAACGCATATCAGTACCAATCTCGAAAGATTTTGTTCTTTCTGGTTTTAGCTCAGCAAATGCCCTGTTGGTGTTAATGGTAAGTGCACCACCATTACCCAAAGTATTTTGGATAAAGGTTAAGTATGCTGGCACGGTGTTACCCACTTCTGCATAAGTACCTCTTATTTTGGCATAAGTAATCGCCTCTGGTAATTTAACCATTTGCGATACGATGAATGACAAACCTACAGATGGGTAAAAATAAGAAACATTTGGGGTGAATGACAGGTTTGAAGACCAGTCGTTTCTACCTGTTAAAGTTAAAAATGCCCAATCTTTATAGGATAAATTCGCGTTTGCAAATACGGCTTGCAATTGGCTGTGGAAAGCATCATTTGCTTTTGTGGTGTTCAATACATCAGAGGTATAGGTGCCTGCTGTTGCCACAACGGTATTATTTGGGGTAAATAAATCAACTGCACTCAAATCGCCCGCTAAAGATAATCCCGCCGTTTTCTGATCGTTAATACTACCACCAATTAATCCATTAATTTTAAAGTCAGAATCTTTCATCGGCACCGTAACGTTTAATATCGCATCGGCATATTTCTGTATGTAAGTTTGAGTATTCTGAGATAAGTATCCTCTACCGTTTGAGTTAAAGTTTCCGTTTATGCCCGAATAACGTCTGTTTTCGAAATCATCTGTAGTACGGTCTATATTTCCCCTTACCTGAAGATTTAACCATGACGTAAACTCATATTTCACATTCCCACTTAATAAAAAGCGGTTTCTGATGGCGGTATTCGGATTAAGGTTGGTTAAAAACCATGGGTTCTGGTTAATATCTGCAGAACCACCTAACCAGTTCTGGCGCGCAGTACCTACATTTCCTGATAACAAATAATTGTCTTTGTACGGTGTAATATCAACTCCTCTTGGAAAAAGGTAGAGACCAACCAACGGGTTGTTGTATAATCCGATTGATGGACTATTGTTTATACGCTGGTTAATGTAACTTACATTTCCATCAACCGTTAATTTGTTGTTTAAAAACTTAGCTGTTTCGCGCAGGTTAATATTATGCCTGTTTAACTTGTTACCTTCCTGTATGCCACTTGCATAAGTATTGGCATAAGAAAAATAAGTTTGGGCAATTTCCGATCCGCCAGAAAAATTGATCGAATTGGTTGCATTTGTGCCGGTTTGGAAAAACTGATCGACATTGTCAGTAGTGTTGTTAATTGCTGTTCCCCAGCTGTCTCTGGTTGTGGTAGATGCAGGGCCATAACTGTTTTGAAATTCGGGTTTGTAAGCAATTTTATCAAAAGTTAAACTCGACGAAAAACCAATCTGTGTTTTGCCTGCTTTACCCTGTTTGGTAGTGATTAAGATGACACCATTTTGTGCCTGGCTACCATAAAGAGCTGCGGCAGATGCGCCTTCCAGCACGGTTAAACTTTCGATATCATCCGGGTTTAAGTTTGATATACCATCGCCGCCATCCTGGCCGCCACCAAAAACGCTATTCTGCTGTGCATTGGCATTACCGTTATTGCTGATTGGTACCCCATCTATTACATATAAAGGCTGGTTGTTACCGCTCACCGAACGGCTACCCCTTAATATTACTTTGGCGGAACCACCAACACCCGAAGAACTCGGACTAATCGTCATTCCGGCAACTTTACCATTTAACGAATTTACCAGGTTAGAACTTTTTACTTTATTCAGTTCCTCGCCCGATACTTGTTGGGTGGTATAAGTTAAAGATTTTTCCGATCTTTTTACCCCTAAGGCTGTTACCACTACGGTTTCTAGATTTTTAGAATCAGGGGTTAAAGTTATATCAATGGTATTTTGCGTACCAACGGTAACTTCTTTGCTTTGGTAACCGATAAACGAGAATACCAAAACATCACCCGTTTTAGCCGTTATGCTATATTGACCCGAAGTATTGCTTTGCGTGCCGCCCTGTGCACCCTTTATCGTAATGGTTACACCCGGTAATGTAGCACCGGTTTCATCTTTTACGGTTCCTTTAATCACATCCTGATAAACAGCGTGGAAAGAAACAGCACGATTAAAATGATCAATTGGTGCAGCTGCATACAAGCCGGTTGATGCATAAAGCAATAAGCTGGTGAGCTGTAAAGATTTTTTCATATTCATTATGAATAATTTTGAATAAGTATTTGGTTAATTGTTTACCGCCTTAAGGATTCCACCCAGGCTGTTTTATAGATAAGAGTATTTTGCTTACACAAATTGCCTACAAGAAAATTGAATTTTTTTTTGTTAGATTTTTTCGATCTTTTTAAAGGTCGGTGTAGCCCAGCAACCTGCGGCCCCTACAAGAGCCGCATCTTCATTCAATTTCGAAATATGTATTGGAGAAGTAATGCCCTGTGAATGGAGGTATTTAATTACATTGGGCACAAAACGATCGGAAGCGTTGGCAATATTACCACCGATTACAATGGCTTCAGCCACATTATCCTGTTGAAATTTTTTGAGGAAAAGCCCAAGGTTATGGCTAAACTCAGCAAATATCTTCCGTACTGTCTGGTTCTCATCATAAAGCATAGTCAATTCGCGAACATTTAGGATGTTTAACCCCGTGAGTTCATAATAACGTTTTAAAAACCAGCGTGTAGAAAGATAATCTTCTGTTATGCCAGCTAAAAAAGGAGCACACCATAAATTGGCATCATCAACTTTTCCCTCATGATAAACCGCACTTCTTAAACCTGTTCCCAATGTAATACCAATCAGGTGCTGATAGGCACTTGCCTCACCTGCAAATACTTCTCCAGCCAAAAAACAAGCAGCGTCGTTGTTCATTAAAATCTGATCGCGGTCGATCTGAAGTTCACTGGCCAGCATATCTTTTATGTTTAGGCCATAAAAAGCTGCGTATTTATCATTGCCCGCGATATAGGAGATGCCGTTATCATAATCGAAAGGGCCTGGCATTGCAATACCCAAACGGCCAATTTGGATATCAACCTTTCGATATGCTGCTGTAATTGCATTGCACCAGGTGTGGATAATCTGTTCTGTTGAACCGTGAGAGTCGACACGTTCGCGCGTATAGGAATTTTTAAGAATGTTCCGCTGCTGCATATCGAGTACGGCAGCCGTAATGTGCGAACCCCCGATATCAATGCCCATTACATATTTGTTTTTATTCATCGTTTTCTGCTTCAATAGATATATAAATGGCTTGCGCCTTATTATGGCACCGAATGAAGAGTCCTTTTTTTGTTAAATTGCCTACAGCGGGAAGATTTTTTTATGAAATATTTTTTATTACCTTACATTTGATTCACCAAACTAACCAAGTTGAAAGCAGCTAAGCCAGATCTAGTCGTTTTATGGAATAAGATTTGTCTCGAGGATGACATAAAATCTTTTGAGCAACTTTACCGCTTTCTGTACAGTAGGTTAATCAAATTTTCTATTTACTATGTGGTTGATAAACAGGCTGCAGAAGACCTGGTTACCGAGGTGTTTGTTAAATGTTGGGAAAACCGCGCAACAAGTACCCATGTATTAAATCCCGAAAGTTATTTTTTTATCGCGGTAAAAAATCAATCACTTAAATACCTTAAAAAAAATTCTTCAATTACGTTTATCGATTTAGTTGACGCTGAAGAGAATATTTCGGTAACAGCACAAACGCCAGACTATATTTTGGAAACCAAAGAACTGCACCGGCAACTTGACTTTGCCATTGCTGGTTTGGCGCCTCAGGCAGCTACTGTTTTTAGATTGATTAAAGAAAGTGGAATGAAATATAAGGAAGTGGCAGAACTGCTGAACATTTCGCCCCGAACGGTGCAGACCCAATTGTTCAGGGCCATTGCAAAACTCCGCTTAATATTACAGCCCTTACAAGACAAAGGACCGGATGAAAAAAAACTTGGAAAAATGATCTCTCTGATTATCTTAGTGGGTACTTTATCTTTTTTTTATTTCTTGTAGGCAATTTTAACAGAAAAAGGAACATACAATAAAGGGCGGAAAAAAAATGACAGATCAAAGATTTACAGAATTGCTTGGAAAACAATTGGCTGGTGAAATTTCGCCGGATGAATCTGTTGAACTGAAATCGATTTTAGCCGATAACGAAGCGCTTAGAACAGAATATAAACAGCTACAAACTTATTTTGAATCTGAAACCGTTGAGGATGAAAATATTGATCAGGTTTTTGATCGGATCAAAGCTCAAATTACCGTTCCTGGAGCGTCTGGTTTTACGGTGGCCAAAAATAAATCTTACAGCATCTGGTTAAAAGTTGCTGCGGTTATCGCTATTGTTATTGCAGGTACATTGATATACAATAGAGCGGTAATTTTCTTCAATAAAACAAATCAGTTGGTATTAACTCAGGCGTTAACCAAAGCCGCAGAGGTGAAAACCATTGTACTGGCCGACGGCTCTACCGTGAAAATGAATTCGGGGAGTAGTTTGAAATACCCTGAACATTTTAGTGGCGATACCAGAAATGTTTACCTATCGGGTGAAGCCTTTTTTGAAGTGAAAAAAGATGCACAACACCCCTTTATTGTACACACGGAGCAATTGGCCGTAAAAGTGCTGGGCACAGCGTTTGACGTTAAGGCCTACCAAAACGATGCTTTTACCGAAACTACCTTAATCAGGGGAAGTGTTGCTATCTCGCTTAACAATAATACCAGGCAAACTTTTATCTTAAAGCCAAACGATAAATTTACACTTCTTGGTGGTAAACCAAATTTGAGCCAGCTCACCCATTTTACCGGAACAGGGAACGACAAAGTAATGGAAACCGCATGGACAAACCACGAACTCATTTATAAAAACAACCGTTTTGATGAAATTGCCAGGCTTTTTGAGCGATGGTACGATGTTAAAATAACCTTTAAAGAAGATGAACTTAAAATGGTGAAATTTACCGGGCATGTGGATAAAGAAACCATCACCGAAGCTTTAAATGTGCTAAAACTGATCGAAAATTTCAATTATTCGATAAAGGGGAAAAATGTCTATATCTACCGTTAGCACAAACAGTTAAGCAATGTATATTTGTAGCCATGAATTGTGCGCAGAGAATCATATTGTTAATTGGATTGATTTTTCCGCTATGTGCCAATGCGCAAACTAAAGTAACCTTAAATTTTAACGGAGCAAATTTTGAGCAGGTTGTAGAAGCTATACAACAACAAACTGTTTATCATTTCGCGTACAGTGAATCTAAAATCCCTAAACATCAGGTATCCATCAAGGTAGAAGAAGAGGAGGCCATAAAGGTGATTGATCAATTGCTGCGCAATAGCGATTATACCTATTCTCTTTTGCCTAATAATTTAATCGTAATCAGAAAAAGTACCGAAGGAAAAATGGGTTCTGATAGTGTCCGTTTTTTAAAAGAGGTGGTAATTACGGCTTTGGGTATCGAAAAAGACAACCAGAAAGTTGGCTATGCTTTAACTACCATTAAAGGTTCTTCCATCGCCAAGGCAAGAGAAAGTAATATGATTATGGCGCTGCAGGGTAGGGTAGCGGGGCTTAACATTGCAGGTGTAAACGGTGGCCCGGGATCTGCGGCACGCGTACTCATCCGTGGTGTTTCTAGTATGACTGCTGCCTCTCCGTTATTTATCGTAAATGGTGTCCCCATTGATAACAGCATTCGTGGAAGTGCAAATGAATATGGCGGGGCCGATTATGGCGATGGGATCAGCAATATCAATCCTGATGATATTGAAACCATTACGATATTAAAAGGTTCGGCTGCTTCGGCTTTATATGGCGCCAGGGCTGCAAATGGCGTAATCCTCATTAACCTCAAAAGCGGAGGGGAGAATACCAAAGCCAAATTCGAATACAATACTAACCTGGCCTTCGATGTGCCGGTTAATTCTACCGATTTTCAATATTTATATGGTCAGGGTACACAAAATAAACGTCCTGCTGATCTCTACAATGCAATTACCACGGGGTTGTTGAGCTGGGGAGAACTTATGGACGGTAAATTAAGCCCTCAGGTAGATGGCTCTATGCGGCCTTATGCTCCTGTTAAAAATAACATCCAGACTTTTTACCGGACTGCTCCCGCCTTTATTAATACCCTTTCATTGGTTGGTGGAAATACCAATAATAACTATCGTGTTTCAGTTTCCAATTTAGATTACAATTCTGTTTTAAGCAATGGAGCCTTAAACCGGAAAACGTTAAATTTTTATGGTACAGTGGCTCTAAGTTCCAAAATATCGTTAAGTTTCACTGGGAACTACATTTACGAAAGAAACAAAAACAAAAGTTACCTCAGCGATGGCCCTTTAAATCCAAATTATGGCATTTCAGCTTTGGCCACCAGTTTAGATCAATCGATCTTAGCTCCAGGTTTTGATACCGGAACAGGCTTTGAAACGCGTTGGAATGCGGATGAATATAAAACTAATCCTTATTTTTTAATGAACAAACAGGCCGATTATGCCAATAGAAACCGTTACATCACATCAGCCGTATTAAAATATAAGCTGGCCAGCTGGGCATCACTGCAAGGCAGAATTGGCTACGATTCTAGTAAAGATGAAGTAGTCAGTATTTTGCCCACCGGAACTGCTTTTTCTATCAACCGGCAGGGCGGTATAAATGCCTATGATCAAAACCATACTGCAGAACTCAATAGCGATATTTTGTTCAGTGCAACCAGAAACCTGAGCGATAAACTGAACCTCGAATTTTCAATGGGCGCAAATTACCGCGAAAGAAAGGGCAATACCGAAAAACTGAAAGGATCGCAGTTTAAAGTGCCGTATCTGTATGTGCCAGAAAATCTGATTACCAGTACCAAAACATTGGCCATATCCAGAATTGTAACCGAATCGGCCTATTATACTGCCGATCTCAGCTATCAGCGTTATCTTAACTTCTCTGTTACCGGGCGTTACGATATCTATTCTACCTTGCCTGCTAACAACCGGGGCATATTTGTACCCGGGGTATCAGGCAGTTTTATTTTTTCAGATCTGCTGAATTTGAAAGCCCTCGATTTTGGTAAATTGCGGTTAGATTTTGCCAAAACCAGTGGCGAACCCATTGTCCCGTACACCACGCAGATCTATTATACGGTAGATAATCAGGTAAACGGTGTGCCAGTAGGTGGTTTTTCAGGAGATTTACCCAATTACAATTTAAAACCGTTTACCCTAAATGAAATAGAGGCCGGTCTAGACCTTAAATTTTTCAATAGCCGTTTGGATATCGATTTTACCTATTTCAACCGCATTACACACAACGAAATTATTAATGCAAAACAATCGGTTACCACAGGTTTTACCTCTGCCTATGTTAACCTTGGCGAAACCCGGAATGCAGGGATAGAACTTGCTTTAGGCTACACACCCTTGCTTACTACAAAGGGCAAATGGCAGATTAACTTTAACATGACTAAGGTAAAGAATACCTTGCTTTCTATCGATGGCAACAGTAATTATACGCTTACGGGCACCTATCGGCCATTAAATGCCAATACGGCACTGGTGGTAGGCAAACCGATTACGCAGATTATGGCCTATGATTATCTGCGGGATGCTAATGGAAACATCATTATCGGATCGGATGGCATACCTAAACGGGGTAATTTTATTCCAATGGGTGGCACCATGCCTACTTTATACGGCGGGATAACCAACAGTTATAACTATAAACAGTTTAGTTTTTCCTTTTTGATCGATTATCGCTTTGGCAATAAAATCCTATCCGCAACAGAATATTACAGTTATGTGCTTGGTTTAAATAAAGCCACCTTAATCGGTAGAGAAACAGGTATTGTTGCCGATGGGGTATTGGAAAATGGGCAAAAAAATGCCATTAACGTTCCCGCTTATGCCTATTACCCTGAACTAGCCACCAATATTTCTACATTATCGGTACTCAATGGCAGTTTTGTAAAGCTCAGGCAGGCCACATTAGGTTATAATTTTAACGAACATTTTTTTAAAAGAACACCTTTTAGCAGTATAGGGATAGATCTGGTGGCGCGGAACCTGTTTACCTTGCTTAAATACACTAAAAATATAGATCCTGAATCGCAGTTTTCGCCTACTTTGGGTTACGCAGGGATAGAAGGGGCTTCATTGCCTGCAACACGTACATTTGGGATTAATTTTAATTTTAAATTCAAATAAAGGATGAGCCGGAACAAGTTATATTTCATGGGTATGTTCTTCCTGGTTTTGATGGGCAGTTGTTCTAAAGCGAAACTGGATGAGATTAATACCGATCCGACCAGACTCACCGAAGAAAATTACGATCCAAACAGCCTACTCGCACAGGCACAGTTAAAATATGCCAATTTAGGTTATTATCAGCTGTTGTATCAGAGTACCATGATGCAGCTACTGGCCTCTACGTATTACTATTACAACAATGGCGATAAATATATCAATGTAGGCAGTTTTACCGATTATCAGGGGCGTATTTTTGATGAAGGTTATGCCGATGCCGCTTATATCAGAGAGATGCAACGACTAGCCAGATTAAAAGATCCAGTGGGTTATAAAAACCTGATTGCGATTGGTGATATCATGTTTGTGTTGATTTTGCAACGGATTACCGATACTTATGGCGATGTGCCCTATACACAAGCTGTTAAAGCTATGCAAGGTATTAAATATCCGGTTTACGACCGTCAGGAAGATATTTACACCCAAATGCTGAACGATCTCGAAGCGGCTACTGCGCAACTGGATGCCGAAAAACCCGGGCCAAGCGCTGATCTTTTTTATAAAGGGGATATCGGTAAATGGAAAAAATTTGGTTATTCGTTAATGCTTAGGATTGCCATGCGGTTAACGAAAGCAGATCCAGAGAAGGCCAGAATTTGGACCGAAAAGGCTGCGGGCAAAACTTTTACCAGTATTAACGACAATGCGATTCTTTTAACCGATGCTTCCTCTTTTAACAGTCAAAATGGAACATCGCTTGCTTTAAGAACATTTTCCGACTATCTGGAAGTACGTTGGAGTAAAACCTTAATTGATCAGTTAAAAAATACCAACGACCCCAGATTGGGTGTGATAGGTGAGGTACCAAAAGACGGACTGACCAGAAATGCGGATCAGAATTTAAGCGGAAATACCGATGCAACTGTTCAGCTTGGGTTGCCAAATGGATACGATCTACAGGGTGGAACGACCGATATCAGTCATTCGCCAAACTATCCAGGTGGAACGGGTAGCGGAAGTGATTTTGCTCCGCTTGGAAAATATTCCAGACCACGCACCGCGATGTACCTTAAATTAGGCGGGCCAATTTTTATCCTGAGTTATGCTGAAATTGAATTTTTGCTTGCAGAGGCTAAAGTGAGGGGATGGAATATAAATGGAACTGCAAACCTGCACTACACCAATGGCTTAACCGGTGCAATCCAATCACTTGCGCAGCTGGATCCTTTAGCTGCGGTTGATGCCAATAAAATCACTGCATTTGTAAACCAGAATCCACTTGATGAAAGCAGTACACAAAATGCACTAAGCGCAATCAATACACAATACTGGGTAACTACAGGAACGGATTTTAATTTCATAGAAGCCTGGCTAAACTGGAAAAGGAGCGATTATCCAAAGCTTATTCCTGTAAATTACAAAGGCAACGTTACCAATGGCACTATTCCCCGCCGGATGATCTATCTTTCAACAGAGGTACTGAACAACCCTCAAAATTATAAAGATGCGGTAGCCAGGATAGCGGGAGGCGATGTGCTTACAGCTAGGGTTTGGTGGGATAAGTAATCAATTGGAGAAAACCCTATCAGTATGCATTGCTGGATAAGAGCGGGTTTTATTAGTAGAAGCAGGTTGTGTTAAAACTCGTACATATTGTTCGCCCGTAAGTTTTCGATTGCTAATTTGGCATCGGCCAGTAGCGGCTGTTGTTTTCGCGTTTCTTCTTCAATTGCGATTAAGGGCTTATGTCCGTATTGATTAAAAAATGATATGGTATGCGCTTGATAATCCCTTAAAAAATCAGTTAAGGAAGTTATATCAGCAGCTAAGCCTTCACTTTCAAAGTTAAACTGACAAGAGCTTTTGTAAGAGATAAATACCTCGCCGCCAATTGAAAATGAAACATTAATGTCCCATGTGTTTGGCCCCGTGGGGCTAACAATTTCTTTATCATCTGTGATTGCGTCTACACAGTAAAGGATGTCGAAAGTGATGAACATTATGTTTATTTCTCCAACTTTCTCTCCGGTAATTTCAAAGCCGGATTGATAATCGTATGATGTTTTGCTTTCTTTTATATATTGATCATTGTAGGTGTATTCATTTATTGTGATGGGCTGTATATTAAATATTTTCATTGGAGCGTATTTTTAAGGGTGTTAACAGTCGGTTTTTGAGGCTTATCCTCAATTTATATCGGCGAAACGCTAGTAAATCTTCTCTCAAATTTTACTAACTAGTTTCAGCGTTTTTAAGTCGTAAATTAAAATTTCGCTTTTATCCGTTTTGTCGTACTTGTTATTGTTGTTGGAGTCAGTGTGCCCTGTTACAACCATCATTCCTGTTTGTTTATTCACAACCCAGGTCCTTACGAAGAGTTTGTTATCTGTTAACTGTGTTCTTTTTTGTCCGTCAGGTGATAAGATGATAATCTGTTTTGGGTCGTTCCAGTCAATTCCCTTTTTTTCGTCAAGGTCGATCGTTTGAGCAGAAATAATAATGTGGTTAATCCCTAAATTATCAATCTTCACTTGTTCAATTTTTTCGAAATAACCATCAGCCGGGAAATCTACCTGTTTGCTTTGTCCGTTTTTAGTATTAATGAACAATAGGTATTTGTTTTTGGCATCAGCTATTTTTCCCCAATTTTCAACGCTCGCAATCACATAATCTGTCCCTTCAACTTCTGTTAATTTATTGAAATGAGTATAATTGTTTTTATCCTGGCCATAAGAGGTAAGGGCCATAATGGTAAAGATGGTTATGAATAGTTGCTTCATGCTTGTTTGATCTAAAATGTTTATGGTTATTTGTCTGTTTCGCTTTTCCACTCATGCTCAACGTTTGTCATAAGTAGTGCATTGTCAAAAGTCACCGATCCTGGGGGGAAAAGATCTTCGTTTTCAAAAAAACTCGATTTTACTTTCAAAACCTCAAGTGGCCTAACTTTCCAATGGTATGCTTTTAATCTCAGACCATCAAATTTGTCTTTATTTGGTGAATATCCAAGGTCGCCGTTTTCAAAAAAGTCAGATGCATTTTCTAGTGTTTTAAAAATTGATTTATTATCAAACAAAGAAGTCTCATTAGCATCAATTAATATTTCGGTATTATCTGAGCTTTTAAAGCTAATTTGATAATTTCCGTTTTCTTCTCCTACATTGAACTTTGCATGAAAGTGTTTGCCGGGAAATATTCGTCCACCAATGAGCGCATTTAATTTTAGCGAAGTATCCCGACGTGGTATATAAACTCCTGATTTTGTTACGCCATCCTCGTCCCATTCGACTGCAATTCGATGCGCACCATTTTCAGAATTTACGCCCATAAAGTTTGGTAACCCTTTTGGTTTTATATTTTTTAGTCTGATTAGGCATATTCCAACAATAGCCTTTTCCATATAAACTTTTGGCCTAAAAGGAAAGGGAATCAGTTCTTTCACAATCTTTGGGTCGGCTGTGAAGTTGATTAAGATTCTTCTGTCAATATATCCGTGTATTGTTGGGATTCTCATTTCGCTTTAATTTTTCCGCTAACTGAAGTAAATATAGTCGAAATCACAATAAAATAATGTTGTTCAATTAAGAGAATATGTGCTAATAATTTTTTCTGGAAATAATTATCTTAAAACTGTTTTGCTAATGATCGGCCGACCTAAGCCTACAAAAAAATATGCCTTTAAGGTTAAACTTAAAGGCATATCAGATAAAAATGAATTTTACGATTTAATAGCTTAAAACGAATACGTCAATCCTCCGAAGATATTAAATCCGTTTACTTGATAGTACAAATATTTGCTGTAGTTTGTATTTAAGATGTTGTTTGCTTTTGCAAAAACGGAGAACTTTTTGTTGATCCTATAATCTGCACCAAGCCCCAAATCAACATAACCTTTTACTGTTTGAATTTCCTCTATCAACGGATTTGGGATCACATATTGTGCAGGATTAACTGGGTTGGAAATGTTTACTTTTGCTTTAATATCATCCTGGATTACAACACCAGCGTTAAAGCTTAGTTTTTTATTGTAGGTATAAACAAAGTTAGAACTTACTTTTAAACCCGGTTTAAACCAAGAGTAGGTTTCTGAAGCAGGCTTCCAATCGTCGATGTTTAATTTACCTGTCCATTTTAAGGCATCACTTACCTGAACGGAAATCTCACCTTCTAAACCTGTTAATTTCGTTTTACCGAAATCATATATTACATCAAATTTGTTAAAATCAGTATAGTTGTTGATGAACAAAGGCATATCATCAAACTGTTTTACATATACACGCGCTTTGTAACCAAAACCCGGGCCACCGGTACCTTTAATACCCGCACTGAAACTTAACTTTTCAACTGTGTTTCTAACCACGATATTGCTGTTTAACCAAGGGTTTTCATCGGTAAAGCCCTTTAATGAGTTTCTGTTTACATCGCCTTTAACTTCTCCGAAAACCTGTAAATAATCAGGAATTAAAGTGAAATCGGCAGTAACGGCAGGAAAGATTCTAGAGCTGCTATATGCGCCAAACTCCTGTACAAAATTAATCCCCGCTGTAATTTTAGCGCCTTTAACCTGTAAGCGGATGTACGGATTTAAGCGCAACAGGTTATTGCCAACACTGGTTAAAGCATCTTTGCTATTACCGAATTCGGTTGATGCGGCTAAACCTAAGTTTAACGAATTAATACGTTTGTTTACATAACCGTTTAAGCTCAGGTAGTTTTCTTTTGCGCTAAATTTATCATTCCAGATATACCCATTGGCTTTTAAAGCATAACTAAAAGCATCTTCATCTTCAGTAAAGTTTTTTACCAGCTCACCTTCCAGCTCAATGGTGGTTAAGGCTTGTTTATCAGGGTTAGGGTTTAGCGTAGGTCTGGCATCATCTATACCATAAAAGTAGGTGCTGTTGCGTTCAAAATTAATGCGGCCACTCACGGTATTCTGCTCTAAAATACTACGGCCAAAAACACTTAATTGTTGGTTACTGCTATTCTGCTTGTTCAGCTTTCCTTCCTGACTAAAATGTTTAAAGTATCCACCAACCTGTAAACCTTCATCTTTACCGGTATTGAAATAAGCTTCACCCAAAAGAGTAGCCAACGACCCGAATGCACCTTTTACGTAATTGTTAACCAATATGCTTTCTTTTTCTTCGGCTAGGGCTTGTGCCTGTAGCTTTTGGATATCACTGTTCAACTCCAGCTTTCTATCCAAAATACTGTAGTTTAATTTTGCTTTGTAAGTTTTAACATCATCTAAATTCGGGCTTCTTCTCAGCTTTACAGCCTCAGCCAAAATTGGTTTATATGGACGAACTACTTCAATTTCTTCGTTTACTACTGCTTTTTCATCGGCCTTTTTATCCTGCGCCTGAGCAGTCGTTAATCCGGCAGCTAAAAAAAACAGTGAACTATATATATATTTAATCGATTTCATAATGCTACTTCTTCTGGTTTAGTTTTTCTAGTTTTTCTTTGGCTGTAGGGATAATATCATCCTTGCCTTCGTAGTTATCAATTATACTGAGAAGTGTACTTTTTGCCTGTAAATTATCTTTCAGGGCCACATAGTTATCAGATAAAAGGATAAACGCCTTTGCTACCCAGTAATCGTAAGCAGCCATGTTGTTAATCAGATCGAAACAGGTTTTAGATGAAGTTTTGAAATCACCTTTATTGTATTCCAATAAAGCTAAATTATATTTCGCTTCGGCTGCAGCAACGGTTTTTGTTTTGGCCACTACATTTTTAAATTCCTTAATTGCCGTGGTGGTATCGCCTTTTAACAAGTAAGCCTTGCCAGAGAATAAACTCGAACTGTTTTTTTCTTCCTCAGAAGCTTTTTCCGATTCTCTGGTCAGCTGTGCATATTTAAGCATGTCATCAGGCATGTTTAAAGCGGTGTAAGCCTTTAACAAATTGTTGATGGCAAAACTATAGTGCGACTTGTAATCGGTTGTAGTTTCTAATCTTTTCAGGTAAACAATCGCCTCATTGTATTTCTTCTGATTTAAGAAGAGTTGAGAGATGCTTACCAAAGAACGTTCGGTGTAATCACTTGTCCAGTCGTTTAAGATAAACTCGTAATCAGGAATGGCTTCATCGGGCCTGCCCAGTTTTACCAGCGATTCTGCCCGGATAAATTTAGCCTCTTTTTCGTGGTTGGCTTTAGGGAATTTATCAAAATAAGCATTTACAGCCTGGAATGCCCCGTTGGCATCGCCTTTTAAGTAGGTGTTGTTGGCTGCAGCAAAAACGATATTATCCTGTTCTGAGCCCGAGTAATTTCCGAGTGGGGTAGTAGCAGCATAAGCAATAAAACCATTTGCATCGCCACGGTCTACATAAATGTTCTTGATCGATTCCATTGCCTGTTTGGCTTCATCGGCAGTAGGGTAATCGCGGATTACTTTTTTAAACGATTCTAAAGCGGCATCGTCCTGATCCTGATTGTATTGAACCAAGCCAATGGTAACCAAAGCTTTTGCTACATAACTACTGCGTGGGTATTTAGCAACCAATTCTACCAGATCTGATTTAGATTTATCGAAATCGCCTTTGTTGAAATAGGTGTATGCGGTTTCGAAACCAGCATCATCTGCATAGTTTGAGTTAGGAAAAGCCTTCAATAAACTCTGCATGGTTGCAATTTTTGCATCGTACTGGTTTTCCAATCCCTGGATCATTCCTTTCTGGAAAGTGGCATAATCTTCTGAAGTGGTTTTGCGACTGATGATCTTGTTGTAATTCGCCATTGCATCACCATAGTTTTTGTTTACGAAATATGAATCGGCTAAACGGATGGTGGCATCATCAATCGTTTTCTGGTCTTTATCACTACCCGCGAGGAATTTTTCGAAATAAGTAGCTGCCTTGCTGTATTTTTCATCTTCGAAAGCCGCATAAGCCAAAGCATAATTCGCGAAATTGTAAACCCCGGTTTTATCTGCATCTGGCATCTTCAAGAATTTCTCGAAAGTGGTAACCGCTTCACCAAACTTACGCAACTCGTACATCGATTCTGCTTTCCAGTAAGTGTTTAAAGCATTAATTTCATTGTCTTCTGGGAACTTTTCAGAACGTAAAAACATCGATAATGCATTAGGGAAAGCTCTTTCATTATAAAACTCTAATCCACGGAAATAAGTCACCTTTTGATAAGCTTCTTTAGCCTCAAGGTTTTTATCCGGAATAGGTTCTAAAATGTCTACAGCCGCCTGATAGTTTTTGGTGGTTAATAAAACCTCGCCCAATAAAGTTTTCGCTTCGTTTATTTTACGCGATTTTGGGAAAGTTTTTAAGAAACCCTGCGTAGCCTCTAAAGCCTGTTGGTGGAATTCTAATTCGTAACTTAATTTGGCATAATTTAACCAGGCTTCTTCCTGAATACCCTTATCAAAACTTAAACGCGATGCCCTGAAAAAAGCACTCTGCGCTTTTGGTTTATCGCCCAATTGAATAAAGGCCTTACCCAAAGTATGCATACCATTTTGAAGGTAAACATCATCGGTATTTAGTTTTTCTAAAACGGCAACCGACTCTTTGTACTTTTTATTCTGGAACAAAGCGTATCCGTACTGGTAAATGAAGAGGTTGTTTTTAGTTTCGCTTTTATCTTTTGAATAATATTCGGCGAAATACTTTTCAGCGTTTTTGAATTCAGATTTTGCAAAGTATGATGCCGCAACCAAACTCAACATTTCTGGTTCGAACTGTTGTTTTGTTTTTTGAATAGCTGCCAAAGCATAGCTGATTACATCATCGTAACGCTCGTCAAGGTAATACATCGAAGTGATGTAGTATGGATAACTCGCCTCATAAGTAGGAGAGCCCTTTAACTTTTCGAAGTTGGCCAATGCCGTTTTATACTCTTTGTTTAAGTAATTAATGTAAGCAAAGTAGTAGGTGGCACTTTCCTGGAAATCGCCTTCTTCTTTTTTAACTTTTTCGAATAAAGGCTCTGCTTTGTCGTAGTCTTTAAGTTCGAAATAGGCGTAACCCTGTTTAAACTGGTATTCGTTTCTTTGTTTGCCCGAAAGTGTAGAAGGATCTGTTTTTTCGAACCATTCTAAAGCTTTTTTATAGTTTTTCTGGTTGAAATAAGTTTTTCCAACGTAGAAATAAGCCAATTTGGTGTTTGGGTTTAATGGATAATCGCGGATAAATGCCTGAAACAAACTTTCGGCATCGCTATTGGTTAACTCTAATGCGCAAACAGCTGCATAAAATTTCGCATTCTCTTTCAGTAAAGATAATTCGGCATTGCTCTCCGTTTGGGTAGAAGGTTTATAACGTTGCAGCTCAACAAGTTTAAACTGCTGTGCCGCCGCTGTGTATTTTTCTTTGTCTAATAATTCTAAGCCCGTTTGATAGTTTTTGTTGAGGTTTTGCACAGCGCTAACCTGAGCGTAGGTGCTAAAACTTCCTGCTAAAATTAGCGGAATTAGTAGGTATTTTTTCTGCATTGGTTTCAAATATGGTTGGTACTAAATTAGAAATAGTATCAAAGCTTATCAACAGAAGTAATTAACATCTGTTAATAACACAAATTAACGATAGGATTTTTGGTTTGGTATTGAGGGCTGAACGAATGTGGAAAATTAGGTTCACTGGTCATTAGTTCATTCGTCATTGGTACCGCCACATCCCTTAACGGTTCATTGGTTCAATAGCCATTAGTTCATTGGTGCGCCGCCACATCCGGTAGAGGTTCATCGGTTCATTTGTCACTAGTTCATTAGTCCCACTATTGGTCATTGCGGGGTGGCCTTTTCTCAACCAAGCCTTCTTGCTGCTGATCGCAATTTTTATAGGAATCATTTAGATAGGCTGATTGACCGTTGTTTACATCCAGTAAACCGTTTGAGAGAAATTAATTATTATTAGCACTATAATGAACAATGGACTATACTGGGCTCGGTAACACGGAGAGATGAACAATTATTAATGCACGATACTGGTCTATGAAATATGCACTAATGAACGATTATCAATGTACTATGCTAGTTTATGAACCCAGTACTAATGAACCAATGACCAATGAACTATTGAACTAACCTACCCCTGACTTGCCAATAGATACAGCACAGCCATTCTCACAGCCACTCCGTTTTCTACCTGTTCTAAAATGATTGATTGTTTGCTGTCGGCTACATCACTGGTAATCTCAACACCTCTGTTTATTGGGCCAGGGTGCATGACAATGATTTCTTTATCGAGGTTATCTAAGATCTGTTTGTTTAAGCCATACATCATGGCATATTCCCTTAACGAAGGGAAATATTTAATGTCCTGACGCTCCAATTGGATACGTAGCATGTTTGCTACATCGCACCAGTTCAGCGCTTTAATTAGGTTATGCTCAACTTTTACTCCAAGTTGGTGGATGTGTTTCGGGATTAATGTAGTAGGCCCGCAAACCATTACCTCTGCGCCTAAACGCTGCAGGCAAAGGATGTTTGAGATCGCTACACGAGAGTGTAGGATATCGCCCACTATTACTACTTTTTTGCCGGCTACATCGCCCAGTTTTTGGCGGATGGAGAAAGCATCAAGTAAGGCTTGTGTTGGGTGTTCGTGTGCACCGTCTCCGGCATTTACAATCTGCGCTTTAACATGTTTACTTAGAAACTGACCAGCACCCGCATAAGGGTGGCGCATCACCACCATATCAACTTTCATTGATAAGATATTGTTTACAGTATCGATCAGGGTTTCGCCTTTGCTTACTGATGAAGATGAGGCAGCAAAATTGACCACATCGGCCGAAAGCCTTTTTTCTGCAAGTTCGAAAGAAAGTTTGGTACGGGTAGAGTTTTCGAAAAAGATATTGGCAATGGTAATATCACGGAGCGAAGGGACCTTTTTTATCGGTCTGTTAATCACTTCCTTGAAATTGTCTGCAGTTTCGAAAATCAATTCAATATCATTCCGGTTAATATCTTTAATGCCTAAAAGATGTCGGGTTGATAGTTTTTCTGCTGCCATTTTTATTTATTATTTTCGGATATTAAAATCACTTTGTCTTCACTTCCTTCGCTCGCCCAGGTTACTTTTACCTGTTGCGAGTTTAAACTATCTACCTGATGCCCAATGTAATCGGGTTCGATAGGTAAATGTCTGCTAAACCTGCGGTCTATTAAAACCAAAAGTTCAACTTTCTCTGGGCGGCCATAGGCAAGTAGGGCATCAAGTGCTGCTCTAATGGTTCTGCCGGTCCAAAGTACATCATCAATTAAGATTACTTTTTTGCCTTCGATAATAAAATCGATCGAGTTGCTGCTTGCGGTAACCAGCCCGTCTTTACGGCGGAAATCATCTCTAAAGAAAGTAATATCAAGGTTTCCCTTTAAAATTTTCTTGTTTTTTAGAATCTGTTGAAGATCCTGATGAATGCGATCTGCTAAAAAAATACCCCTTGGCTGGATGCCAATTAAAACGGTATTTGCGAAATCGTCGTGGTTTTCAATTAATTGATGGCAGAGCCTCTTAATTGTAATCTGAATTTTTTGTCCGTCAAGAAGTGTTTTCTTTTGCATTGAAGAAGGATTGGGCAAATATATAAAAATGTTTTAAGGTAAGAAAGTTGAAGCTGGATTGTTTTATTTTTTGAATGCTAAATTGTTCTGTTACAACATTTAAAAATCTATTTTTCATTTGCAATGCTTTTTGGAAAGCAATGGCTGTTTTTCATCTTAATGTTGGTCTGGCTGTACACTATAGTTCCGGTTTTCAATCGGAAGCTGCCGTTTCCATCCGGTTTAGGTGGCCAGTTTCTGCAATTATGGGAAAAACTAACGTGTTATATTCATCAGATATTTCTGCCTCCGCTTATCAACTAATGGTTATTAGACATTCCTCAGATATTTATTAGCTTAAAAAACTTTATTTTTATAGCATATGATCGGGCAACCTGTAATCTTCTTTGATGGCGTTTGTAATCTGTGCAATGCATCGGTTCAGTTTGTTATTGCACACGATAAAAAAGATCAATTCAAATTTACGGCGCTACAAGGTGATTACGCCAAAGAAGTGCTGTCGAAATTTAATGCTGATCCTCAGAAGTTAAATACCATTTTGTTATTACAGGAGGGAAGGCTTTACACCAAATCATCAGCGGCATTGCGGGTAGCCGGAAAACTTAATGGATTGATTCCGCTACTTTATGTATTTCTCCTGGTTCCGAAATTTATCCGTGATTGGTTTTACGATATTATTGCTAAAAACCGTTACCAATGGTGGGGCAGGCAGGAAAGTTGCTGGGTGCCAACACCTGAGTTGAAAAGTAAGTTTATCGCTTAGTTTTGTTGACCATTTTTCTTTCTACCTGGTGACCAAAGCCAAAGTGTTAAAATAAGCAACGGTATAGTAATACTTAAGGCAATTACAATCATGATTGCTTTTTGCTTAACTATGTCTGCCTCAGTAGAAGTAAATACATATACCGTTTCTTTGATAGCAAATAGGGTAATGATGGTAGAAAGGACGGCAAATAGTTTACGCATGGTTTAATTTTTAATGCAAAGATTGCATAAATTTTTAAAATTACACATGCTTTTTATTAGCGTGATCTCAAAGCTTTTTAAACAAAAGATATTAGAAATAAGGTGAAATGATGGATGATATATCACAGAGGTCGTCATTTCGAATAGAGTGCAACGAAGTCGAGAACCAGGTAGTGCGCAGTGAAACTAAATCTATCGAGGTAGATCTCTCCATTTCACTGCGTTCCAGTCGAGATCGCGATTTAATTATAGAATATATAAACAAAAAAGTTAGCCGGATTTCTCCAAACTGACCTGTGTTTACCAACTAACAATATTTATTCTGCCGTTTTAACGGGCTCAAGATCTTTTAGTTCTTCTTCAGAGAACAGTCTGTAGTGAATTTTAAATGTTTTTTGAAGCGGGGTTTCTAAAGAAAAACCACCTACGCCAAATCCATCCAGCACATCTAAAGTAAAGTGCGAGAATTTCCAGTACTCGAAAAGATCCCGGTCTACCCAAAACTCGCAGCCTTCTATTTCACCCAAACAAACATCGCGCATCCGCAGGTAGTAGCCTCCTTTTTCGAAACATTGTGGCTGTGTACCCTCGCAACATCCACCAGCCTGGTAAAACATCAGTTCTCCGTGTTTTTCTTTAAGTATGGCAATCAGCTCTTTTGCTTTTTCTGTACTGTCTATACGCTTGATCATGATCTGTTTTTTACATTGAAATGGAACTTTTTTTGAAAACCGCAGATCTTTAAGACCTGCGGAAATCGACAAAATCAGCGGAACTAGATTTGTAAATCTTTATTTCCTGTTAAAAGAAACCTAATTTATTTTTATCGTAAGAAATGAGCATGTTTTTAGTCTGGCGGTAGTGGCCTAACATCATTTTATGGTTTTCTCTACCCACACCTGATTGTTTGTAGCCACCAAAAGGAGCACCTGCAGGGTAGGCGTGGTATTGGTTAACCCAAACACGGCCAGCCTGAATGGCTCTTGGCACTTGATAAAGCTCATGTGCATCGCGGGTCCACACACCAGCACCTAAACCATACAAAGTATCGTTTGCAATTTCAATGGCCTCTTCAACTGTTTTAAAGGTTGTAACGGCCAATACCGGCCCGAAAATTTCCTCCTGGAAAATCCTCATTTTATTATGGCCTTTAAAGATGGTTGGTTTGATGTAATAACCACCACCCAATTCGCCAGGTAGTTCATTAATTTCTCCCCCAGTCAAAACTTCAGCACCTTCTTCTTTACCTAACTTAATGTAAGCGGCAATTTTTTCGAATTGTATTTTGGAGGCCTGAGCACCCATCATTACGGTTCTATCCAATGGACTACCTATTTTTATTGCTTTAGTTCGCTCAATTACCTTCGCAATAAATTTTTCGTAAATATCTTCCTGGATCAATAAACGAGATGGGCAGGTACAAATTTCGCCTTGGTTTAAGGCAAACATTACAGCTCCTTCTACCGCTTTATCTAAAAAGGCATCATCTTCGGCCATTACTGAGCTGAAGAAAATGTTAGGCGATTTTCCACCAAGCTCCAGTGTAACGGGTATAATATTTTCGGTAGCATATTGCATGACCAATCTGCCTGTAGGGGTAGAGCCCGTAAATGCAGCTTTCGAAACTTTAGGATTCGTAACCAATGCACGGCCAAGCTCTGAACCAAATCCGTTTACCACATTTACTACGCCCGGCGGCAATAAATCGCCGATTAAATCCATTAAAACCATAATCGAAACTGGGGTGCTTTCTGCTGGTTTTAAAACCACACAGTTGCCGGCAGCCAGGGCAGGAGCCAGTTTCCAGATGCCCATTAATAGTGGAAAATTCCATGGAATAATCTGGGCCACTACACCAATTGGTTCGTGTACAATTAACGAAACCGTATTCTGATCGAGTTCTGATAGAGATCCTTCCTCTGCGCGGATGACCCCTGCAAAGTACCTGAAGTGATCTATACCCAGCGGTAAATCTGCCGCTAAGGTTTCTCTAACCGCTTTTCCATTATCTATGGTTTCAACTGCTGCCAGATATTCGAGGTTATCCTCCATCCGTTGTGCAATCTTGTTTAAAATGATGCTTCTTTCGGTAGAGGAGGTTTTGCTCCAGGTTTTAAATGCTTCGTGGGCAGCATCAACGGCTAACTCTAAATCCTCTTTGGTGGAGTGTGCTGCTTTGGTAAAAACTTTACCATCAATCGGCGATATGTTATCGAAGTAAGCGCCTTTAACTGGTGCTACAAATTTCCCCCCGATGTAATTATCGTAATGAGTTTTGAATGATGGTTTCTCAATTAAATTTTCCATAATTATTATTGATTATTAAATTCTTAAAAACCATCATGAGCGGTTTAGGTATAGGATTTTAAAGAAATTGCTCATCATGATTTTTGCGGTTATAAGATTTGGTTAATACAAACCTAATGGCAAAGCAGACGGGGCAGATAGTATAATCGGATCAATTGATAGCACTATTGTTTCAGCTTATGTAATCATATTGAAACGCTAAACGATCCCCGTGGCCGGCCAGCTAAGATTGAGGCCTGTGTAGCTAGAGTAGGTGTTTTGGTGGTGAGGTATAAACAGATGAAATAGTTATATTTGATTTATAGCAAATATTTCTAACCAAATTATTTCGGTTTATGCAACATACATTAGATCAGGTAAAGCTTAGTGCTTCGGAAACGTTGCAAACTTTGGTAGAGAACAGAACCTCATACACCTTAGAGCGATGCGAATTAAATGTTTTCGAAACCTATACCGAATCGTATAAAGTTCCGCTTACTTTTAACGATTTTGTAATTACGAGTATGTTGAGGGGGAAAAAAGTGATGCATTTATTCGATAAGAAAGGCTTTGATTATTTTCCTGGTCAAACCGTTATTGTTCCGCCGGCCGTTACCATGGAAATTGATTTTCCTGAAGCTTCTAACCTTAATCCTACCCAATGTATTGCTCTGGCGATCGATCAGGAGCAGATTCAAAAAACAATTGCTTATTTAAACGAGTTTTTTCCAAAAGAAGGAAGCAACGAAAAATGGCTGCTAAATTACGATGAATACCATTTTTATAACAATGAAGAGATTGCCTATCTCATTAATAAAGTGATCAGGATCTGCTCAGAACGAACAAAAGAAAAAGATGTTTTGGCCGATTTAACCTTAAAAGAACTGTTGGTCCGCATTATGCAGACCCAAAATCTTAAAACCATTAGCGATGATGGTTATAACCTCAATCAAAATCCGTTGGCTTTTGTACTGAACTATATTAAATCAAATCTCAATGAAAAGATCAGTATCAATAGTCTGAGCGATAAGGCCTGCATGAGCAAAGCCACATTTTACCGGTTGTTTAAGCGCGAGCTTGGTATCAGTCCAAATGATTTTATTTTAACCGAAAAGATTAACAAAGCCAAACTTTTACTGGCCCAGCCTGGGGCTAAGGTAGCATCAATCAGTTACGAGCTTGGTTTCAGTGATGCCAATTACTTTATCAGGGCATTTAAAAAGAATGTCGGGATTACACCAGGAGCATATCAATTACAGGTGGCAAATCAGCTAATCCACTAATTTTCTAAATATCTTTTCGAATAGGTAATCCCTATTAAATCGTATCGTTTAAACTGTGTTTTTAGCCTTTTTTGAAAATCTGGATAATTCCGTTTTTCTTTCGGACTCCACAAAACTTCGCTCAAGGCATCTAATCGGGGAAAGATTAAATATTGCACTTTTGCCGGATTGGTAATGTATTCACTCCACAAACAGCCCTGCGCGCCCCAAATGTATTTTGCCTGTTCGGCATTTAATTCTGCTGGTATGGGTTCATAATTGTAAACATTAATTAAAGGCGAAAATTTGTTTGCGGTTAAACTGTCTTCTTTTACAAATTGACCATGATTGAAATACATCTTATCTTCGGGTGTCATAATGGCCTTGTGGTTTTGTTTTGCGGCATCTATACCGCCTTTTTCTCCTTGCCAGCTCATTACAACTGCATTAGGGGCTAAACCGCCCTGTAAGATTTCGTTCCAACCGATAATGGTTTTGCCTTTGCTATTTACAAATTTTTCCATCCTGCGAATGAAATAACTCTGTAGCTCACTTTCATTTTTCAAACCATTAGCTTTCATAATCTGTTGCGAAACAGCAGATTGTCTCCACCATACTTTAGAAGCTTCATCACCACCAATATGGATGTATTGCGAAGGGAACAAAGCCATTACCTCAGTTAATACATTTTCCAGAAACTTAAAAGTTGTGTCAGACGCTTGAAGTACATTGTTGTATTTGTTCATCATTCCCCAGGTTTCGGCAACTGCGTATTTTTTATCTGGCCTTGTTCCCAATGCTGGGTAAGCAGCCAATAAGGCCATGCTGTGTGCAGGCATTTCTATTTCAGGAATAATGGTGATGTAACGTTTAGTAGCATAATCAACCACATCCTTAATTTGTTCTTGGGTATAATAACCACCGTGGCGGATACCATCGGTTTTAATAACGGCATCTTTTGGCGTAATTTTTACATCTGCCGGCAATACCTGATATTTTATATGCTCGTTTCCTTGTCCGGGCCATAAACCAATGATGCTTCCATTTCTCCATGCTCCAATTTCCGTAAGCTTAGGATATTTTTTAATCTCTATTCTCCAGCCATGGTCATCAGTTAAATGCCAATGGAAATAATTCATTTTATGAAGCGCTAAATAATCGATGTACTGTTTTACAAAAGCAACGTCAAAAAAATGGCGACTTACATCCAGATGCATGCCGCGATAATCGAAGCGTGGGTAATCGGTAATAGAAACCGATGGGATTTGAAGTGGAAGTGATTTTGAAGTTGGTAATAGTTGAATCAAGGTTTGAATGCCTTGAAAGATAGATGTGTCAGAAGTAGCGCCTATAATTATTGATTTATTCGTAACCGTTAGAATGTATTCTTTTGGATTAGAAAACTTTTCGGCGATTATCAGATTTATAGCGTTAGTTCGACTTATGTCTGGGGTTCTATTTATTTTGAGTTGGAAATTATAATTCTTACTAAGGTAATTTTGAAGAAAAGTTATTGATGGACTAGCCAATGAATCATTTGTATATATTACGGTAGTGCTATCTATTTTAAACGGCAATTCTTTTGATTTTATTTCCAGTTTTGCAGGTTGCGGAATAATATTCACTTCCTGTGCTGAAAGTTTAAACGAAATAATTGATAAAAACAAAAGGATAATTTTTCTCATGCTGAAAAGGGTAGGTTACTTTTTCAAAAGTAATAATTATAGGTGGTCGAAAGGAAAGGTTTGATAGAACGAACTACATATGTTACATAAACCCGATAGGATGAATGCCGTTTTTCATGGCAGAAAGTATAGCGGGGCAGGAGTTACCGATGAGCAGTTGCTTTGGTTTTCTAGTTATCATTTACCATATAAGGCATTTGAGAAAATATAAGCTTCTGTCTTGTTTTTAATTGCGTTAATGAGATTGCTTCGTCGGCTGAAAAAGCCTTCTCGCAATGACGATTCATTGAGGAAATCCGTGCACTCCGTGTTTCCGTGGCTATAATACCGATGAGCGGTTGCTTTAATTTTCGCAAAATAGATTAACTCTATAAACTTAAAATCTAAGATAGGGTTAAAAGCACTTCCTTAATTTCCCTCTCTTCAAGGATAGGGAAGCAAAAAAACAAAAATCTCTGCCTTTAATAGGGAGAGGTCAAAAAAAATCCCGATAACTTTCGCTATCGGGATTAATATGATCAGTTAAAAAGAACTAGCCTTTTTTAGCTTTGCTTTCTTCGCCTTCTAATTGCGATTTCAATTGAGCCAATACGTCTAAATCTCCTAAAGTAGATTTCTCTACAGAATCTTTAACTTTTTTAACAGCAGTTACAGCAGCTTTAGCTTCTTTTTTCTTAGTTGCTCTTTCTTCTGCTACAGCTTCAGCTTTAACTTCTTCCCAGATACGGGCGTGAGAAACAACGATGCGTTTAGCTTCTTTGTTAAACTCGATGATTTTGAAGTCGTTAGTTTCTTCAGCTTTAACTGAAGTACCATCTTCTTTAACCATGTGTTTAGTTGGTACGAAACCTTCTACACCATATGGTAAAGCAATAACAGCACCTTTATCAGTTACTTTAACAACTGTTCCTTGGTGAACCGAATCTAAAGTGAAGATCGTTTCGAAAGTATCCCAAGGGTTTTCTTCCAATTGTTTGTGACCTAAGCTTAATTTACGGTTATCAACATCAAGTTCTAAAACAACTACGTCTAATACATCACCAACTTTAGTGAATTCGTTAGGGTGGTTTACTTTTTTAGACCAAGATAAATCAGAGATGTGGATTAAACCATCAATACCTTCTTCGATTTCAACAAAAACACCGAAGTTAGTCATGTTTTTAACAGTTGCTTTATGCTTGCTTCCAACTGGGAATTTAGCAGCAACTTCTTGCCATGGATCGTTAGATAATTGTTTAATACCTAAGCTCATTTTGCGCTCGTCTCTGTCTAAAGTTAAAACTTCAGCTTCGATCTCATCACCAACTTTTAAGAATTCTTGTGGATTTCTTAAGTTTTGTGACCAGCTCATTTCAGAAACGTGGATTAAACCTTCAACACCTGGGATGATTTCTAAGAAAGCACCGTAATCTGCAACAGTTACGATTTTTCCTTTTACTTTAGAACCAACTTGGATGTCGGTGCTTAAGTTCTCCCAAGGGTGTGGAGTTAATTGTTTTAAACCTAAAGCGATACGTTTTTTCTCATCATCGAAATCTAAAACAACCACGTTGATTTTCTCATCTAATGATAATACTTCTTTTGGATGCTCTATGCGGCCCCAAGAAATATCAGTAATGTGAAGTAAACCATCAACACCACCTAAATCGATGAACACACCGAAATCAGTAATGTTTTTAACAGTACCTTCCAATACCTGACCTTTTTCTAATTTAGAAACGATCTCTACTTTTTGGCTTTCTAAATCGTCTTCAATTAACACTTTATGAGAAACGACTACGTTTTTAAACTCATGGTTAATTTTAACAACTTTGAATTCCATTGTTTTACCCACGTATACATCGTAATCGCGGATTGGTTTAATATCAATTTGAGATCCTGGTAAGAAAGCTTCAACGCCCATGATATCAACAATTAAACCACCTTTAGTACGGCTCTTAACGAAACCATTGATGATTCTATCATTTTCAAGAGCCTCGTTAATTGCTTCCCATGATCTTTGGGTTTTTGCTCTTTTGCGAGAAAGGATCAATTGACCGTTAGCATCTTCTGGTGCTTCAACGAAAACGTCAACTGAATCGCCGATTTTAAGATCTGGTGTATCACGGAATTCTGAAGTAGAAACTAAACCGTCTGATTTGAAACCTACGTTTAATACTACATCTTTGTTGTTAATTGAAACAACGATACCGCTGATGATTTCACCTTTAGTGATCTGATTGAATGTTCCGGCATACATATCTTCAAACTTTTTACGGTCTGCGTCATTGTAATTACCGAAAACTTTTTCATCTGCATCCCAATCGAAATCTTCCGATGGTGTAGCCAATGATGATTTGATCGATTCGATCGAAACTGAATCAGCTTCTGATTCAATAGTTTCTTTTTCAGTCAGGCGTCCGCCTTCTCCCTGAAGTTCAGCTGTTTTAGCTGCTAATTCTTTTTCTGCTACTTGTTTTTTAGCCATTAATTAATTATCTCCTTTTTTCCCTATTTAGGGACTGCAAAGGTAAAAATATTTTAATTAATAGAAAAGATTTTTTTAATAAATCTTGCTGATTTTTAGCTCTTTATAATTCCCCTCCCTTGGAGGGGTGCCTGAAAGGCGGGGTGGTTATTTCAGTTTACCACATGTTTTTCCAAAATGTAGCTGGTTTATTTAGAGTTTAATCGCCTAGTTATGCTAATTATTTGAAAATGAGCGCCCAGTATTTCATCGGAAGCAGCAGTCCTGCTATCGCTTATAGTCCTCGCTACGCTCCGGGCTATTCCGCTCTATCAGGTTTAAAAATAAGGGGTTGTGCACAATGCTCACCAAACGTTCCTAGGAAATGATTTATTAAGTTAAGGTGAAAATAAAAAATATTGTCATCCTGAGCCTGTCGAAGGACAATCTCATATCTTTTCAGGAAATGACCTTATGATGTATATCATTCCGAAAATAACGAGAAATGCGATCCAAATAAATTGGCTATAATAATTTGCCATTGTTGGTCCGTTTCCGTTTGGGTCTTTCAACGAATGCGTTTTGTCTTTAATTCCGAAGAAATATATTTTATATGCAATTAAAAGCGCGCAGGTACCCAAAGAAAGGTATTCAAAATTCATCTTAATAAACTTAACCTATTTCTTCGTAAACGTTCCCCTCGTAAAACCTTCGCCAATTAATGTCTCATCATCTCTGATTAATAACATAATGGTATTCTGCTGATCGTAAAGTTTGATCATATCACCCTCAATAACATATTTCGAGGTGAAAATAGAATCAGTAAAGGCATCGGTAACGGTTACCGAATCTTTCGATTTAAAATTGAAGGTTTTGTACTGTATGTCTTCGTTGCTTGCAAAGGTACCTGTAACCACTTTTGCCTGTATAAAAGTAATGTAGCAGAAATACCCGGTTACCAGAATCACAATTACCGAAAAACCGATCAAAAATTTATTGCCGCTGGCATATTTGATCGAAAAGTATAAAATGGTAATCAGTATTAAGGCTACAACCACAAAAAAGATGATGTTCGTGTAATCTTTGTTTTCTTGAGGTACCGATGCCGCGATGCTTGTTTTTTCGGCAGCCGCTTTAACAGGAGAAATCCTAACTAAAAATTCTTTACTCACCCATCCTTCACCATTGGTAACCTTAATTTTATAAAAGCTTGTATTTGACGAATCAATCACGGCAACATTTTCATCTTTAGGTAGATATCCCACAATTTTGCTTTTCGGATCAGCTTTTTGCCTTACGCGTAAATCGTCGGCAGTTACACGATACATATCGGCGCTTGCTGCCGTTTGAGGGCTAGTGGTGGGCTGTGCAGTATTTGCCTGAGGAGTTGCTGGTTTAGCAGCAGAAGCAATTTTTTCGATGAAATCTTTGCTTGCCCAGCCTTCGCGGTTTTTAAACTTTACTTTGTAGAATTTGGCATTGCTGGCATCTAAAACCGTAATGTTTTCATTTTGAGCAATATTTCCAATAACCTTACTTTTCGGATCGCTACTTTCCCTTACACGCAATTTGTCTGCCTTAACACGATAAGTTTCTTGTGCACTTAAATGGTTCGTGAAAATAAAAAGAGCGATGAGGAGGAAGAAAATTCTATTCATAAGTATTGGATTTCTGCGAAACGGTTTAATCGGTAATTGCAAACACGCTATAAGCAAACACCGTGCTAAGAGTTTCAAAATTAGAAAATACTTTTAATAGGTAAGGATAAGATTGAAAAAAGGCTACAAATCAGCTCCATTTATAGTATTACACCCAACAGCTCACTTTTTTTGACAAAACCAATATATCTAGAGTCTCGGGCATTGTTTCTATTGTCTCCTAGTACAAAAAAACTGTCTTTTGGAACTAAGACAGGGCCAAAATTATCCACATTCCACTTATTTGACCATTGTTGCTCAATTTGCTCATCCCGGAATACAGGCATTTTTACTTCTTTATATTGATAAATGCCAGCTTTTTTAGCCTCAGCATCAATAAGCTCCATATGTATTTCGCCTCCAAGAGCATACATAGTTTCTTCTGATTTTATTTTGCCTGAACCAACTAAGTCGTTATATATTTCATTACTGAAATTATAGCTGTGTTTGGTGTCGTAATTCTGGACCATCAACTTACCGTTTAAATAAACTTCTCCCATTTTTACTTCAATTTTATCTCCAGCTAGTGCACAAAGTCTGTAAATGCAACGCTCACCGCTGGTTTTTACCACAACAAGATCACCTCTTTTGGCTTCTTTTAAATTGGATGCCATTACCAGTTGATCAACGGCAATGTTAGGTTCATTAGCAGCAGAAACATTTTTGTAAGTGTTGAAAATGCCCAAAAATCTGATGCTAATCCATAAGCATATAAGAAGGATGAAAAACCCTGCAACGATGATGATGATCTTTTTCATAGTTTATTTTTTTAAATAAATTACCAGCTTCCACCAGTACCACCGCCGCTGCTACTGCCACCGCCCCAGCTACTGCTTGATGAAGAGGATGAGCTGCCGCTTGATGAAGAGGAACTTGATGACGAGCTCGATTCGACCAACATAGCCAATGTGATCCACTTTATAAATTCTGTTTTTTTACAAAAACTACATTCGTTTATCAGCTTTGCCTGCCCTTCGTGACTGTAAGTGGCCTGTTTAACTGTAATGCGTTCATTCAGTTTGTATGTCCTAAAAGTGCATTCGGGGCATTCGGTATAACTATTGTATTTTTCCGCTGGCCATGCCTTAATCATATGTTCTTTATGGTCAGCACTTTCCCAGATATCATAATCATAAGCTAAAACAACTTCCTCTTTACGTTGTCCTGCGGTTAAAAATGGTTTTCCTTCTATATTGATATCGCGATCTACTCTGATCATCGGGTTATTTTTACTATCCAAAACTGGCTTGAAACGATCAATCGTTTTAACGCGCTTGATGAGGTGGAGTATAATTGCAATTAAAATTATAGGAGAGAAAAGAACTAACCACCAGTTCTTTTTGTGGAAAGCCACAACGGCATCAAAGAAATTTTTGTCGTCCTGGTGCGCTTTTCTTAATGCCGACAAATAGAAAAGGTACCGAAAGAAAAGCAATATGGCCAGGATAGAAAAAAGAATGTAAGGGATATGTGCTAATTTTATCTTTTCGAACAGCTCAAAAGCACCAGTAAAAACAAAAATAAAAATAGAAACAAACACAATAAAGAAAGCCACTCCGCAGCCTTTAGCTATGGTGGCATCATAACTATTTTTATTCTTGTCAAAGCCTTTTGGATTTAAACCATTTTTGGCTTGCCTGTTCACAATTTTGAACACCCCGAAAAATGCCAGTAGGATAATTCCTGTAGGAAGCCAAAAATTTTCGAGTGAACTGTTGCTTTCGTGTTGGGTGAAAAACTGATTGAGTTCTGATTTATGTTCAGGGTTTAAAATAATTACACCAATTGCATTAATGGTATTCGTTATCCCGGTGCTGAAATCATTTTGCCTGAAAGCTGGCAGGAGATTCTGCTCGGCAATATGCTTAAGCTTTACATCTGGCAATACACCTTCAATCCCCGTTCCGGTAATGAACCGGTACTTTCGCCGATCTTTTGAGATAAATAATAATAAGCCATTATTGCTGGTTTTTGAGCCAATTCCCCAGGTGTTAAAAAGCTCAAATGCAAAATCGAAATCTTCTTTATCATGGTCGAAATCGTTAACAATCACCACTGCCACCTGAACATTGGTTTCATGTTCAAACTGGGCAATGGTGTTATTTAAATCAGAAACCGTACTGCTTCCTAAAATGCCATCAGGATCACTTAGATAACCTCCACCATTGTTTTTTGGGTTTGGTATGTCTTTTACTTTGTAAGCAGTTTGCCCAAAAGTAATATGGGCAACTAAAAGAAAGAATAGTAGAGCAATGGGTTTAAACAAACGGGTATTGAGCATTGTATAAATTTAGGTACCAGGTTTTTACATCAAGATCTAACAACCAGGTAGCGATATGGTTTACTCTTTTAATATTTTAGCCAATACCCTATTCAGTTTTGCTTTATCTTTCATGTAGGCTTCCAGATCGTAAAGTTGCACCGTTTTGAATTCTATCGGGTGACTTTCGCTCTGTAATGAAATATAACCTGATGTTAATGCTTTGCCATCTATTTTAACTTTCGGGTCGAAATTAGAAACGCTGCCGCCACCAATTTGAGGTTTGGTATATTCTAAAACCACTTCGCCTGCTATAATGTGTTTGATAACCGAATCACCTAAAACTAAAAATTCTGCGGTTACCCATTGGTCGCCTGCATAGGTTTTCGATTTGGAATCTAAGCAGTGCCCCGTAAATAGTTTTCCATTATAATCAATTAGTGTTCCAGGTGTGCATACGTTACTGGTATGGCGTTCATGTTCACCATCTCCGCCAAGAATTTGGGCTTCAATCGAAATGGGAAAATCCTGGTTTTTTAACATCGTTGCCGGATCCTGGCAATGTAACATGGCACCACTGTTTCTGGTTGCCCAACCTTCGCCACCTTTAGCCTGATCGCCAACAAAACGGTAGGTTACTTTTAAAAGATAGGCCGAAAAAGGTTTTTTGTAGAAAATATGTCCGTATTGTTGGTCAAATTCTTTATATCCGTCATAACTCACCTTCATTACGCCATTTTCTACACGAAAAGTATTGGCATAATTTTCTTTGTATTCGTGTTTGGCAATTTTAATGTTCCAGTCTTTTAAATCTTTTCCATTAAAAAGATTGATCCAGCCTTTCTGGGCATTGGCATTGAGGATAGTAAGCGATAAAAATAATACCGCAAGATAAATTGATTTTAATTTCATAGTAACATTTGGGTTGGGTGCTAAAAATATGAAATTTTTTCTATCTCAGGAAACGGCTGGGAAGTCGGGAGTCTTCAGTCGGGAGTCCGAAGTTTATCGTGAATAGCCGGGTAGTTCATGATTGATAGTCTTGTAGCCCATAGCTTGGAACCAGTTAACCGATTAACAATTAACCTTAGAGATACGTCATTTCGACTGGAGCACCGCGGAATGGAGAAATCTATTTAGTCTAAATCCCTAGTCTTAAGACGATTAACTAAGCTATGCATTTGGGATGCAGCGATAGATTAGAGATACGTCATTTCGACTGGAGCACGGCGGAATGGAGAAATCTATTTAGTCTATAATCCCTAGTCTTAAGACGATTAACTAAGCTATGCATTTGGGATGCAGCGATAGATATCAGTTAACCGATTTAAACAATTAACCAGTTAACCAAACCTTTGTAATATTTTTCGTCGCTTTGTAGTAACCAATACGGCCATCAACTATCAACTAATAAACCATGGACCAATGAACTAATGACCAGTGAACTACTGACTAATGAACCAAAAAAGGATTAACCTTTTCCAACGCAAAAGCCAGTTGTTCTTCCTGTGTAAGATCGGTATTATCTAAAATAATGGCGTCATCAGCCCTAACCAACGGACTTTCCTTACGGGTGGTATCGGCATAATCACGATGGGCAAGGTTTTCAAAAACCTCTTCCAGGGTAGTTTCGTTATTGCCTTTGCTCTCCAGTTCCTTAAATCTGCGTTCGGCCCTGATTTTCGGATCGGCCGTCATAAAAAATTTCACAGGGGCATCAGGGAAAACGGTAGTGCCAATATCACGGCCATCCATGACGATGTTTTTCGATTTACCCATGCGCTGCTGTTGCTTCACCATTTCATGACGCACAATTTTATGTGCCGAAACCTCGCTTACATTTTCAGAAACGGGCATTAAGCGGATTTCGTCAGAAACTTCTTCACCATTAAGGGTAATATGGGATTCGTAATCGCGGGAGTGAAAGTTCAGTTCGATATGTTGTAAAGCATCAGCAACTTTAGCATCGTTAGAAATATCGACGTTGTTCCTTAAGAAATATAGTGTAACGGCACGGTACATCGCTCCGCTGTCTACATAAATGAAACCTAATTTTTTAGCCAGTGCTTTTGCTAAAGTACTTTTTCCGCAAGATGAGTAGCCATCTATTGCTATTACCAGGTTTTTCTTCATCGTAGCGCAAAGGTAAAAAATAGAAACAGAATGCTGAATTTTTTTAAAGGTATAAAGATAGATTCTAAACAAGACAATGCTAAAACATTGATTTGCTGGATGTGTTTAATTATAAAATAAATTCACAATTATGTTGTTATCTGAAAGAATGTTGGCGGCCCTGAATAACCAGGTTAAACTGGAAGCCGAATCGTCGCAAGTTTACCTGGGAATTGCTTCATGGTTAGAAACCCAGCCGGGTTTAGAGGGCTATACCGAGTTTTTTTATCGTCAGAGTGAAGAAGAACGCCATCATATGCTTAAGCTGATTCATTATATCAACGATCGTGATGGACATGCCATAATTACTGCGCTTGAAATGCCCAAAAATTCTTTCGGACAGGTTATAGAGGTATTTCAGGATTTTCTGGATAATGAATTGTTGGTGTCAAAAAGCATTAACGATTTGGTAGAACTTTCACTGAATGAGAAAGATTATCTTACTTTTAAATTTTTGCAATGGTATTTGGATGAACAGCTGGAAGAGGAAAAAATGGCGAAAACGATGTTAGAGAAACTTCAATTGGTAGGCAGCGATAGGGGAGGCATTTACCAATTGGATAAAGATATTGTAGGGTTGCGCACCAAGGTAAGCGAATCGAAAGAGGGAGAATAATCTGTTTTTATTAGATCCCAAATTATTACTTTTGCAGCATGTTGCCTACAAGAGATGAAATTTTACGGTCTGTTACTTTCAAAACTTCCAGAAGCGGAGGTAAGGGTGGGCAAAATGTAAATAAAGTTTCGAGCAAGGTAGAGCTTATTTTTAGTATCGATACTTTCGAGCATTTTAGTGACGAAGAGAAAGTACTTTTGAAGGAAAAACTCCAAAACCGTTTAGATTCTGAAGGACTGTTACATATTGTCTCGCAAGAGGATAGGAGCCAGCTACTCAATAAAGAGAAAACAGTTGCCAAGTTGATTGAATTGTTAAAACGATCGCTTCAGGTTCAGAAGAAAAGAAAAGCAACAAAAATCCCTAAAGCAGTTATTCAAAAAAGATTGAAGAATAAGGCTGTAAATGCAGATAAAAAGGAGAGTCGCAAAAGACCATCAATTGATTAAAGCCTACGGCCTGATTTCTATTTTAGTTCCAATGCAAACGCTCAATTAACCAATTTAAACAGTTAACCTAACGCTTCCCAAACCTATAATACAAACTTAAACCACCGTAATTCTGTGCTTTAGCCACACTTTTAACTTCTTTGGTTTTAAAAATGATATTAAAATCGGCAGTAAATCTTTTTGAACTATAATTTACACCAAACTGTTGCTCAAAAACAATCGGTTTTACCCCAAAAGTTAATGGACTGTTGTTGTTAAAAAGACTTCCCTGTATGGTAGCATCGTAGGCAACAAAGTTTAGCTGCGGTTTAACATAAAAGAAAAATTCTGAATTGTTTAAGCTTTTTGTTTTCGAATTTCCGATCACCGCGTTGTGATAAGCACTGTTGAACAATTGATTTAGTTTTCCGGCCCTAAAAAGCACTGATGCACCCAAACCCGAAAAAGTTGTACCTAAGTTGGCATAACCCTGGGCACTGATATCCACAATGGGATCTTCAGGTCTAAAAAGTAACTTGCTATAATTTGCGGCAAGGTTTACGGCCAGTTCATTTTTAATCTGGTAATCCCAACCTGCAGGGGTATAAAAACCTACGGTTTTATGTAGGAAACGTTGTGCGGTTTGGGCAAGCGAGTTCGGGCCAACCGTTCCCAATTCTACACTGGTTTTTAAAACGCTCTCATTTTTATAGAAAACAGAATATGCACCACCTGCATAAAGATAACCTGCAAAAGGCCTGTCCTGGTCCGCTTTGTTAGGAACCTGCCCCCAATAAGGCGTATACATTTTCTGTCCGGCAGAAATTTCGTAGATTTTTTTCTCTATTTTATCTGAAAGCTTTTCGGTATTAATGGCATGGCGGAAGTAGATAAATAATCCGTTGGTATAATATCGATCGTTTAAAGTAGCCAGATAAGCATCGTTTTCGGTTTTAAAACCGAATTCGTTTTTAAAAGATTGAGCGAAACTGGTTGAAACAACCAAACCAAAAACTATAGTGAATAAAAATGATTTCATAAAAAAAGCCCAGGCAATTTACCTAGGCTATAAAAGTATTTATTGTAATTGGATTTTTGATTGTTAATCCAAAAGAATTAGCAATTAGTTTACAATCGGCGCAATTTTAACACTTAAATCTAAAGGTTTTTTAACCTTGTTTTTGGTTAAAGCCAATTCAATTACTTCACTCATTTCGGTTACATAGTGGAATTTTAAATCCTTGATGTAACTCTCTTTAATCTCTAAAATATCCTTACGGTTGCTTTTGCAAAGGATAATTTCTTTAATGTTTGCTCTTTTTGCCGCTAAGATCTTTTCTTTGATACCACCAACCGGAAGTACTTTTCCACGTAAGGTAATCTCACCAGTCATAGCTAAATGCTGTTTTACCTTACGTTGTGTAAATGCCGAGGTTAGGGCGGTAAGCATAGTTACCCCAGCAGAAGGTCCGTCTTTTGGCGTAGCGCCTGCAGGCACGTGAACGTGAACATCCCAGTTGTCAAATAAACTGTAGTCTATATCAAATTCAGCTGCATGCGCACGTAAATACGCTAGCGCGATAACTGCCGATTCTTTCATTACATCGCCAAGGTTACCTGTTAAGGTGAGTTTGCCTTTTCCTGGGCTTAAGCTAGATTCGATAAATAAAATATCGCCTCCAACACTTGTCCAGGCCAAACCGGTAACTACTCCAGCCACTTCATTGCCTTCGTATAAGTCTTTATCGTAAATTGGCGCACCTAAAATACGTTCTACATCTTCATTGCTTAAATTTGGATCGTAGGTTTCTTCCATCGCAATTTTTGTAGCCACACCACGCACTAAAGAACCTATTTTTTTCTCCAAACCACGTACACCTGATTCTCTGGTATAATCTTCAATCACTTTTTCGATCAGCGGAGTTTTTAGGTTAATATCCTTAGTTTGTAAACCATGGTTTTCCTTTTGTTTAGGCAACAGGTATTTTTTAGCGATTTCTATTTTCTCTTCAATCGTATATCCGTTTACTTCGATAATCTCCATACGATCTAACAAAGCAGGTTGTATAGTGCTTAAAGAGTTAGCAGTTGCTATAAACAGGATGTTGGATAAATCGTAATCCATTTCTACATAATGATCGTAGAAGGCACTGTTTTGTTCAGGGTCTAATACTTCAAGCAAAGCTGATGACGGATCGCCACGGTGATCGGTTCCTACTTTATCTATCTCATCCAAAACAAAAACCGGATTATCTGCCCCTGCTTTTTTAATAGATGAAATAATACGGCCTGGCATTGCGCCTATGTATGTTTTACGGTGGCCGCGGATTTCTGCTTCATCGCGGATACCGCCTAAAGCCATACGTACATACTTACGGCCTAGCGCTTTCGCAATAGATTTTCCTAAAGATGTTTTACCCACTCCCGGAGGACCAACCAAACATAAAATAGGCGCTTTCATATTGCGCTTTAATTTTAAAACCGCTAAGTATTCGATAATACGTTGTTTCACTTTTTCTAAACCGAAGTGATCTTTATCCAAGATGCGTTGTGCTCTTTTTAGGTCGAAATTATCTTTAGTAAACTCGCTCCAGGGTAAATCTAAAAGAAGCTCTAAATAATTTAACTGAACAGAGTAATCTGGTGCAGCAGGGTTCATTCTACCCAATTTATCCAGCTCTTTATCAAAATGTTCGGCAACTGCTTTAGCCCACTTTTTCTTTTTAGCTTTTTCTTGTAAAGCATCAAATTCTAAATCGGCAGAGCTGCCTCCCAATTCTTCCTGAATGGTTTTTAGCTGTTGATTTAAAAAATAATCACGTTGTTGCTTATCTAAATCGGTACGGACTTTTGATTGGATCTGATTTCTCAGCTCCAGCATCTGTAATTCGACCATTAAAAGCTCCATTACCTTTTGTGCTCTTTCCTGCAATTTATCCATTTCAAGGATTTTTTGCTTATCGGCCATTTCGGCATTCATGTTTGATGAAATGAAATTGATCAAAAATGAATTGCTCTCGATGTTTTTAAGTGCAATACTCGCTTCACTTGGGATATTTGGTGAAAGCTGGATGATCTGAGCAGACATTTCGCGGATAGAAGCGATTAATGTTTTAAACTCTTTATCTGCTTTGTGCTTTTGTTCTTCGAATTTTTTAACAACTGCTTTAATGTAAGGTTCGTTCTGTACCTCTTCAATTAAGCTGAAACGTTGTTTACCCTGGATAATTACGGTGGTATTTCCATCAGGCATCTGCAACAGCTTAATGATGTTTGCAACCGTACCAACTGTATTAAGTTGCTCAAACGTAGGGTCTTCAATGGAAACGTCTTTTTGAGAAACAACCCCAATAATCTTATTTCCTTTGTAAGCTTCCTTAATTAATTTAATCGATTTATCTCTTCCAACTGTAATAGGAATAACTACTCCTGGAAATAAAACTGTGTTTCGCAAAGGCAATATGGCCAACGTTTCGGGCGTTTCCTCATTGTTCATTTCCTCTTCGTCTTGTTGAGACATTAAGGGGAAAAATTCGGTATCCTCATTTATAATTGGCATTGCTGTATGGAAATCAAATATATCTTGTTTACTCATTATCACATTTTCCGCTAACGACAAACTGGCAGTTCAATCGTATTCACTTTGTTTAATTTTGGTATTAAGTTAATAAATTCAACTCTTGTGCCAAAGTGAAAATAATATTAATCTTATGTTAAAAAGGCAGAGTAATATAAATATTTTCGCCAATATCATATAAACCATATTTTAGCGTTTAAGCTAATGTTTAGGGCATTTGGTTTTGAATGAAAGAAAATTAAAAACTTTTAAATTATCAGAATAGGATTATATTGCAAAAAATTTCTCCTATAAATTTGGTTAGGCGTTAGATTTGTTAAACTTATTACTCATACATGAACTATTTTAAAAAGGCGATTTTAGGATTAATTATTTTTACATCAACTAGTAGTTTCGCACAAAGCAATTACGAAAGAAGCATGCAGGCGATGATGAAAGGTGATTATAAAACCGCCGCTATACAATTAGAAAAAGCTGATGCCAAAACTAAAGATAACGCAAACGTGCTCCAGATGCTCGGATATTCTTATTTCCAAAATCGTGAATATGAGAAATGTATTGCCACGTATAGCCGGTTATTAACCATTAAACCTACTGAGGTTACGGCTTATTATTACCGGGGGATAGCAAGATTAAAAATCGCTAACGACCCTAAAGAATCGTTAAATTCCATGCGCGAGAACTTTTATTTGGCATCTCTCAAAGATTTTACAAAAGCCATTGAAATTAATGGTGATGAAGATGCCCAAATGTTTCAGAACCGTGGCTTAGCTTATAAGGATTATGCAATTTTCAGATCTTTTAAAGCGAAGAAAAAAGAAGAAAAAGCGGCTTGTGTAGCTTTGTTCAATAATTCTATTGCTGATTTTCAGAAGGTATTAACCTTGCAGCCGTTAAGAAAAGATATTATTGATTGGGTAACATACGATAAGGCTCAGATTGCTAGCCTAAAGTAAAATATAGTCTTTAAAGAAAAATGGGACTTGAATATTTTCGAGCCCCATTTTTTTATTTCAGCTTTCCGATAACTGAATACTTCTTTCCCTTTAACAACCTAATTTTCTGTTGCTTTTGGATTGCATAAAGGCTATCCGGGCAGTAGGTTAAAGTATCCTCAGATTGGTATAAGATATTTTTATTATCGATGATGATCTCTATTTTACCTGCTTTCTGACCGCTCCAGCTTATAGAAACCTTCTTAATAGGGATTTTTTTATTGTCGGAAGTATAAATATCAACGCCATCTTGTTCTTTTATTTTAAAACTCCCTTTCCACGAGGTTTTATTAATATCGGCATTAACGAAGATCGCTAATTCTTTTGCCCAGTCGGCAATTTTAGCTGTTTTGCTTTCGGTTGCCCCATTTACACTAACGGTTTTATTTACTATGGGGTTTAGTTTTTGTAAGCGAGAAATTTCCTTTCCAAAATATCCTTTTATATCAAAATACAATAAATCGGTATTTGCTTCAGCTTCTTTTCGCTGATTACAGGAAAATAATGCCAAAGCAAATACCAGGATATGAAGTTTCTTAACCATTATACTAAAACATTTCCTGTCATTTCTGCTGGAATAGCCACGCCTAATATTTTTAGAATGGTAGGGGCAATGTCGCCCAACTTACCGTCTGCAATGGTTTTATAATCCTTATCAATTAAAATACAGGGTACCAGGTTGGTAGTATGCGCAGTATTGGCAGATCCATCGCCATTAACCATAAATTCGGAGTTTCCATGGTCGGCCAAAAGAATAAACGAATAACCATGCTCCAAACCTTTATTTACCACCGTTTCTGCACATTTGTCTGCGGTTTCTACTGCTTTTACCACAGCCTCAAAAACACCTGTATGGCCAACCATATCCGGATTGGCAAAGTTTAAGCAAATAAAATCGGCCCATCCGGTTTCCATTTCTTTGGTAATGGCATCGGTAATTCCTGCGGCACTCATCTCTGGTTGAAGATCGTAGGTAGCTACTTTCGGTGAAGGAATTAAAAGGCGTTTTTCGTTTTTAAATTCAGCTTCCCTTCCGCCAGAGAAGAAGAAAGTTACGTGTGGGTATTTCTCAGTTTCTGCAATACGGATCTGATTTTTATTGTTGTTGGCCAGTACTTCGCCAATGGTTTGAGTTAAATCATCTTTGGTGAAAATTACATTTACCTTTTCAAAACTCTCATCGTAGGTGGTCATGGTAACATAATACAATGGCAGTTTATGCATCTGCTGTTCCGGGAAATCTTTTTGCGTTAATGCGGTAGTGATTTCACGACCTCTATCGGTACGGAAATTAAAACAGATTACTACATCATCATTTTGAATCGTAGCAACTGGTGCGCCATTATCCTGCGTTAAAACGATTGGTTTTAAAAATTCATCAGTTACGCCATCAGCGTATGATTTTTTGATCGCGGCCAGCGCATCCTGGGTTTTTTCGCCAATACCGTTTACCATCACATCGTAAGCTTGTTTAACGCGCTCCCAGCGGTTATCGCGGTCCATTGCATAATAACGGCCAACCATGGTAGCCAATTTAGCATTTGTGTTTTGGATGTGGTTTTCCAGATCAGTAATAAAGCCCAGACCAGAGTTTGGATCAGTATCACGGCCATCTAAAAAAGCGTGAACAAAAGTGTTTGGTACGTTTGCTTCATTTGCGGCATCGCATAAAGCTTTTAAGTGTTCGATATGTGCATGCACACCGCCGTTTGAAACGAGACCGATGAAATGGACTGCTTTGTTATTTTGCTTAGCATAATCGAATGCACTTACCAAAACCGGGTTACTGTGCAATTCTCTGTCGGTAATCGATTTGTTGATTCTTCCAAGCTCCTGGTAAACTACCCTGCCTGCACCTAAGTTCATGTGCCCAACTTCCGAGTTTCCCATCTGCCCGGCTGGTAAACCTACTGCTTCACCTGATGCTTCAAGCTTAGAATTTGGGTATTTCTGTAATAAAGAATCGAAAAAAGGAGTGTTGGCAGCATATGCAGCATCAGAATTATCTTGTTTTCCGTAGCCCCAACCATCTAGAATTATAAGCGCGAGTTTTTTATCGTTTACCATTTTTATTGTAAAATTTATTGATCCACATTAAAACATTTTCATGTATAACATGTTTTAGTGTTTTGTTTATATGGCAAATATAACTTTATTGAGGCTTATACAAATGAAGAAATCCTTTTTTTGATACGCTAATGGCATAATTTTAGCTATAGGGTTCTGTATAAAATACAGAAATGATCCGGAGCTTATTTTTACTCATTATTAGTTTGTCGTCATTATATCACCCTACAGCTCTTCAGGCAGATATTATTGATGATTTATCCTCGTATTTTAAAGCTGGCAACTCAAAAGAAATTGCTAAAAGTTTCGCCTCAACTATTGAACTTATTATAGTTGATGAAGAAGATGTATACTCAAAAGCACAGGGTGAACAGATTTTAAGAGATTTTTTTGTTAAACATCCGCCAATAAAAACAAGTATTTTTCATAAAATTAATACGAATCCAAATTATCGTTTTGGTGTAATTATTCTAAGTACCGCCAAAGAAACCTTCAGGGTTTCCATCACCATGAAAAAATTCAACACCAGCTTTTCAATTACTGAATTAAGGATCGAACCGGCAAAGGATTAATTGGCTGGGCAGGACTTACAAAGTTTTGCCACTGCTAGGCTTTGCCAGCTTTGTAAGTTGCGGAGGCTAGAAACTTCTGAAGTTAACAAATCACTTTAACGCTTCAGTAAATTGTCTGCTAACAAATATTTCTTATTTTTGCGGCATAAAATCTACATTTTGGATACTCAACTTATACATCAATTCATAAAAAATGCCCTTGCCGAAGATGTTGGTAATGGTGATCATACTTCACTTTCAACAATTCCGCCCGGAACACAGGGAAAAGCAAAACTGATTATCAAAGAAGATGGTGTTTTGGCTGGAATTGAACTGGCTCTTGAGATTTTTAAGGAGGTAGATGATACTTTAAAGGTTGATGTGTTATTAAAGGATGGTGTAGCGGTAAAAGTAGGCGATATTGCCTTAACCGTTTCTGGAAGTACACATGCTATTTTAATTGCAGAGCGTTTGGTTTTAAACTGTATGCAACGCATGAGTGGCATTGCTACTAAAACCCATCGGATTGTTTCTTTATTGAAAACAACCAAAACCAAAATTTTAGATACCCGCAAAACCACTCCAGGACTTCGCTATTTAGAAAAATGGGCAGTAAGGATCGGGGGAGGTGTAAATCACCGCATTGGTTTATATGATATGATCTTAATTAAGGATAATCATGTAGATTATGCAGGAGGAATTTCAAACGCCATTACAGCCGCTAAAAAATATCTAATAGATCAAAATAAATCACTTCAGATTGAAATCGAGGTGCGGAACCTTGAAGAGTTAGCTCAAGTTTTGTCTACTGGTGGTGTAGACCGCATTATGCTTGATAATTTCAGTTTCGAAAACTTAAGGGCTGCGGTTAAATTAATCGATGGTAAATTCATTACAGAGGCTTCGGGAGGGATTACTGAAGAGAATGTTGCTGAATATGCTGCTTGCGGCGTAGATTTTATTTCGATGGGCGCGCTTACACACTCTGTGAAAAGCCTGGATATGAGTTTAAAAGCATACTAAAGTGATTTGCTATAAAATTAAAAGCTTATTTTTTGTATCATTGTAGGCTATGGTTACGGTTTATTCTCTCAGCGCGTTATTGATTGCCTACCTTTTTGGATCTATACCAACAGCTGTATGGCTTGGTCAGGCCTTTTATGGGGTTGATGTAAGGGAGTATGGAAGTGGCAACGCTGGCGCAACCAATACTTTTAGGGTATTAGGCAAAAAAGCCGGAATTGCTGTAATGATTATCGATATCGCAAAAGGTTATACCGCAACTAATCTGGCCTATTTAATCGGCATGTCGGTAACTGGGCCACAAAACTCAGTTGTTTTTGTCAATTATCAGCTCGCACTCGGTGTAACCGCAGTAATGGGACATTTATTTCCAGTTTTTGCCGGTTTTAGAGGCGGAAAAGGTGTTGCTACACTTTTTGGAATGATTTTGGCAGTTAACTTCGAAGCATCTATGCTTTGTGTTCTGGTTTTTGTGGTTGTGCTGTTGTTAACTAAATACGTTTCATTAAGCTCCATTTGTGCAGGATTTACTTTTCCGCTCAGTGTGGTGTTCTTGTTTCAGGTTTCCATCAAATCGGAGGTGCTTTATGGCATGGTGGTTTGTATTTTAATCTTAGTTACACACCAGAAAAACCTCGAAAGATTGCTAAAAGGCAAAGAATCTAAAGTGTATTTGTTTAGGAAGAAAACTAATTAATTAACAAAACACATTTCATTAAAACTTATTTATAGGCTTACTGTTTAATCTACGGTTTTGCTTATCAGTATTTACTAATCATTTAAAATCGCATTATGAAAAAGTTATTTTTAACAGCAAGTGTTGCTGGGGTATTATTATTTAACTCCTGTTCTACCGTTCCTTTAACAGGCCGTAGTCGATTTGATTTAGTGAGTAACGACCAGGTTTTGCCAATGGCTTTCCAGGCTTATAGCACCTTTTTAACGGAGAATAAAACTACAGTTTTACCAGCCTCGAATGCGCAGGCTTTGAAAGTTAAAACCGTTGGTAGCAGATTAATTACGGCTGTAAAATCGTATATGAACAGCAATAATTATGGCAACCTAATTGCAGATTACCAGTGGGAGGTTAATGTGGTACAGAACAACGAGAAAAATGCCTGGTGTATGCCAGGAGGGAAGATTGTAGTTTATACAGGTATTTTGCCCATAACACAAGACGATGCAGGTTTGGCCACCGTAATGGGCCACGAGATTGCTCACGCTATTGCAGGTCACTCTGCAGAACGGATGTCGCAAGAAATGGTTGCTCAAGGTATTGGTGCTGCAGCAGGTGTTGCATTATCTAAAAACCCAAAAACTCAATCTATTTTTAATACCCTTTATGGTGTAGGCACGCCAGTGGCGATGTTAAAATTCAGTCGTAATCAAGAATTGGAAGCCGATCGTTTAGGCTTAATTTTTATGGCCATGGCCGGATACAACCCTCAAAATGCGACCAGTTTCTGGAACAGAATGTCTGCTGCATCTGCAGGTGCTCAAAAACCAGCCGAGTTTTTAAGTACCCACCCAAGCGATGCTACACGTATTGCACAGATCCAAAAATATTTACCTGAAGCACAGCAGTATTATAAGAAATAGGTTTAGGGCTTAAGGTTTAAGGTGGAAGGTTTTGCATGATGCAGAAAATTCCACCTTTTTTGTTTAGGGCCATTTTAAAGTACCGTCATTTCGAGCGGAGTGCAGCGCAGTCGAGAAATCTAACAAGCGGGATATACTGGATAGATCTCTCCATTCCACTGCATTCCAGTCGAGATGACGACGATTTATATAGTCGGATCGCTTATCTGGTCTTAGCGTCTCGCTAAGACCTTTTTTATTTAAATTAAGGTTTAAGATATTGTTTAAGTCTTAGCGAGACGCTACGACTACAGGTAGTCTTGCTAAGACCTTTTTATTTCAGCGTATTGATTAAGTCTTAGCGAGATGCTAAGACTAGAAAGTGTCGAGAAATCTGGGTAGATAGATATCTCCATTCCACTGCGTTCCAGTCAAGATGACGGATTGCTAAGGACAAATGAACTAATGACTAGTGAACCAATTAACTCCCCAAAACCTTCAAAATGGCACTGGCTTTCAGTAAACACTCTTCGTATTCTAAAACAGCATTGCTTTGGTAGGTAATGGCTCCTCCAACCTGAAACGATAAATAGCTAGATTCAGCATTGTATAAAATACTCCTGATCACTACATTAAAATCGAAATCACCATTTGGACTGATGCAACCAAATGAACCGGAATAAATCCCTCTTTTGCTCACTTCGTATTCTTCGATCAATTTCATAGCCCTAACCTTTGGCGCACCAGTCATAGAGCCCATTGGAAATGCATTTTTAATGGCGTCGACAAAATGAATCTCTGGGCTTAATTCACAGCTAATGGTAGAAATCATTTGATGGACCTGAGGGAAGCTGTAGATGCCGAATAACTCGTCGACTGTAACAGAACCCTTAACGGCCGATTTAGTGAGGTCGTGGCGTACCAGATCAACAATCATTACGTTTTCGGCCTGTTCTTTAATATCGTTCCTGAGTCGCGATTTTATAGCTTCATCTTCCGAATGATTTAAACTTCTTTTCGAGGTGCCCTTTATAGGTTGCGAGGTAAGTTTCGACCCACGTTTACATAAAAAACGTTCTGGAGTAGCAGATAAAATATATTTACCCTGAACTTTAAAATAACCAGCAAATGGAGTTGGAGAAACCTGATTTAGCGCCTCGAAAGTTTGAACAGGATCTATTTCTGCATTTTCGGCAAAAAACTCCTGGCAGAAATTAACTTCATAGATATCACCACGAATAATATGGTCTCTTAAGGCTTCTACTTTTTGAACATATTGATCTTTAGACAATCGTTGTGTTATCGTTACTTTTTTAGATTCAACTTCTATTTGATGTTCAAAAGAATCTATTTCAGCTAAAATTGATTCTGGACCAATCAGAACCTCGGCATTGCCATTTTTGAAGGCAATCAGGTATCTTGGAACAAAAAAGTATAAATCTGGAAAATTTAAATGATCCGAATTATTAGAGTGAAGGTCTTCTATTTCGTTTTTTAAATCGTAGCTGAAAAAGCCAAAAACCCACTGTTTATGTGCAGCATAAAAGTTTTTTAGTTGATCAAACGCATTGCCTGCCAGGCATTTTAATTCATGATGTGCATCAGCAGCGATAATGAAATCGTAAGCTGAATAGGCATCTTTATAGCTATTTGAATCTAAAAAACAACAAACGTCGAACTGGTTGGCCCAATGCAAAGCTTTTTGTTTAAAATGGGATATATTTTGTTGGGTTTTCAAGCTGCGGCAAAGGTAACTAAACCCTGCATAAGTGGAAAGGTACTTAGAATATTATCTTTAAATCGTTTGAAACGATTTGAAATTATACGCTTGTTAAAAATGAGCGTAAGTCAAATTAATGTTTTTTAGGATTCATTTTGGTGTGTCTAATCCTTAAAACCCTAATAATTTGCTTTTCGTTCCGGTAAGAAATTCTAAAATGATGTTTTTCAAAAGCACGATAGGTTCCATCATTATCTTTTTTATATTGATCAATTTTATGTTTTTCTGGATGCTCAACTATATTTTCAACAGCGTGTGTTAGGTCGTTGATGACATTTATGGCATTTTGAACAGACTCCTCGCTGATATATTTGTATATTTCCTTTAATTGGTTTTGGGCTGGTTTGGTCCAGACAATTTTGAAATTATTTTTTACCAACTTTTAATCTCATTTAATAGTTGATCGTGGGTTATATAATTGCCGTTTTTAAATTCTATTTCTGCAGCCAATAGTTCACTATTGTATTGTTCTATGCTAACGTTTGCACTCTTTCTTTTACCTTTTATAAATGCTTTAAGCATATTCACTACTGAACTTTTTTCGGCATCGTCTAGCTGTGTAAAATAATTAAGCATTTCGCTTTCTAATATAGTTGCCATAGTAAAATGTTTATACTCAAAAATAATTAAATCGATGATAATAAGCAAATTGTTAGATCGATTTGCTTTAATACAAAAAAGCAACCCAATTATGGATTGCTTTTTCTCAGTCGTTATGCTGAATTGTATATTTTAACGTAATTCCAAAGTTTGCGCTCTATCTGGTCCTACTGAAAGGAATTTGATCGGCACTTCTAATTCTTTTTCTAAAAACGCAATGTAATCAGTTAATTTGGCTGGGATTTCATCTACGGAAGTAATTTTAGTTACATCAGTAGCCCAACCGTCAATTGCTTTCAATACTGGTTTTGGTTCGATTGAAATGATGTCATACGGCATGTAATCAATTGTTTCGCCATTGTATTCGTAGTGGGTACAAGCATAAATGGTGTCGAAAGTATCCAGAACATCTGCTTTCATCATAATTAACTCGGTTACGCCGTTTAACATGATGGCATATTTTAATGCAGGAAGATCGATCCAGCCACAACGACGTGCGCGACCTGTAGTTGCGCCAAACTCGTGACCTAAAGCGCGTAAATTTTCGCCAACTTCATTATCTAATTCGGTAGGGAAAGGGCCACCACCAACACGGGTACAATATGCTTTGAAGATACCATAAACGGCTCCTACTTTATTAGGCGCAATACCTAAACCAGTGCAGGCACCTGCTGTTGTAGTGTTACTAGAAGTTACAAAAGGGTATGAACCAAAATCTACATCCAATAACGTTCCCTGGGCACCTTCTGCTAAAACCGCTTTTCCTTCTTTTAAGAAACCATTCACATAATGTTCGCTATCTACATGAGGAATCGTTTTTAAGAATTCGATTGCTTCGAAGAATGATGCTTCTTTCTCTGCTAATTCATATTCGAAACCTTCGTAATGCGAAAGGATTTCTGTGTGTTTTTCTACCAATTTAGCATAACGCTCTTTGAAATCAGGTAGGGTAGTATCGCCAACACGTAAACCATTACGGCCAGTTTTATCCATATAAGTTGGACCAATACCTTTTAAGGTTGATCCAATTTTATTTTTACCCATGCGTGCCTCGTTAGCAGCATCCAATAATTGGTGGGTTGGTAAAATTAAGTGTGCTTTACGGGCAATCACCAATTTGCCATCGGCAACAGGATCATGACCAGCTTTTTTTAAATTATCTAACTCTCTTTTTAGGATAATAGGGTCGATTACTACACCATTACCGATAAGATTCATGGTTTTTTCGTTAAAAATTCCTGAAGGGATTGTGTTTAAAACGAATTTTTTGCCATCGAACTCTAAAGTATGTCCGGCGTTTGGGCCACCCTGAAAACGGGCAATAAGATCATATTTTGGACTTAGTACATCAACGATTTTTCCCTTTCCTTCATCACCCCATTGCAGGCCGAGAAGTACATCTACTTGCGTCATTATTTAATAAATTAAGCTGGTTTTATTTGTATTTTGATTTAATTTTCGACAATTTTTGCAGCTGTTACTGCACTTTCGTTTACTTTTCTGGCCATACTACAATCAGAGCAGAAGCCATAAAGATTTAACGAGTGGTGTTTCACATCAAATTTTAAAAGATCACCAACCATGGTTTGGATCTGGTGGATTCGTGGATCGCAGAATTCTACTACTTTACCACATTCGATGCAGATGACGTGATCGTGCTGGCGGTAACCATAAGATTTTTCGAATTGTGCCATGTTTTTACCAAACTGGTGCTTGGTAACTAAATCGCATGAAACCAATAACTCCAATGTGTTGTAAACCGTAGCACGACTTACGCGGTACTTTTGGTTTTTCATGTGGATATAAAGGGTTTCTACATCAAAGTGGTCGTTTCTTGAATATATTTCTTCCAATATAGCGAAACGCTCTGGTGTTTTACGTAGATTTTTGTTTTCTAAATAAGCCTCAAAAATCTTGCGAACGAGCTCATTTGTTTTTTGTTCAGACATAGTTTTTAAACTCCATTCAAAGGTAGGTAAATTGTTTTGAAAAATGATTACACCGATTAAATGATTACACAGATTTGTAATTAGTCGGAGGTTTGGGGGCGGGAGTCAGAAGTTTAAATTGCAAATAACTTGCAACTTAGGCCTCAAAATCCTGACTTCCGACATCTGACTCCAGACTTTCCGACTCATTTATGCATCAAACCTCGTTACTCCGGTAACACCTCTAACTTTTAATAAATTTTTAATCAGGTTTTCCAGGTGTTCGGTATCGTTTACAAAAATCATAATCGAACCATCAAAAATCCCTTCATTGGTATCAACAGTAATCGAACGCATATTTACTTTAAAGTCTGTAGAAATTACCCTGGTGATGTTATTGATTAAGCCTACATCATCAATACCTACAATGCGTAAGCCGGTTAAGAAAGTTAATTCCTGCTGTTTGTTCCATTTGGCTTTCACCACGCGATAACCATAATTGGCCATTAGCTGTGCAGCGTTAGGGCAGTTGGTACGGTGTATTTTAATCCCTTCGCTCACGGTAATAAAACCAAAAACATCATCGCCGGGAATTGGGTTACAACAGGCAGCCAGGGTATAATCAATGCGCTGCATATCTTCGCCAATGAGTAAAATGTCAGATTCTCCACCTTTAATTTTACTCTTGATTCCATCAACAGAAAGATTTTCAGGGCGTTCCGGACCGCGGCTTTCAACTTCTTTCTCGCTCGATAGGTATTCTTTGATATCTTTCAGCTCGATTTTTCCAAGGGCAACATTAACAAAAAGCTCTTGTGTAGAAGGTAGTTTAAAGAAATAACTTAGCTTTTGAAGATTATCAGTATTGTAGGTGATTTTTAACGACTTCAGCTTCCTTTCTAAGATTTCTTTACCATTTTCGGCAATTTTCCGCTTTTCTTCTTTTAAAGATGACTTAATTTTAGATTTGGCTTTGGCTGTAACCACCACGTTTAACCAGTCTTCTTTAGGCGTTTGTTTGCTCGAGGTGATAATCTCTACCTGATCGCCATTTTGAAGTTTATACGAAATAGGGACCAGCTTGTGATTCACTTTAGCACCTATACAGGTTGCACCTACATCGGTATGGATCTCGAAAGCAAAATCTAATGCGGTAGCACCCAGTGGCAACTGGATCAAGGCCCCTTTTGGCGTGAAAATAAAAATCTCATCCGAGAAAAGGTTCATCTTGAAATCGTCCAGGAAATCTAAAGCGTTGGCTTCCGGATTGCTCAGCATTTCGCGTACTTTCTGGATCCACTGATCAAGACCATTATCGTTACTCGATTCTTTGTATTTCCAGTGCGCAGCAAAACCTTTCTCTGCAATTTCGTTCATGCGTTGTGTACGGATCTGTACCTCAACCCATTGTCCGCGTGGACCCATCACCGTAGTATGCAAACTTTCGTATCCATTTCCTTTTGGTGAGGAAACCCAATCGCGTAATCGATCCGGATTTGGACGGTATAAATCGGTAACAATTGAATAGGCTTTCCAGCAATCGGCCTTTTCATTTTCAGGGGCCGAGTCCAAAATAATCCGGATGGCAAAAAGATCGTAAACCTCTTCGAAGGGAATATTTTTCTTTTTCATCTTGTTCCAGATGGAGTGGATTGATTTCGGTCTGCCGTAAACATCGGCCACTAAACCTTGTTCATGAACTATTTCATCAATAGGTTCGACGAATTTTTTAATGAAAAGTGCACGTTCAGCTTTTTTCTCATTTAATTTTTTTGCAATGAATTTGTAAGTATCAGGGTCGAGATATTTCATCGAAAGATCTTCCAGCTCTGATTTTATAGCATATAAACCCAATCTATGGGCTAATGGTGCATATAAATAAATGGTTTCTGAAGCGATTTTAAGCTGCTTGTGGCGGGGCATAAAATCCATTGTACGCATGTTATGCAAACGATCGGCAAGTTTGATCAGGATTACCCTCACATCATCTGCCAGGGTAAGCAGCATTTTGCGGAAATTTTCGGCCTGTAAAGAGCTATTGGTATCGAAAACGCCAGATATTTTGGTTAAACCGTCGATAATTTTAGCGGTTTTCTTGCCAAATTCGCGTTCAATATCTTCTAAAGTGATATCGGTGTCTTCTACCACATCGTGCAATAAGGCACATACAATAGAGGTGGTTCCTAAGCCAATTTCTTCGGCAGCTATCTGCGCTACAGCAATAGGGTGATAGATGTAAGGTTCACCAGACTTTCGGCGCATATCTTTATGGCTCTCCAGCGCCATATCGAAAGCTTTTCTGATTTCTTTTTTATCGCCCTTTTGTAAAGTAGATTTGCTTGCCCGTAGTAATGCCCTATATCTTTTTAGAATCTCTTGCTTTTCCGCCTCTAAATCAATCACTAACTCTGTTTTCATTTGTATTTTTTGCGTAAAAATTGCGTCTTATTTATGAATAAAACTTATATTAGTTTTGTGAAACAACTAATATATGAAATAACACCTAACTTTGTAAAAGTATAAATTTATGAAAATTAAAGGGCTCTTTTTTCTTTGTATTGTAATGATTTGTAGCATTTCGCTATGGGCTCAGGATCCTGCTGCGCCAATATTCCCTAAATTGGGTAAAAGCGATACAATAAGAGTAGCCTCAACAAACGATAATGGTGTAATGATTCCGTGGATGCAGCTTAACGATGTATCTATTTATGCCGCAAGGATATGGAAATCGCCGGCAGAACAGGCCGCCTATAACCGATTAAGGTATAACGTATTAAAAGTAATGCCATACGCACTGTTTGCGAAACGTAGGTATGAGCAATTAGAGCAGGATATTGCCCGTACGCCGGAGAAAAAAGAACAGAAACAGCTGGTTAAACAATGTGATAAAGAAATTAAAGACATGTTTAACCGCGAAATAAAAGAATTAACGATTACTCAAGGTCAGATTTTAACGAAACTGATCGACCGCGAAGTGGGCAGAACAACTTATGATATTGTTAAGCAGACCAAGGGTGGTTTCGCTGCATTTTCTTATCAGATTGTAGCCCGCGTAGTAGGACATAATTTAAAAAGCACTTACGATCCGAATGAAGACAGGGATATAGAATCTATTATCCGTACTTCAGGATTTTATCAATAACATATAATGCAGGAACGCATTCCGAATATTTATTCGTTTAAGGTTAAAAAAATTAATGGCGAAGAACAGCCGTTATCAGCCTACCGCAATAAAGTTGTTTTAATTGTAAATACTGCATCAGAATGTGGTTTTACCCCACAATTAAAGGAATTACAGCAGCTAAAAGACGAGATTAATAGTCCTGATTTTGAAATTTTGGGCTTTCCTACCAACGATTTTGGAAAACAGGAACCGCTTAATGGATCTGATATTGCATCTTTCTGTGAGATTAACCATGGCGTAAAATTTCCCGTTTTTGATAAAATTATGGTTCGTGGGGCACATGCCCATCCACTTTATCAATTCTTGAGCGAGAAGAAACAAAACACAAAATTAAGTTCGAAACCCCGTTGGAACTTCCATAAGTACCTCCTGAACAAAAATGGCGAGCTGGAAGATTATTTTTTACCATTCACTAAGCCACTGAGTTCGAAAATTAAAAAGAAAATTCAGCAACTGCTGAACCAAAATGCCCAATAAATAATGAAATTAGATATTTTAGTGATAGCCGTGCATCCTGACGATGCAGAACTTTGTTGCTCAGGAACTATTTTAAAACATATTGCCCTTGGTAAAAAAGTTGGAATTGTAGATTTAACCAGAGGTGAGCTGGGTACGCGTGGTACCGCAGAAACAAGAGATGAAGAAGCTGCAGATTCTGCGAAAATTTTGGGTTTGCATGTTCGCGAAAATTTGAGAATGAGGGATGGCTTTTTTCAGAATGATGAATTTCATCGTTTAGAAGTCATTAAAGCCATCAGGAAATACCAGCCAGAAATTATTTTAAGCAATGCGCTGGAAGACCGTCACCCCGATCATGGGCGTGCAGGCGATCTGGTGCACGATTCGGTTTTTTTATCAGGTTTACCAAAAATAGAAACATTGATAGATGGTATTAAACAAGAGGCGCACCGGCCGAGGTTATTGTTGCAATTTATTCAGGACAGATATTTAAAACCTGATATCATTGTGGATATATCTAACCACATGGATAAGAAAATTGAATCGATCAAAGCCTTTAAAACCCAGTTTTATAATCCTGATGTGGATGGCTTACAAACTTATATTTCTTCTCCAGAGTTTTTCGAAACCGTAATTGGCCGCGCAAGAGAATTTGGTAAAAGCATTGGCGCTACTTTTGGCGAGGGCTTTACTTCGCGGAAGTTGCTGGGTGTTGATAGTTTGTTTGATTTAAGGTAGAAAAGTTACCTCCTTAGTTTTGACATTTTTATACGATCGTCACCCTGAACCTAGCCTTAGCGAGCTCACCGAAGGTAATTTAGTTCAGGGTCTTTCTTGTGATAAATTTTCTTTTTAAGACCCTGAACTAAATTCAGGGTGACGACTGGTGGTAAGAAAAACCTACCGCCAACAAAACCGCTCTTCGTTTGTTATTCTTAAAACGAATAATAATGGCGAATATATTCTCTTCTCTCAAAAACGCATACAATCTTTTCAAACATGTAGATTTTGATAAATTAGAAGCTTTATCAAAAAAAGTCGATTTACCCAAAATGGTCGAAACGATATCCAACCTTGATGATAAACAAATTCAGGGGATGATGAAAATGATGGGTGGGTCGGGTAAAAAACGAGAATTACCCCCAATTGAAGGTGATTTTTATCATTTGGGCGACGAAGCACTCAACGATGAGGATCGCGAACTCCAGCTAAAAGTGCGTGCTTTTTTAGAAAAAGAAGTAAAACCCATTGTAAACCATTACTGGAACAAAGCCGAATTTCCTTTCGAAATTATCCCAAAACTTGCTGAACTTAATATCTGTGGTTTAACCTACAAAGGTTATGGCTGCCCTGGAAAATCAAATTTGATGGAAGGGATTTTAGCGATGGAAATGGCGCGGATAGATACCTCAATTTCTACTTTTTTTGGTGTACAGAGCGGCTTGGCCATGGGGTCGATCTATTTATGTGGATCGGAGGAGCAAAAACAACAGTGGTTACCATTGATGCAGCAATTTAAAATTATCGGTGCATTTGGACTAACTGAACCCGAAGTGGGCTCTGCGGCTGCTGGAGGACTCACTACAACCTGCAAAAAAATAGATGGCAAATGGATTTTAAATGGTCAGAAAAAATGGATCGGTAATGCCACTTTCGCCGATATCTTAATTATTTGGGCCCGTGATGAGGAAAGTGGTGAGGTTAAAGGTTTTATCGTAAAAAAAGATAATCCAGGTTTTGCGGTGGAAAAAATGCAGGATAAAATGGCCCTCAGGATTGTACAGAATGGAATTATCACTTTAAGCAATTGTGAAGTAGAAGAGGCCGATCGCTTACAAAATGCAAACTCATTTAAAGACACCGCAAAGGTATTGCAAATGACAAGGGCAGGAGTAGCCTGGCAGGCTGTTGGTTGTGCACGTGGCGCTTACGAAAATGCATTGGATTATACCCGAACCAGAAAACAGTTTGGTAAACCCATTGCATCTTTTCAATTGATTCAAAACCATTTAGTTGAGATGTTGTCGAATTTAACGGCCATGCAAACATTATGTTTTAGGTTGTCACAATTGCAAGATCAGGGTCTGTTGAAAGACGAACACGCTTCGTTGGCAAAGGTATTCTGTTCGTTACGTACGCGTGATGTGGTGAGCAAGGCCCGTGAGGTAATGGGTGGAAACGGTATTTTACTCGAATATAATGTAGCACGTTTTGTGGCCGATGCCGAAGCTATATATTCATATGAGGGTACAAAAGAAATTAATACGCTGATTGTCGGTAGGGCCATAACAGGTTTCTCCGCATTTGTTTAGGGAAAACTCACGAAGTTTGAAGGGTAAGAGCAGTTTGGGAACTTCGTTAGCTTTGAGCTGGGTAATTAATTGCTTGCCAGTCTGAGCGTAGTCGAAGGCTGATGTAGTATGATAAATAGCAGGATTTTTAGGGTTAGGAAATGAATGTCAGCATTTCATAGGTGCTACGGTCCTGCCATTCGTTACAATCTTTTTGCGGGTTTTGAAGTGCCGAGGTGAGGAGCCTCTGTTCCATGGCTTGCAGATGCTTCGTGCCTCAGCATGATAGCATGTTAAAGGTGCTGCAAGCAAAAGGATTTTCGCTGCTGTCAGGTTTATTTAACAATGGCATATTGATTGGACTGGTAGTGTATATTTTGTGTATTCCGTTCTGTGAGGACACAGACCGGAGCAGATTAGAGGAGTTTGTTCTCCGTGGCACAAAACATTGTTCATAAACCCGATTGGAACGGATGCCAATTTCCTTCAAATTGGCAGGAGGGAAAGCGGGACTGAAAATGCCAAATGCACAAAACCCTTCATTTCCAAATCATAAGGATTAACGCAGTTGGCAAATTACTCCTAGAATTTTACATATTAGAATGCTGAGTATTTCATTCTGTTTAATTAAATCGCTTTTAATACCCAGGTTTCTCGGATTCTCCCAATTTTATTCGCCTGTTCTTTCATTTTTTTTAATAATTCAATATCAATATATTTTAGCGAGGAAAGTTGATGCCAAACTGAAGTTGCTTTAGTTACTAATTTGAAACCTTGTTTAAGAAAGAAGTGTTCAGCCTGTTCAAAGCTATCAAACTTATTATCTTCTACATGATGTGCTTCCAGAAACTGAGAAAAATGATCATTGGTTTCATTTTTAGGTGCCGGCCGTTTAACATATACATCAGCAGTGATCCAATAACCACCTCTTTGTTTTAATGATTTATGGATGGTTTTACATAGTGATATCTTTTCTTCATTATTTAAATACACCAATAAACCTTCATTTATAATACTAATCGGGCCGAGAGGTAGTTGATTTATAGCATTTGAAAAAGCGTCTCCATCCAAAGCATTTAAAGCTTCGGTTTTGAGTTTGCCCTTTAGTTGTAATTTCTCATCAACAATTAGCCGATCAACCAAATCTTTTTTGATATCGATTACGCCTTGTAAATCAGTGTCCAAATAATAAATAGTCGGATGCCTTAAAACCAGATCCAAGCCCCTAAAAGAATAACCAGAAGAAATTTCTATAATATTTAAAGAGCCCGATGCAAAAAGTAAGCTATCCAGAGATAAATATCTACTCTCAAAATGCACTAACCGTTTCAAAAATACCTCATCAAAATCTTTATGATATAATTTTTCAAGGGCATCGTTACCGTAAATTAACTTAACAGCATCAGCAACAAAGGGAATATTCGTTAAACTTTTGGCAAGTAAAAGCGATTTTGCTGATGGACTTATCGAACTATAATCACGATTCATTTGTAATTATAAAAAAAACTGCGTTTAAAACGGATACTTATTGAATGCCGATTGGCTCATTGCACTTTTTTCAAATAAGGCAATACAGGCTTTATTAAAAGATGGATCGAAGTTTATTGCACCAGGTTGTAATGTATTTGGAATCTTTCCGTTTTGCATAAAGAAATAAACTTTTGTATTACCGTATTTGGTATGGGGCATTAGATTGCCATAATCTTCCATTTCTTTCCATATAGAATCTTTAACTGAAACGATATAAATCCGTTGTACCGGGCCAGTATTGTTTGCATTTCTGTACTTGGCAACTTCTTTAAAACCGGCTTTCATATCCTCAATCCCAGGCTGGTCAAAAACAGCCTTAACCATGAAAAAGACCAATACTAAAATACCTGCAACTAAGAAATAAACTAACGATTTTCTATTCATGCCTACAATAAAGGCAATATTTTTTCCATAACCGTCAAGCCTTCGTCAATATGTTTTTGCTCAATACAAAGTGCCGGACGAAAGCGTATCGTTTTTTCACCACAGCCCAAAAACATCACATTGTTTTCCAATCCTTTGCCAATAAATGCATTGCGCATCTCTTTTGTCGGGAAATCAAAAGAACACAACAGACCTCTTCCACGAACATTTGTCATTTGATCAAATTTATGCGATAAATTTTCTAGTTGATCTCTTAAGTAAGTGCCCACTTTTTCAGCATTCTCACAAAGTTGATCTTCTTCTACAATTTGTAAGATCTGTGTTGAACGGACCATATCAACCAAATTGCCTCCCCATGTTGAGTTAATACGGCTTGGCACTTTAAATACATTGGTTTCAATTTCGTCTACCTTATTACCGACAAGAATACCGCAAACCTGCATTTTTTTTCCAAAAGCGATGATGTCTGGTCGAGCTTTTTCACTGAAATGTTGGTGGCACCAGAATTTACCTGTTAACCCAACACCGGTTTGTACTTCATCATAAATCAAGAAGGCATCATTTTCATCTGCCAAAGCCTTAAGTTGGATCAAAAATTCTTCACGCAGGTGGTTATCTCCTCCTTCAGATTGGATTGGCTCTACAATTATAGCACAGATATCGTCTTTATGATCTGCAAAGGCATTTTTGATCTGCGCTAAAGAGGTTTCTTCGGTTTGAATGGCATGACTTAAATTATTTCCCGAAATTGGGAATTTAACTTCAGGAACAGCCACTCTTGGCCAATCGAATTTAGCAAACCACTTGGTTTTATCGGGTAGGGTATTGGTTAGGCTTAAAGTATAACCCGTTCTGCCATGAAATGCCCTTTCGAAGTGCAAAATCTTAAAGCCTTTTTCTTCAGTATATCCCTTTGTAAAGTTTTTCTGAACTTTCCAGTCCATGGCTACCTTAATTGCATTTTCTACTGCTAAGCCTCCACCAGCAATAAAAAAAGCATGTGGCAGGTAAGCCGGAATACCAACTTTGGAAAATGTTTCAACAAACTGCGCATACTGCTGGGTGTAAACATCGGAGTTCGATGGATTGGCTAATGCAGCGAGGAGAAGGTTTTTTTTAAACGCTTCATCATTAATCATTTTAGGATGGTTATAACCTAAAGGAACGGAAGCAAAACAAGTGAAAAAATCGAGTAAAGTTCTGTTGTATTTAGCATCGTAAATGTAAGCGCCATGACTTTTTTCCATGTCATAAGTCAGGTCGAAACCATCGGCCAAAATGTGCTTACTTAACGATTCGTTAACGCGATCTGCAGGTACTGTTAATTGATACATAAACTTGGTTTTGGTATAATCCAAATTTAGTTAAATGTGCCTAAAATCAAAATTTAAGCACTTTTTGTATACTTTACATAAAAAATAGGTTTAAACAGTTTAAAGTATGATTATAGACAAAATTGGATTTTGGACTTCACAGGTGTGGAAAACTTTTTAGCTAAAAGCAGGTGAAATAATTTTAGCTTACCGATTTTTATTGGTCTTTGTAGGTTCGGTTGCCATTCTAATAACGTGTAATAGGACTTTTACTCCTTATTATTAATTTGATCCTTGTATAGTGCCTGGATTTATTTGTTGTTTGGGCTATTTGATAAGAAGTTTCTAAAGAATTAATGCTGGCAAAGAATGAGTCTGGGTATTGAGCATTAATACTCAGACTCATTCAATTTTACTGATCAAAAATTACCTTCAGTTTCTGACTTAAATCCTCACCAGTTAAATTTCTGGCAATTATCTTTCCTTCTGGTGAAAGCAAGAAATTATTTGGAATAGCCTTAACAGCATAAAGTCGAGCTACTTCATTATACCAGCCTTTCAGATCGGATAGCTGTGGCCATTTTTCGAGGTTATCCTGATGTATAGCTTTTAGCCAATATTTATAGTTAAGCTGAATAAGGCAATATGGTTTCCTAAAGCAAGTTGCGATAGTAATGCTTATCAGACATTTTATTCTCATTATTGAACTTGTTAGGCATTTTTTTATATAATCATTTACTCAGAAAATATACGGCAGCTCTTAGTATTTCAGATGAGCGGTTTCTGTAGGCTATTTTTGTATAGCAAAGTTATCACAGAAGGCCTTTATGGAACATCTGGGCTAACCAGGAAAGTTTGTTCTCATAATTGGGGAAGCGGCCAAAAATTAAGATTTCCTGCTCAAAACTTTTAAAGGCTGCATGGAGGGTTTCGGATAAAAACTGGCTGTCTTCATCCGGAAGCTCTGCGATATCCTTATTTAGGATCCCCCAGGTAATGATTTTTTTGACCACCACAATTTCCTCCTCGGCAAATGCCCGGAGTTTGATCAAAAAAGAAGCAGGGTCCTGTCTCAGATCATCTATGGCCAGCTTGTATTCCTTTACCATGGCCAGTAAATGTTTCAGCTTCGCTGCATTGAAAGACTCTATGTTGGCAGAAAAAGACTTCCGCTTGCTAATCGCTTCCTCACTTGCGCGAAGACAATCGGAAAATAACCTGAAGCAGACGGCATCCAGTACCTCTTCCTTATTCTTAAAGTAATGGTACAAGGTGCTGCGGCCTTTTTTGCATTCGTTTGATATGTCCTGCATGGATACCCTGGTGTATCCATAACGTTGGAATACCGCCTGTGATGCTTTGATAATCTCTTCCTTAACCGAATCGTTCTCCAACTTTCTCATATTCGACAAAAATACAATTATTGTTTATTAATAAGTGCATCAGTATTGTCATTTATTGATTATGTACGGTTTAACTGTTTTATGACAAATAAATTAGTGTTGCTATGAAAACAAAAAATGTATATTTGTCGAACATTGCTGTGCTGAAACAATTTTAGTAAAATTGGTAGAATAGCTCTATAAATGCTTTTTGCATTCGGACAGTAGTGAATATAAATCGACAAAAAAACAATAAATGTTTAAATTCTGATGAAGACAACAATCACCCTTTCCGGATTAGCTGTAATGATGCTCTGCTTATTCGGTTGCTCTAATCAAGCAAAGCATAACCCAGGCCTGGATACATTATCTGTTAATGTAATCAATCTGAAAAGCGGATCCGCTGGTAACAACGACCAGATCCTTTACGATGGAACCCTGGAAGCAGATAAGACTATTGAGCTGAGTTTTCAGGTTTCAGGAACCATCTTAAGCTTTCCGGCTCGCACTGGAGATTATATCAGTAAGGGACAGTTGGTTGGCACGATAGACGAAACGATTTACCGCAACCAGTATAATGCCCAGCTTGCACAGGTTAAACTGGCCAAAGAGAACTTCAGCCGGATCAACGAAGTTTTCAAAAAAGGAAGTGTAGCTGAAATCAAGATGCTGGAGGCGAAATCCAATTATGAACAGCTCAATTCTGCGGCAAACGCCACCTATCAAAACATCGCCCACGCCAGGCTGTATTCTCCTTCTAGCGGTTATGTTGGGGAAAAGAAAGCGGAGGCTGGGGCCGTAGCAATTCCAGGCCAGCCTGTATTGCAGCTTCTGGATACCAGAACGCTCAAAGTATTGGTTGCAGTACCCGAAAATGAAGTGAACCACTATAAGGTGGGATCGCCCGCAGATGTGCAAATCGAAGCATTGGGTAGTCAAACCGTATCTGGCAAGGTAACTGAAATTGGTGTATTGGCACTAAATGGAAGCGCTAATTACAATATCACCATCACCATTGCCAATACCGAAAAGAAACTCAAACCGGGGATGCTCTGTAAAGTGCGTTTTGAAAAATCTGGACGTAATGAAGTCTCCGCCACCGATTCACTTCAGGTTATCGTTCCAGTGCAGTCTGTTCAGGTAGATGAAAAGGGAAATAAATTTGTTTATATCCTCGGCAATCAGAATAAGGCTATACGAAAAACTGTAAAGGTGGGCCAGCTTTACGCCAATGGAATTTCCATCAGTTCGGGCCTTATCGGTGATGAACGCATTATTACATCCGGTTATCAGAAACTCGCAGATCAAAGCCCTGTCACTGTAAGCAACTAAGCGTAGATATGAAAAAGAAATCAAATTTGATAGAATGGGCTATGGAACACCATGTGCTCCCGCTTTCACTATCCGCCATCCTAGTTATTCTCGGAATTGTTGCGCTTTTCAACATGCCCAGAAACGAATTTCCTGACTTTACCATCAGGCAGGGGCTTATTGCAGGTCAGTATCCGGGTGCCTCTTCAAAGCAGGTTGAAGAGCAGCTGACCAAGAAAGTTGAAGAATACCTGTTTAGTAATAACGAAGTTAATAAGAAGAAAACCTATTCTTTTTCAAGGGACGGGCAGATGTTCATCTTCGTTGAGGTAGCCGATAATCTGAACGCCATCCAGACTAAAGCTTTCTGGAATAAGATCAAAAATGGGATGCTCGTGCTTCAAAGCCAGTTGCCCAAAGAAGTTAAGGGGTTCTACATCGATAGCGACTTTGGCAATACCTCGGCGTTACTGATGTCGGTAGAGTCAAAGACACGTCCTTATAAGGAACTTTTAAAGAATGTAGAGGATATTGAGGCAGAATTGAGGCAGGTGCAGGATGTGGCCAAAATTTCTCATACAGGGAATCTCAATGAACAGATTACTGTTTATGTAGATAATAATAAACTCTTGCAGAAGGGGGTAACAGCTGGCAATATTATGCAGGTATTGCAGAATGAAGGTGCGATAAATGCAACAGGTAAGCAGGAAGGTGCCGTGGTTGATCAACCCATTCATATTAATACCTATTATAAATCTGAGGCTGAGCTTTCTGAACAGATTACCAGGCATGATGCAAATGGAAACACGATACGCCTGCGTGATGTGGCCACGCTGAAACGGGAGTATGATGAACCTGAGAGTTATGTTACCTCAAACGGAACCAAATCCATTATCATTTCGCTTGAAATGATAACTGGAAAGAATATTGTAAGTTTTGGAAAGGAACTCGAGTCGCATATCGAAAAAGTGCAGCGTCATTTGCCTGCTGATGTTAAGCTGGTTAAACTCGCAGACCAACCCGAAGTTGTTGATGATTCTATTAGTCACTTCATGAAGGAGTTTGCCTTTGCGCTCATTGGGGTTATAGCTGTAGCCGTATTGTTACTGCCTCTTAGGGTAGCAGCAGTTGCCGCCGCAACTATTCCCATTACCATAGCAGCCACGCTTGCCATTATGTACATGTTCGGAATTGAGCTCGATACGGTTACCCTTGCAGCCTTGATAGTTGTACTGGGAATTGTAGTGGATGACCCGATCGTGGTCATTGATAATCATTTAGAGAAACTCGATCAAGGTTTCTCGGTGTGGGATGCGGCCAGGGAAAGTGCAAAGGAATTATTTCCTTCGGTGTTCACTGCAACGCTGGCCATATCCGCAACATTTATTCCGCTTGCTTTCTTTATGGTTGGTGTCTCGAAAGATTTTATCCAGCTTTTTCCGGTAACTATTGTGATCGCATTGACGCTTTCTCTATTAATATCGATGTTACTAGTGCCTTTTTTTAATACGCTATTTATCAAAAAAGGGCTTTTGCATAATAAAATCAAGTCAAAAAGGTCGTTTTTGGATAGATTGCAGGATTTTTTCAATAACCATATTGGAAATTCCATGAAGCACTACAAAATCACTGTTTTTTTGGGAGCTCTTGCTATAGTAGCAGGTATCGCCATTATGGGTGTCCTGCCTCAGCAATTGTTTCCAAAGGTAGAAAGGAACCAGTTTGCTATGGAAATATACCTGCCTTCCGGCTATAGCCTTGGCCAGACCGATAGCGTAGTGAAAGGGATGGAAAAAATATTGAAAAAGGATAAGCGCATCATCAATTACACTAGCTTTATAGGTAGTAGCTCACCACGTTTCCATTCTGTATATGCACCGAATCTCCCAGCTAAAAACTATGCACAGATTTTGATCAAAACAGAATCTGAAGACGCAACACAGGAAGTGATTGTAGAATATCAGCGCAAGTACGGCAACCTGTTCCCATCAGCTTTCGTGCGAATGAAACAATTGAACATGATCAATGCACTTGCGCCAATTGAGGTTCGTATTAGCGGGAATAATATTGCCGATTTAAAGAAGGTTGCACAACAGGTCACCGCTATTGGGAAAAGACACCCATTGGTAAACTGGGTGAGAACAGATTTTAATGAGCCCCAGCCAACCCTTGCTCTGGATATAAAGACTGCTGATGCGGCAAGGTTAGGTCTGAGCAAAAATGATATTGCAAACACAGTTCTCATGCATGCTGAAGGTATAAGGGCAACCCAAATTTGGGAGGGTAATTATGCTGTAGATGTGAAGATTAGATCGCCTAAGACTTCAAGAAGCGATCTTGCTGATCTGAGGAATCTGAATGTGGTGTCTCCCCAAACACAGTCCGTTATTCCCCTAAGGCAAGTAGCTAATGTAAATTTTGACTGGAACGATGGTCAGATTGCCCGCCGAAACAGCATGAGGACGTTAACTGTAAGAATGGACGTTACCCAGGATGCGGTAGCCAACGCAGTGCTGATGGACTTCATGCCTGAAATTGAAAAAATCAACTTGCCAAAAGAGGTAGTCATTGCTTACGGAGGGGAACTTGAACTGCAGGGTGAAAATCAGGGTCCTATGGGGGTAGCCCTGGGAGTAAGTATCATCCTTATTTTCTTAATCTTACTTTGGCATTTCAAACACCTTAAACATGCCATCTTGAGTATCACAACAATGCCTTTGAGTATATTGGGTGCTTCGTTTGGATTACTGGTAGCCGGATATCCTTTTGGTTTTACCTCATTCCTTGGGCTGCTGGCTCTATGTGGTATTGTGGTAAGGAATGGAATTATACTGATTGATCATGCTGAAGAATTAAGACTGCATGAAGGTAAATCAGTATTTGAGGCAGCCAAGCTTTCCGCCGAGCGGCGGATGCGTCCGATCTTTTTGACTTCTTCTGCAGCAGCAGTGGGTGTGATCCCAATGGTGATCAGCAGATCATCACTTTGGGGGCCTTTAGGAACAGTTATTTGCTTCGGACTGATTGTTTCCATGCTTTTAACATTATTTATTCTACCAACACTCTATTGGCTATTCTTCCGTAAAGAAGATCAAAACCAGCCAGAAAATGAAATGTCTGAACCAGTACATGTTTAAAGATAACACCATGAAATTTCTATTATATTATATAACATTTGTCGGATTTCTGGGCGCTAATGCCCAGATCCACACGATTTCACTCGAACAGAGTAAGCAGGCTGCAATAGCTTATAGTTATTCACTCAAAAACAGTGAACTGAGAATAAATTCTTCGAAATCAGACCTTGCAGCAGCAAAGTCTGATTACCTTCCTGCTGTTAGCGGCACAGGTGTAGGTTTATATGGCTTTAAGGATTTAGTAGCGGCCTTACCACCGCTATTGAATGAAGGGATTAACAACCTATACCTGGTTGGGGTAACTGGGACGGAAACGTTGTATGCGGGAGGAAAGATAAAAACAGGAAACGAACTTGCCGCTTTGCAGCTTGAAGTTAGTCAGATCAGGAAAAAACAATCACTCGATTCTGTAATCCTCTTGACCGAGCAAAAATACTGGAACCTGGTCAATATTCAGGAACAACAAAAAACACTTTCAGTCAACGAAACCTTACTAATGGCTGTGCTAAAGGTGCAGAAAGATATGCTCGCATCTGGTCTAATCGCCCGCAATGACTTGCTTAAGGTTAAAGTACAGTTGAGTGAGTTATTGGTCAATAAGAGCAAACTGAAAAATGGCCGAAGGGTTGCCCTGCTAGATTTTTCCATGTATACCGGTCTTGCATTTGACTCATTACTCGTTATGCAGGATACCTTAGATAAGAAAACCATGCCAACCCTATTGGCACTTCGTCCGGATACCAATATCTCTGAAAATCCCAATTATATTCTACTTGATAAGCGGGTAAAGGGTGAAGTGTTGCAAACCCGTCTTGCCAGGGGGGATAACCGGCCTACTTTAGCGCTTGGAGTAAGTGCCTCACAAGTTGGTTCCATAAATAGTGGCATTGGTGGTAGCTTTGCTCCCGCAGGATTGATTACCCTTAGTTTGCCAATATCTAGCGGGCTCTGGGGGAGGGGAAAGCAAAAAGTCGCACAGCGTAAAATCAGTGAGCAGATTGCAAAGAACGATTTTCTTGATGGTCAAAATCAGATAAAAGTTGGAATTACACGCTATTGGTATGATTTGAAGGATCAGCTTGTTCAAATTTCTTTTGCTAAAGATAACCTTGAACTTGCTACGGAAAACCTAAAGGTAAATCAGGATAATTATAAATCTGGGCTGGCCACAGTTTCTGATGTGCTAGATGCGCAGGCGGCCTATCAGCAGGCATCCAGTACTGTAGCTACTGCCTTTTCTGACTTCTATGTCAAAGCAGCTATTTACAACTACGTTACTTCAAAAGTGGCTCCCTGATCGAAAGCGATATCATCAATATTGTTGTGTTTGATTAAAGATCGGAAACTTTACAGACTGAAAGCACAAACCGTAAAAATTAAAACTGATTCCGGAAAAATAGCGTAACAGACAAATGCTGAAAGATAAAAGGCAAGCAATAGTTAACGCAGCAATCAGGCGCTTTATCTACTATGGGATTTCAAAGACGACAATGGATGATATTGCGAAAGATTTAGCCCTTACCAAACCATCATTATATTATTATTTTACTAATAAGAGCCATTTGGTAAGGGCAGTTTTTGACCATGTTTTAGATGAGTATCTTTATCTTTTAGAAAAGGTAAACTTAGATCAGTCATTAGAACAGATCTTGGATGACGTAATAAAAATGCATAGAACATTATTTAAGCAGTACGCCCTGCTTGGTTGCTCAAAAGACCATTTTTTAAATCCTAAAGATAAAATTCTGCATCATAAATTCATCAAGGCTAAGCTTATTTATACAAACTTCTTAAGAAATGTGTTTCATGCTGCGAGTAGAAAGATGGAAGTCCGATCGGAAAATATTGACAAAACAGTACATCTCTATTTTAATTGTATGCAGGGAATGTTTATGAATCATTTTGTTGATAAGCAAACCAAAATTCATGTCCATCATCGTCATCATCTTCTTGTTTATAAAAATGCAAGGGAATTCTCATCTGTATTTATAAAAGGGCTCAGATTTTAGTGTAATTATAGGTTGATTTAAATGCCGATTTTTATCAAATCATATTTAAGCTAAATATTAGTGGTATATGCAATAAAAGGTGCTTATAAGGGATACAAGGCTTGATGGAAACCAATTTATTTTTATGTTTGGTGCTACCCTAAATATTTTCGAAATCCACCCATGGTACGATAAGCATGATAGCTAAAAAACTAGAAGAAAGTATGCAGTTTTCATTGAACATGGGAAGAAGTTCTAGTTTTGAGCAGGTTTACATGACTTATTACCACCCCTCTAAGGTTTTTTATCAGTCGCACTATCGCCCAGGATGATGCTGAAGATATCCTGGAGGATCTCTTTGCGAGATTATGGAACAATAAAGCCAATTTTGAAAATGAAATTCACTTGAAGGGCTTTCTTTATCGGTCGGCAGATAATGCAAGAAAGGATTGGGCATCATGGTGCCATCCCTGTCGTGAAGAAAATCCCAGGGTGCTGAAAGCTTATAGTAAGTCTTCAGGATTTTTATTGCCATGAGCCTTTGGTTCGTGGCAATAATTGTTTTGATCTGTATGACCAAAATGAGCAGATACTCTAAGGAAAATTACTTTAATGCTAATCTTGATTTTCATTCGCCGGTTGCAAGGGAAAAGATTACGCCCATCAATCAGTCAGGTAAGCGTAAATTAAGTATAGATAGCCTGATTTATAGAGAAAATATTTTCTAATAATAAACCTTTTGGTATATTTGCTTATCGAAATTTATCACTATGTTATCGAAAGCAGAGAAAACAAAACAATTTATTTTGGAAACAGCCATGCCGCTATATAATGAAAAGGGAGTTGCAGGTGTGACCATTGATGAGATTCTCGCTGCTACCAGATTGACCAAAGGTGCGCTTTATGGGCATTTTGATGGAAAAGATGATCTCTCATCTCAGGTAATAGATTACGCTTTGGATAAGCTTTCCCAGCGTCTTAGATCTGCTATTTCAACAAAAAAAAGTGTTAAAGCTAAGGTTTGGGCATTTATTGATTTTTATAAGGATCCGATCAATACGCCGATTCCAGGCGGTTGTCCCATATTTAATACCGCTGTTGAAACTGACGATAACTATCCATTGCTAAAGAAAAAAGTCGCAAAGGTTCTTCGTGTGGGCCAGGAGGAGCTTACAGCCCTTCTTCAAAGTGGAATCGATAATGGAGAGTTTACTCCGGAGCTAGATCCGGCTGGTTTTGCTTTTAAGCTGATGGCATCTGTTGAAGGGGCTACAGTGATGTGCAGGGCTATGGAAGTTACCAAGCCAATGCTTGTCTTGGTAAAAAGCCTCAAAGCCGAATTGGCTCAGTATGAGAAATGATATTTTTTTTGTTTTAAAATATACTAAAAAGTATAAAATATAGATTTGAAATTATGAATATTACAAAATTGTTTGATCCGTTTGCCATCGGAAAAACGCAACTTAAAAATCGCATGGTTCTGGCACCTATGACGCGTTCAAGATCCGATAATGATCTGCATGCAGCTACCGCTTTAACGGCTGAATATTATGTCCAGCGGGCAAGTGCAGGGCTGATTATTTCCGAAGGTACGGTGATAAGCCCTGAGGCAGTGGGTGTAGTAAATGTTCCGGGAATATATAGTCAGGAGCAGATAGAAGGATGGAAAATGACTACATCAGCCGTTCACGAAAAAGAGGGTAAAATCTTTGCGCAATTGTGGCACACAGGTGCCTATTCTCACCCGGATTTCCATCATGGTGAAGCTCCTCTTGCACCATCCAGTTATAATCCAAACCTGCAAATATTTACACCGACAGGCTTTAAAAACAGCGAGATGTCTAGGGCAATGACTTTGGGCAATATTAAACAAACTGTATCCGATTTCAAACAGGCCGCCCTTAATGCTATTGAAGCTGGTTTTGATGGGGTAGAACTACATGGGGCAAATGGCTACCTGCTCCAGCAGTTTTTTAGTAAAAATACTAATCAACGCCAGGATGAATATGGCGGCTCAATAGAAAACCGTGCCCGTATCCTATTTGATATTCTGGATGCCCTGAAAGAGGTAGTGGATAGCGATCGTGTTGGCCTACGTCTAAACCCATCATTAAACGGGATTATGGGAATATTGGTTGATGATGAAACGATCGGATTATATGAGTATATTGTAGGTAGATTGAATGATTACGGTTTGGCATATCTTCATCTTATTGAGCCATTTACCGATGTTACAGGTAATCCACAAGCCATACAGGAGGTTGCTAAACATTTCCGTAAGATTTACAATGGTACTATCATTATCAACAGGGCATTCAATAAAGAGACAGCAACAAAAGTACTAAACGATGGAGATGCAGACCTGGTTTCATTTGGCGTTCCGTTTATCGCTAATCCGGATTTGGTGGAGCGTTATAAAACCGATGCCCCATTGAATACTCCTGATCCGGCAACGTTCTATACACCAGGAGAAAAAGGTTATACCGATTATGCTTTTTTATCACAATCTGAAATTAAATAAAATGAAAACGACAGGAAATACCATATTTATAAGCGGTGGAAGTGCAGGCATTGGTTTGGCTATTGCTAAAAAGCTCGATGCAGCTGGAAATAAAATTATCATTAACGGACGTAGTGAAGAACGCCTTAAAAATGCTTTGAAGGAGCTAGGTAGTTCTGCAGTTGGCATATCAGGAGACCTTTCAATAGAAGCAGATAGATTTCGAATTGCCGAAGAGCTTAAAACAAATTATCCAAACGTGAATATCATTGTGAATAATGCCGGTGCCTCATTTATGAATGATTTAAGTGATGGTAATAATAACGCTGCAGAAAAAGCATATCAGGAAATTAATACCAATTACATCAGCGTTATTCATTTTACCTCATTGTTATTGCCTCAGCTCTTGATACAAGAGGATGCGGCTGTTATTAATATTTCTTCCATTACAGTATTCAGATCAAATAAATACCTGCCAACATACGCTGCCAGCAAAGCTGCGCTCCACAGCTACACACAAGGCCTGAGGGACACCTTTGCAGGCAATGAGAAATTGAATGTTTATGAAGTATATCCGCCGTTGGTTAACACTGAATTTTCAGCAGAAATTGGCGGTGCAAACGGCATTCCACCTTCGGAGGTAGCAGACGAGCTTTTCACTGCTTTAGAGAAAAATCAATTTGAAGTTCCGGTTGGCGACACGATAAAAATTCACGCATTGATAAATCCAGTCACAGAGCAAGTGGCTCATTAATTCTTTTTTAAGATAAAACTCAAAAGATATGGACTTAAAAGGAAAGACAATCCTGATCACAGGCGGCGCTTCAGGGATAGGGCTTGAGGCTGCAAAACAATTTTTAAAAATTGGTGCGAAAGTTATTATTACAGGTAGAAACCAGGCAAAACTGGATGCAGCTAAACAAGCGTATCCAGCACTAACGGCTTTACAGAGTGATGTGGCCATAGAAGCAGATGCTAAAGCTCTTTTTAAAACAGTAAAAGAATTGGGGGGTATTGATATCCTGTATAATAATGCCGGCGTTTTAGCTGCTCCTTCAAATCTGGGTATTGCTAATGATAAACATCTTGAGGATGCCGCCTACGAAATGGAAGTTAATTATTTCGGTGTAATCAGGCTTAATAATCTTTTCCTGGATATGCTTAAATCAAGAAGTGAAGCGGCAATCATTAATACTACATCCATATTGAGTATGTCTCCTTCGTTAATTGAGGCTACCTATTCTTCATCTAAAACTGCATTGGCATTTTACACCATATCTCTTCGGGAGCATTTAAAAATCATTGGAAGTAAGCTGAAAATATTTGAGCTGGTTCCACCGCTTGTGGCCACTGAAATGACTGCAGAAAGAAATGATAAAAAAATAACTTCAGAAGAGATGATTAAAGGATTGGTAAATGGTTTATTAAAAGACCATTACACCATCCGTGTGGGCGATGCAAAAATATTTAGTGTGATTAACAGGCTTTTCCCAAAAACTGCGTTTAACATAATCAATCCAAAGACAACCCATCAACTTTTACAAAAATAAACATGAAAGCATACGTCATAAACAAATATACCAAAGATGGTCTTCAGCTAGCAGATGTTTCGATACCAAAAGTTGCGGATAGCGAAGTTCTGGTAGAGATTCATTCAGCTAGCTTAAACATTTTGGATTCAAAAATCAAAAAAGGGGAATTCAAATTATTATTGCCCTACAAGTTTCCTTTAATTTTAGGCCATGATGTTGCAGGGATCATTACTCAGGTTGGAAAGAAAGTAAAGAAGTTTAAAGCTGGCGATGAGATTTATTCACGCCCCTCAGATTTTCATATCGGCACATTTGCGCAGTACATTGCCATAAACGAAAATGATGTGGCCTTGAAGCCCAGTAATTTAACAATGGAGGAAGCTGCCTCAATTCCGCTGGTTGCACTCACAGCCTGGCAGGCTTTGGTTGAAAGTGCCCGGTTAAAAAAAGGAGATAAAGTGTTTATTCAAGCGGGGTCTGGAGGTGTAGGTACGATAGCCATCCAGTTGGCCAAACATTTGGGCGCAACCGTTGCAACCACAGCTGGTACAAGAAGTTTCGCATTGGTGAAAGCGCTGGGAGCAGACATCTCGATTGACTACAAAACGCAGGATTTTGAAACGCTGCTTAAAGATTACGATGTAGTTCTCAATAGCCAGGACAATAAAACCCTGGAAAAATCACTTAATATCTTAAAACCTGAGGGCAAGGTCATTTCCATTTCAGGCCCCCCAACACCAGAGCTTGCTAAAGAAATAGGACTTCCGTGGTATTTAAAGGCTATACTGTCACTGATTAGTTTTAGCATCCGGAGCAAAGCAAAAAAGCGTCATGTCGATTATAAGTTTCTATTAATGAAAGCCAGCGGAAGCCAGCTTGATCAGATCACAAAGTTAATTGAAGCTGATATCATTAAGCCTGTAGTGGATAAGATATATGCTTTCGAGCAGACAAATGAGGCCTTAGAATATGTGGAGAGCGGACGCGCAAAAGGTAAAGTGGTGATTAAAATAAAATAGGTTAGTAAGCATTTCACAAGTATTTTGGATTGTCCTGCTTCAATCACCGCCTTAATGAAGAAATTCTCTTTTGCCCGAAGATGAAAACCCAAGGGTTAACCACCAGGCTGGTAAGGGCTTTTACAGTACTTTTCGTTCAAAACCTTTGAAAACGCAGTTATTAAAAATATCAAAAAATAAGTGATGAGAAAAATCTATTTGGCATTAATGCTATCAGTTTTGGCAATTTATAACATTGCAGCTCAAAATATGCCTTCAGACAAAATATTGGGGGTTTGGATGAGTCAGGAAAAGGATGGGAAGATTGAAATCTACAAAACCGGAAATAAATATTTTGGCAAACTGATCTGGGGCAAAACCATGTATGAATCAGATGGATCTACTTCTAAAAAGGATGTAAAAAACAAAGATGAAAAATTGAGGGGACGCAATCTTAAAGATCTTTTAATGCTTAAAAATTTTATTTACAATGATGAGGTTTGGGAGGGGGGCGAAATTTATGATCCTTATAGCGGCAAAACCTACAGTTGCACCATGAAAATATCAGATGGGAAGCTGAATATCAGAGGATATATCGGTATTTCCCTACTTGGAAGAACTGCTATATGGGAAAGGATCAAATAATGGATCGCGCGTAAAATTCATAGATGAAAGCGATTAATCCAAGGAGTATAATAAACCAAATTGCTTTAGAAAGCCTAAGTAAAGTAAATATCTATAAACAGATGAATAAGATATTTACTAAAGCTGAGGATTGTAAAAGTACAAACCTCGCCTCTTCATTTGATTGCATGATCAAATTACTCATCGCTGATTGCAGAATATAAACAAAGAGTAATTATTTCTGCATCAGGATCAAAAGGATTCCTGAATATTTAAGGCAGTGCCTCAGGTGTTTTAATGCAGCAGTGAGCTGGTTCTCAACGGTCCGTTTTGAGATGTTAAGTTTTAATGAAATTTCAGTGATACTGAGGTTTTCCTTACGGCTCAAGAGGTAGATCTCACGGCATCTTTTTGGGAGTTCAGCGAGCATTTGCATAACCTTTGTATCAAATTCTTCTGCTGTGATCTTTTCTTCTCCAGTGTTGGTAGCTGAAAACTCATTCTGTAAAAAGGAATGCCCGCCCTGACTGTAATCCTCTACATAGTTTATTGGTACTGCATTCAGCTGCTGTTTCCTTCTGATCCCCCGATAACTTGCGCTGGTGAGTACATAATTCTTAAAAGAGCCTATGTTCAACTGGTGCCGTTTGTTCCAGATGTTCAGGAATATATCGTGGGTGATTTCAAGCGCAGCTTCCTCATCTTTAACATACCTATAGCATACGGCATAAACTTTAGACCAATGGCGGTCAAACAGGGAGTTGAACGCTTTTTCATCATCTAAAAGTATAAGCTGTAATAATTCGGGATCGGTATAATTGCTCGCTGGCATAGTTTGTTTGAAATAAAGCTATGATTTAAAAATCGAAATAAAAAATGCATACACCTGGTATCTATCAATGTATAGGAACTGTTTTTTGAAAGTTTATTTTTTTTTTAAATTTTTTATGTGTGTGCGGATTAAAATCCGTGTCTATATAATAAAGGACCAAATTTAAACCCAAGTCGCCCTGTAATGACCGAAAATGAATATCTTTCTCTCTGCGAGAAATACCTTAGGGGAGCGTGTACGCTCCAGGAAGAACATATGCTTTTCGCTTATCAGGATGCCCAAGGGCTGCCGGGCCTTTCACTGTCAGAAGAAGATGAGAAACGCTTGGGAAAAACATTAAAAGAAAGGATTCATAACAGCATCAACGGACAATTGCCTGTAAAAAAACCGATCTGGATCAAACGCCTGAAATGGCAGGCAGCCGCTGCAATCGCAGCATCGGTTTTACTTTTTATCTATTTTGGAACGGATCTTTTTAGCTCAGCAAAAATCAAAGAAAATACTATCCTTGCCAAAAAGCAGGAGATCAGCAAAAAAGACATATTGCCAGGCTCAACAAATGCGGTACTTACCTTGTCAAATGGAGCGCGCATCAAGCTTGACGGTATTGGTAATGGGATCATCAGTAGGCACGGAAATGCCGATATTTCTAAATCTGGTAATGGTCTGGTTGTATCTGCCACAGGTAAAAACCTGAATAATGTACTGAATAAGATTACAATCCCAAGAGGGGGGAAATACAACATAACACTGCCTGATGGAACGCGGGTATGGTTGAATTCTTCTTCCTCATTAAGTTTTCCTACAGCGTTTACAGGAAAGGAACGCAAGGTAATACTTACAGGTGAAGCCTATTTTGAAGTAACCAAGAACAAAGAAATGCCTTTTAAAGTGGATGTTGAGGGGAAACAGGAGGTGGAAGTATTGGGGACACATTTCAATATTACCGCTTTTGCCGAGGACAGGAACATCATGACCACCCTATTGGAGGGATCCGTGAAAATCAACTACAAAAAATCATCCACACTGATTAAACCTGGCCAAATGGCGGTCAATAACCTGCAGAACAACTTGAAGGTTGTACCTGCAGATGTAGAAGAGGTGATGGCCTGGAAAAATGATATGTTTATCTTCAATAATGAAAATATCAGCTCGATTATGAAAAAGATATCGAGGTGGTACGATGTAGATGTTGAATATAAAGGCGATGTATCCGGAATTAATTTCGATGGGAATTACTCTCGGTCGAAAGGGCTTAAAAGCCTGCTGAAAAATATTGAGTTAACAGATAAAGTCCGGTTTGTAACCGAAGAAAGGAGGATCACTGTTATAGTTAAATAAATACCTGAAAAAATCCAAAAACCGGAAGTGCTTGAGACCACTCCCGGAATTGATTAGCCTATAGCTAATTGTGGATCAGAATAATCATCCAAACAACAACTATTTAATCCTAACCAAATGTATAAAATTTTTACTGCACTTCAGTGCGGGGATATCTCTTGCAATGCGCAAAAAATCCTTCGAGTTATGAGACTTACTGTCATTTTAATAATGGTCGCCTTTTTACAGGTAAGTGCCGGGAGTTTTGCCCAGCAGGTAAGCATAAATGTTAAGGATACCCCTTTGAGGGAAGTCCTGAGCCAATTAACCAAGCAGACCGGATACAACTTTATCTGCGATGCAAATATTGTCAGTGGTTCTACTCCGGTCACCATTAAGTTTAAAAATACACCGCTTCAGAAAGTTTTAGAAGCCTGTTTTTCCGGCGAGGCCGTTGAAATGGTATTTGGCGATAATTCGACCATTGTAATCAAGAAAAGGGTTCTGGTCATAAAAACTCCCGTGCAGGTTATTGTGGTAACAGGTATGATTACTGATGCAAAAGGGATTGGTTTGCCCGGTGTTAGCGTGCTGGTGAAGGGCACCAAGACCGGAGTAGTTTCTGATAATAATGGGGCCTATTCCATTAAAGTGGCTGATCAAAAAGCCATATTGGTATTTTCTTTTATCGGCATGGTGAGCCAGGAAATAAGGGTAGGGGAAAGAACGGTGATTAATGTGACTATGGCCGATACGCCACAATCACTTGGCGATGTAGTAGTGGTGGGTTATGGCTCGCAGTCGCGTACAACTGTTACCTCTTCTATTACTAAAGTAGACGGGAAAAATATAGGTAACCAGCCTGTAAGTACACCGGGAGAGGCGCTTGCAGGATTGGCTGCAGGTGTACAGGTGCAATCTGATCAGGGCGGTAAACCAGGTGCAGCCCCAACCATCAGGGTACGTGGGGTGAGTTCACTAAGTTCATCGAATGATCCTTTGTATGTTGTAGACGGTTATCCACTGGAGACTGCTGCAAATTTTAACCTGATCAATCCCAGTGATATCGAATCGATCGAGGTACTGAAAGATGCAGCTTCGGCAGCTATTTATGGCTCAAGGGCGGCCAATGGTGTTGTTCTGGTTACCACAAAGCGGGGTAAATCGGGAAAAACCGTATTTTCTGTTTCAGCCTATACCGGCATACAGGAGGTAGATAGATACATCAGTGTGTTATCAAAAGATCAGTATGTGCAGCAGGTTAAGTCGCTTAGCCGCATTAAAAATTTACAGTATCCCAGTATACTGGACGGCGATATTTCAAACCTTCCGGATGTGGACTGGCAAAAAGAAATTTTCAGGACGGCACCGATCAGAAGTTTTGAGTTTAATGCCTCTGGTGGTAGCGACAAGGTACGTTTTAGTGCTTCGGCGGGTATATTTAAACAAAAAGGAGTGTTGATCGGTACTGAATATACGCGCTATAACACCCGTTTAAATCTGGATGCAGATATTGTTAAGAACGTAAAATTTGGGTTTTCCATTTCTCCATCATATTCAGAGCAGTACAGGCAGCCTTCTTCAGGCCAGGCCAGTGGCGCAGGAGCCAACCCCAATGATTACATTATCGGTGTACCAGGCTTGCTGGCAGATCTGAACCTGCCGAGCCCACTTAACCAGGCTTTAACTTTTCAGCCGATAGTTCCTGTGTACCGTGCCAATGGCGATTTTGCCCAGCCTTATGACCGTGAACTAAACTATAACCTATCGCCTACAGCAGTTTTTTCTGCTTCAAATTTTTACAATCCGGTAGGTATCCTTAGCCTGTCTATAAACCGGTCAAGAGCATTCCGTACCTTAAGTAATACTTTCCTTGAATATACTCCTATTCCAGGCCTAAAGTTAAAAACCTATATTGGTGCCACTTTAGAGAATGAGCAGGTACATGGTTATGTGCCCGGTTCGATGGCCTATAGCTCTGCGCCAACCGCTTCTGCTTCAAATCCTCAATTGGCAGGTATCTTTGCTTCTGACAATGTGCGCAACAGTTTTGACTGGGTATGGGAAAATACAGCTACTTATGATAAGCAATTGGGAAAACATCATATTAATGTTCTAGGACTGTTTTCTGCCCAAAAATATGAGTCGCAGATCAATTACACTGCAGGTCTGCCAGGTACTTTTATCACTACCTCGGTTCAAAGTCCTTTGGCCTCACCAAATACTGTTGGTACAGAACGTTTTGATGCCAATACTTTCGTTTCTTACGCTGGTAGGTTTACCTACGATTACAATAAGAAATACCTGTTTACCGCCGCTGTACGTCAGGATGGTTCATCACGTTTTGGTCCGAACAACAAATTTGCAGTTTTTCCATCATTTTCACTAGGTTGGAGGCTCGCTGAAGAACCGTTTTTAAAAGAACCACTATTAAAAATAGGTATCAACGAATTTAAACTAAGAGGAGGTTATGGCCGTACAGGTAACGCCAATATCGGAAGTTTTGCCTATGTAAATCAAATTGCATTAAACAGAAATTATGCATCGGGCAATGCACGGATTTTTGGTACACAGCAAATGGATTTTGCAAATCCTGATTTAACCTGGGAAAAGAACGATCAGACCAGTATCGGTACTGATATTGGTTTATTACAGAATAAAATCGTGTTAACTTTCGATTATTTTATCCGTAATTCAAATGGAATGTTGCTGAGAAAAGATTTACCGCTTGATGTGGGTTATACTACATTTTATCAAGCTAACCTGGGTAAACTTCAAAATAAGGGTTTCGAATTTACAGCCAACACTAATTTTAAGCTTGGAAGCGTAACCTGGAACACCAATGCCAATTTCTCAACCTATAAAACCAAAGTGCTCGATCTGGGCGGACCAAGTGCATTGCCTGCAGTGAGGGCAATCAATGGCTGGAATAATGTTTATCAGGTAAAAGTTGGTGATCCTTTGGGTATTATGTACGGCTACGAAATTGTTGGTGTATTTAGGAGCGCCAGCGATCTCGCCAATAATCCAAAAGTTACTTCGGGCAATAATATCGGCGACTCTATGATCAAAGATCAGAATGGTGACGGTAAAATTGATGTGAACGATATGACCAAACTGGGCCATGGCCTGCCAGACTTTACCTATGGTTTAACCAATACCTTTCAGTACAAAAATTTTGATCTGAGTATATTGGTGCAGGGAGTGCGGGGAGTGAATATCATTAATGGGAATAACAGGCAAACCCTTACGGGTAACCATAACCAGAACTCGCTCAGTAAATATTTTAACAATTATTTTGATCCTGCTAACCCTACAAGGGATGTTTTATATCCAAGTCCGGTTTCTACCGGTGCTCTTCCTGGCCCGGCATTATCGAGTTTATCGGTCGAAAACGGGTCTTACCTTCGCGTAAGGAACATTACATTGGGGTATAGGCTGGGAGAAAATTTACTTCGCAAGCTTTCCATTCAATCGGCCAGGTTTTATGTAACTGCTCAGAACCCTTTCCTGATAACCAAATACACCGGTTATAATCCCGAAGCAAATATCATGGGAGGTGATCCTACAACACCGGGTGTAGACCAGGGAACATATCCTACAGCACGCACAATTATCGTAGGAATCAATTTTGGATTTTAACAGCTTTAACAAAAAGATCATGAAAATTAAAAAAATAATTATATCTGGTATATTCATGCTTATCTTAAGTGTGGCAATTACTTCCTGTAAAAAAACCTTTGTTGATCTCACGCCAAAGGGCATCATTCCTGTAAACACGTTTTATACGACGGAGATTGATATTAAATCTGCATTGACAGGTGCTTATAGTAGTCTCCGTCCGATCTATAACGAGCAATATGGCTTTGGTGAACTTCCTTCGGATAATGCCCAGACTTATGGGGAAAGCGAAGTGCTGTATGGTGAACAGGATAAGCTCACCTGGACTCCTGCATCTACAAACCTGCAGGGTGCATGGGCGCGGTTTTATGCAACAATTGCCTATGCCAATATTGTATTGGATCATGTAAGCACACCTCCAATGAGTGATGCAAACCGTAACAGTTATATCGGGCAGGCAAAATTTATCAGGGCATTAATGTATTTTAACCTGGTTAGGATGTTCGGCGGTGTGCCCTTGGTACTTAACGAAATCGTTTCAGAGCAGCAGGCTTATACTTATAACAGAACACCCGCCACTGCTGTTTATGCGCAGATAGAGAAAGATTTAACTGAGGCGGCTGCTGTGCTGCCTGCAGGTTATACCGGAACGGATATCGGTCGGGCAACCAGCATAGCAGCAAATGCCCTTTTGGGTAAAGTATACATGTTTCAAAATAAGTTTCCACAGGCCGAAAGTATATTGGCTACGGTTACGGCTACAGCGGGCACCCTGTTGCCTTATGATCAGATCTTCGGACTGGGCAAGGACAATAACAGGGATATTATATTTTCGGTACAATATCTTGGTGGAGGTTTTGGCGAGGGTAATACTTTCGCAAGGAGCTTTGTTCCACAGCCATCGGGAACCACTATTACCGCAGTTACCGGGAACAGTAACAATAGTGGTACGCTAGATCTTTATAATTCTTTTGAGCCAGGCGATAACCGCTTTAATACAGCTATTGGTGTATATAGTGCCGGTACGCTTGTATATTACTATGCGAAGAAATTTATTTATCAGAGCGTAGGTGCTAATAGTGAAGGCGATAACGACTGGCCTGTATTACGTTATGGCGATATCGTTCTATTGTATGCAGAGGCATTGAATGAAAATAACAAAACGCCGCAGGCCCTTACGCAATTGAACCTGATCCGTACCCGCTCCAACCTTCCCATTAAAACTGGCCTGTCACAGGATGATGCAAGAACGGTGATCCGTCACGAAAGGCGTATAGAACTCTGTTTTGAAGGGGAAAGATGGTTTGACCTGATCAGATGGGGGACTTTTGTTCAGGTGATGCAGGCGCACAAGACCAATTATATCCCTGCAAACGGTACTATCGGTAATGTGGTGTCAACATTAAGCTTATACCCAATACCTACCAGGGAAATCCAGTTAAACCCAAAATTAACCCAAAACCCAGGATATTAATCCAGGAGAATCTTCCTGAGCCATCATCAGTGTGCTCAGGAAAGTTCTTTATCCAAGCAGATCAATATTGATGTCCGATAAGGCCAATTGCCTGGGGTCAAATAATCTGTATGGTGCAGATCAAGAAATCAGATGTGGCTTTTTGATCTACGTTTTCTGATTTAAATAAATTCGATATGAAAAATATAGTAATGGGCGTGGATATAGGGGGATCTCATATTACCGCCCTTTTGATTGATATAGACAAAAAAGAAGAAATCCAGGGCACATGGTCCAGAGAGAAACTGGACTCAAACGCGTCTGCTGGAGAAATTATAGAGATCTGGGCCGGGACTATTGAAAGATCCATAAACAGTTGCCGCATTGCTCCCCAAAAGATAAATATTGCTATGCCAGGGCCAATGGACTATCGAGAAGGCGTATGCAAGATCAGAGGGCAGAAGAAGTATGAAGCACTTTATGGCCTGAATATTAAACAGATGCTTGCTGGCCGGCTTGGCATATTGTCGTCTGATGTTAATTTCGTAAATGATGCAGCGTGTTTTCTAAAAGGAGAGCTTTTCAACGGAAGCCTGAATGATGTCGGAGATGCCATCGGCCTCACCCTGGGTACTGGGCTTGGGACATCGCATACCGAAAAAGGGCGTGTTAAAGATGCTAATTTATGGAAAATGCCTTTTTTGAAAGGAAAGGCTGAGGACTATATTTCTACGCGATGGTTTATAAAAAGGTTTCATGAGCTGACTGGGATCACAGTTATGGATGTGAAAGATCTGGTGGATAATCATCAGGGATCTCCATATTTTAATGCGGTCTTTCTGGAATTTAGTATCAACCTGGCAAAGTTTCTTTATAAGTTTATCAGGATCAAGATGCCCTTGGCCGCTGTAATTGGTGGCAATATTGTAAATGCAGAAGAGTTCTTTTTGGAAGATACCAGGCGTTTTTTAGCGGATAAGATGGGCTACAGTTTTCCTGTAAAGAAATCTATACTTGGTGAGCGGGCAACATTGATAGGGGCGGGGGCGAGTACATCATAACAGGATCTTGATTATTAGTACAGACTGTATCCGTTTAAAGGATTATATTTTTGATAATTTTAGCAAGGATGTTGGACAAAAGGCGAGCAAGCACTTTCCGAACTCGAACATAAACCGGGTGAATGTATCTGGTGGTTGATTGTACTGGCCAACCGCTTGGATTTGGATATCAATGAAGCAACAGCGAAATTTTTAACAAAAAGAAAAATCTCGTGAAATAACAGAAAATGGATAAATGGTAATTTGTTAATTATTTAAAAGATATGGGTAATTGTCAATCTCAAAAATAACTCGAGACACCTGCGGTTTAGTGCTATTTTTGTAAGTTTATTATAAATAGACATAATGCTAGACATATCTTGTTTTTTAGACTGTTTTAGAAAAATTAAATAGATTTGTTTTCGACCAACTAAAATCCGTTTCCTTGATGAGTGCCACTTTGAGACAACATATAGAAAAGATTACCCCATTAACTGATGCGGAGTTTGATTATGTCTACTCTATGTTTACAACTAAGAAAATTAAGAAACATCAATTCCTGATCCAGGAAGACAATGAAGTTTTTAATGACTACTGGGTGGTGAAAGGATTGCTTAAAGCCTATCATACTGATCGGGAAGGGCGGATGCAGATTCTGCAGTTTGCGATGGAAGATTGGTGGATTTCCGACTATCAGGCCCTGAATAACCACACCCGTGCAACTATTGCTATTGATTGTATTGAAGATTGTGAATTGCTGGCATTGTCATGGAATAATAAGGAAAAGCTATGTGATGAGCTGCACAGCATTTCCAATTTCTTTCGTAAAAAATCTAGTCTTGGTTATGTTGCCCTGCAACAGCGCATCCTGCTTTTACTCAATAAAAACCCGCAGGAAAGATATAACCGGCTTTATAAGCTGAATCCAACGTTACTTCAACGCCTGCCGAAAACTTTACTTGCGTCTTATCTGGGAGTATCAAGAGAAACCCTAAGCCGTTTAACCCACCCTTAGGGGGTATTGCTGTTGCCAAAATAATAGAAAAGCAGGAGGACTAAACTGTCCCTCTGCCTTCATTTTGTATGTTAAAGTTTTTTAAGCTCGGTTAAAACAGCCTCGCCAACAGCTTTCGCGGACTGCGGATTTTGACCTGTAACCAAACGTGAATCAGTAACCACATGAACTTGCCATAAGCCTGATTTTTCGAAAATAGCACCACGTTCTTTCAGTTTATCTTCCAATAAGAACGGAACAACTTTTTCCAGCTTAACGGCTACTTCTTCCTCATCTGTAAAACCGTTTACTTTCTTCCCGTCTACCAGATATTTGCCATTGCTTAGCTTGATATTTACCAAACCAGCTGTCCCATGACATACGGCACTAACAATGCCTCCTTTTTCGTATATCTTACTTGCAATTTTTGCTATTGCGGTATTGTCTGCAAAATCCCACATCGCACCATGCCCGCCAGCAAAGTGTATGGCTTGATAATCGTCTGGATTAATCTGGGATGGTGTTTTTGTATGCTCTACTTTATTGCGGTATACCTTGTCATTCCAGAATTTAGCATTCACCTTGTCTTTTAGGTCAAATCCGTCAACGGGTGCTTTGCCACCTTTTGGGCTTACGAAATCTATTTCGTAACCTGCATTTTTCAATACTTCCCAGGGATGGGAAACTTCACCAAGGTAATAGCCTGTAGGCTGACCCGTACTGCCTTTTTTGTCGTGACTGGTTACCACAAAAAGAATTTTCTTTTTTGTTTGTGCTGTCGAAATAGTAGCGGAGAATAGAATGGTAAAACCCGCAAGGGCCATCATTCCTGTTTTAATGATTTTCATATTATGTTAAATAAATTATAGTACAAAACTGTCCCAAAAAAGGTGGTCAAGGAAGGAAACAGATCACAAAATACATGTGATTAAAATCACACTTGGTGCTCTTCTTTTATAATTTCTTAGGTAATGTGGTAGATTCATGAAAAAGGGCAGATGAACCTTTCGTTTTCTTAACCCCTAATTGGGGCATTGAATAAGAAAAAGGCATCTAAATATTAAGCGGATGATCGATTGATGTCGGCTTTTGAAATTATGTCATTTTATGAGATTTATCAGAGTTTGTTTCGAAGACAAACCGCTGGCTTTCTGAGTAATATCAATAGAAACAGTGTTCGGAAGAGCAACGAATCCTCTCACCTGTTTTTCGTTTGCAAAGGATGAACTGTCTTGGGTAAGTTGGTCGATAAAAGATTTTTTTATCCGTTTTAAGCGCATTTTATATGTTAATTAGGTTCCTAAAAGTAATATCTCTTTTAAATCGGAATGCTAAATTTCCTTTACTGTAATACATTTTGATGTTTTTGAGCAGAAAATACTGCGACCATATCCTGATTAAGTGTAATACTGGAATCTGTTTAATTCGTTTTCGGACGAGAACTGTTTTATTAAGGCCCCTTATTTAGAATTAGTATAAATAATATTGTTATATTTGTATATCTATGATTAACATTAATTAACCCGGAAAATGATTGTAAAGGCGAGAATAGAGCATCAGAAAGATTTTCTGTTTATGGAAGAAATTCCAGATCAATATGTTCCCGATCATCGATTGTCGGAAAAATTAATAACCATTAAAGATGCGCCAGTAGGCATTAAAAACTATCAGCTTTCTACTAATGGTCTTTTCCTGGTGCATTCTGAAATGAAGTTTGATGGTCCGGCCCGTATCCTTACAGAAGTAGAAGGAGAGGCTATAACCTGTCAATTTATTTTTAGCAATAAAAGTAGTTCGGCTACAGCGGGTAAGCAGTCGGCTAAATATGGACGGAGCAGGCATAATATCAGGTATATCCCGTCGGCAAAAGAAGCTTATGATGTTAAACCTGATGTAGAATTTGTATATTTTTTAATTGTACTCTCTAAAGATTATTATCTCCGATTGGTTGACCTCTATTCACCATTGCACGAGCAGTTTGTGCAGGAAATGGAAAAAGGAATATCGACTTCCTTTGCTGAGCACGATCTTTTTATGACGCCCGAAATGCGCAGATCAATCGATGCCATTATTACCTGTAGGCAGGATGGGGAGCTGAAACGTTTGTTTACTGATGCACGTATTACCGAACTGATCATGTACCAGCTAGAGCAATTTAGTCAGCACATACATGGAGGCAGAGAATCGCTGCTCGATCGCGATATTCCAAAGCTCGAAGAAGCGAGGGAAATTCTGGAGCGTGATTATATCGATCCCCCAACCCATAAGCAGTTATCGAAGATGATACTGCTTAATGAGTTTAAGTTGAGAACGGGCTTTAAAAAATATTTTGGCAGTACCATTTACGACTTTGTAACCCGTTTAAGAATGGAAGAGGCTAAAAGATTAATATTAGAAGAAGGTAAAAACATGTACGAAGTTGGCGTTAACGTAGGTTTTAAGCACCAGGCTAGTTTTACCAATGCTTTTAAGAAATACTACGGCATACTGCCTAGTGATGTGCGGCTCTGATCTTATAGAGGATTAACCTCGATCCTACACTCTGTGCTTCGGCTACACCGGCCGCTTCCATCAGTTTGAGGTTGCTGTACACGCAGCCAATGCTGATGGGCATTTTATCTTCTTTAAGCATCAACCAAAGTGATTCGGGGTGGGTAAAATCGCTTACTTCCAGTAATTTAAAGGCGATCCATAGTCTTTTTTCTGAAAATAATAAGCGCTTTAGCCTGCAGTAATCGTTTATGCTTTTTAAAATGGTTTCTTTAAAGATATCAGTATAAACCGATTGAGGTAGTTGGCTGATAATTTGCGCGGTATTGAATAGTTTTTGAATGTTTTCCATAGGTAGCGGAGATTTAAATCTTTACTGATTGTAGGTTGATTAATTCATCAGTTTCCGTAGGTTTTAATTTATAAACGGGTTGATGCGAAATTTGCAGATTGGAATTGAATTTTGCGGCATCCAGTTTAATTTCTTTTGGAACGATAACGGTTTTTAGGCTGCTTTGGTCGGTATAGGCCAGCGCATGGATGCCAAATGCCGTATACATGTGTTGCGGAGTAAGTACCTGTACAGGTGTGCCATCCCACCATTTCCGTCCGTCTTTTAAAATGATGATCCGGCTGGCATATTGTGCGGCAAGGTTAACCTCGTGCAGTACCACAATAATCATGTAACCTTTTTTTGCCATTGCAGTAGCTATTGCCAGGGTTTGGTGCTGAAACTGAAGGTCCATGTTGTTGGTTGGTTCGTCTAAAAGCAATACCGCATCTTTGTTATCCCACAGCTGTGCCAAAACCCTCGCCAGATGTACCCGTTGTTGTTCGCCACCCGAAAGGCTTAGCATCGACCGGTCGGCAAGATCGGTTAAACCGCATAGTTCCATCGTCTCGAGCAGCGCAGTTTGGTCGTTTTTTGCTGACGAGAGGCTTTTAAAGCCATACCTGCCCATCATTACCACTTCTTTTACAGTAAAAGCCATCGAAATGGGATTCTGTTGTTGGAGGTAAGCCCTTTTGCAGGCCAAAATTTTCCGGTTATAATCTTTTAGGTCTTCCCCATACAGCATAATACGTCCTGTATCAGGTTTTAGCTCGCCAGAGAGTAAACGCATCAGGGTAGATTTCCCGGCGCCGTTCGAACCTAAAAGTGCAACCATTTCACCTGGTCTGATACTAAACGAGATATCTTTTAAAAGCGGCCTGTTATTTAATTTATAGCTGATGGATTCTACTCTAAGCATAACCGTTATTTAATTAACTAATTTCTTTTTGTCTTTAATGAGGATATATAAAAATATGGGTGTACCCATTAAAGCAGTAACCACGCCGATAGGCAATTCGATGGGCTGAACAACCAATCTCGAAACCATATCGGCCAGGGTAAGCACCAAAGCCCCCATTAATGCAGAAACCGGAAGCACAAAACGGTGATCTACACCGCCCAGCAAGCGGGTGAGGTGGGGGATAAGCAGTCCGATAAAACCGATAATGCCCGAAACGGCTACTGAAGCTCCAACGGCCATAGTAGCCAATACCACCACCAATATTTTGATGCGTTTAGGGTTTAGGCCAATCAGTTCTACCTGACTTTCGCCGATGGCAAATAAATTCAATCCCCTGGATAGAAAAGGGAGTCCGATTACAGGGACAATTACAAAAGGGAACAAACAGCTTACATTTTGCCAGGTAGCACCACCCAAACTGCCCATCATCCAAAAGGTAATGCTGCGGAGTTTCTGTTCATCGGCTAAATAGGTTACCAATCCAGTTAAAGCTCCTGCCATAGCGTTAATAGCAATACCTGCAAGCAACATGGTAGAAACATTGGCCTGTCCGTTTACTTTCGAAAGGTTGTACACCAGCATAGCAGTAATGCCTGCACCGGCAAAAGCACCAAAAGCCAATAAATAATAACCCAATACCTGGCTTAGGCTCGAAAATAACAAAGTTTCGAAAGCAATAATCAATACCGCCATTAAAGATGCCCCGGCCGATATGCCGACCAAACTGGGTTCGGCCAAAGGATTTCTGAATATACCCTGTATTGCAGCACCTGATATGCCCAATGCGGCGCCAACCAGTATGCCCATTAAGGTACGCGGCAGCCTGATCATCATGATTACGCCTTCATTTATTCCATGATCTGTACCACCAAAAACAGTAAAGCCCAAGGTATGGCTTAAGGTATCGATTACTTCTTTTAAAGGGATGCGCATGGCACCCAGGGCAAGGGAAAAGCAGATGGAAACCAATAATCCTGCACCAAGGCAGGTATAAATAACCGTTCTTTTCATTATAAAATACGGTTATTTAGTGCTTTAATGGCTTCGGGTAAACGGTTGCTGAAGTTGATGAGCAATGGTCCGTTCATTTCTACTATTCTTTTGTTTTTTCCGGCATTGGTATAAGCTACGCCCGGAAGATCTAAAAAGGCTTCCCTGCCACCTAAACTGCTTAGCCCAAAATCGAACATCAGGATTATATCCGGATTACTTTTAATCAGCGCTTCTGTAGTGTAGGGTTTAAAATCGCTGAATTCCTGTATGGCATTTTTACCCCCAGCCAGTTTAATAATCGCATCCATACTGCTGCCTTTTCCGGCCACGTTCATGGTACCTACACCCCGGGCATAAATAAATAATACTTTCGGACTCTTATTCCCCTTTTTTAATTGACTTAAAGTGATGTTAACGCTGTTTTCTGTTTTTTGCGCAAGCTGTTCGCCGCGGGCTTTATCGCCAATGGCAGCAGCAATTTGCCTGATAAATTTTGTTGCGCCCTGAACAGAAAATTCCTGACGGATAGTAACCACCCGAATACCTAGAGATTTAAACTGATAAAGGTTTTCTTTAGAAAAATCGCCTTCAGGAACTAAAATAAGATCTGGACGGAAGCCAGTAATCGCTTCAACCGAAAATGATCTGTTCCGGCTCACCTTAGGTAGCCTGTTGATTTCCTCAGGCGATACGCTGGTTACATCAGTTGCCAAAATTCTTTTGCCATAGCCCAAAGCATTCACCGTTTCGCTTATGGCGCTGCTCAAGGTAATGATGCGCTTTGCTTGTGCTGCTGATTGTTCTGCGGCAAGTGAAAAAGACAGAACAATTATTATAATATAATATTTTTTTAAACTCATGAAGGCTATGATATGGAGACAAAAAAAGTGTTTAATTAATCTAAATACAAGTGTTTGAGCGGGTGTAGAAATTGGCCTAAGGGGTATTTTTTTGAATAAAGTGCTCTAATGAATGTTGTTTATGTAATTGATAATCAGTTAGTTGTTTTGTTTTTAGAAGAATTTAATCAGCTCATTTGTGCAAAATGGAGAAGAAAAAAATACGCTTTGAACAAAAGAAAATACGGATTGCACAAATTAAAATACGGATTGCACAAACCATTTATGGCACTTAATATGGATGTTTGCATTATTCTTATTTAGAATGATTAAAAATAATCTAAAATGAAGTACATAAATTATACAGGTCAGTTTAATACCAAAACAATCATAATTGGCTTGTTGCTCTTTACGGTTGCTTTTGCTTCGTGCAAAAAAGATGGACCAGATCCGAATGAAGTTTTACAGGATGGCAAAAGTGTAGTGATTAACGATCTAGCCGGCGATACACAAGCTGCGATGGGAAGTGGAACTCCGGGCAAGGAAGTACGTGCATTTTATACTTTTCTGTTCCGTTTTAAGGATCAGAAACAGATCTGGATCCGCAATGCTGCTGATTCTGCACAATGGTTGAAAACCAAAGATTGGGATCTGGCTTTCACCGGACCTTACAATAGTGAGGTTTACGTTAACGACAAAGACTATCAATATAACCCTGGCTTCGGTGGGGTTGCAAAAAGTGCAGTAGTAATGCTCGAACAAAGTTACGATACAGTTAATCAGGCGCCTTCCGATCAGCTATTTAATGCCAGCGAAGCAACCAAAATTGGCTGGGCATCGTCGGCTACTTCGAATGGATGGTTTTTTTATAGCCTCAATACACACATTATGCAGGCTATACCCAATCGTACCTACGCTATCAGGTTGCCCGATGGTAAATATGCCAAATTGCAGTTAATCAATGCCTACAAAGGCAATCCACCGAGTGTTACCGATTTAAACTGGCCCGCACCCTATTACACTTTTAGATATTATGTACAACAGGACGGAAGCAAAAACTTACAAACAAAATAAAGAAGATGAACGGAATAACTACAAAAAAGAATAATGTATTATTTAAATGGGCTTCAATCTGTTTAATGGTAATGGTTCTTTTTACTGCATGCAAAAAGGATGAGGTCATAACGCCAGAACCTGCAAAAGAAATACCTGCCCAAACAGAAGGAGGTACACCATATTTTAAGTTGCAACGGATCGAGAATTTAGCCGTAGAAACAGATGATGCCAACCCTACCGTACCACCAACAGCTGTGTTGTTCAGCTTGGAAACAAAAACAATTATTCCCTTGCTTTACGCGAAAACCAATCGTTGGGATGTCTGCTTTAATGGACTTTACAATAGTTTCTTAAGTGGCAACAATGGTCAGTCAAGTACCAGCCTTGGCGCCGGAAGTACAGGCACGGGTGCGATTGCCATATTACAAAAGCCTTTTGACCAGGTTACTGAGGTGCCTGCTGATGGTACTTTAAGCATCAGTAAAACTATCGGTACCGACGATGAGGGAGATTTTGGCGAAGGGATAGGGTGGTACCTATATGATTTTGGCGGAACCAAAAGAGGGGATGGAAGTTACGATAAACAGCACGTGGCCTATGCTATGCCTGAAAAACGTACTGTTATTATTCGCACCGCTAAAGGAGATTATGCGAAGATCAAAATGATCAGTTGTTATAAGGATGCCTTTACGGCTGATAAATGGTTCAGGACCACCCCACATATGTATTTCACCTTTGAATATGTAATTGTACCAAAAGGGAGTACAAAATTCGAAATCAAATAATCACTATTAAATCAATACAATCAATTAAAATGAAGAATAAATTAACGCAACTGTTTTGCTTTTTATTAGCAGTTGCTATGCTTACCGCCTGTAAAAAAACAATTGGCCTGGATCCACTCCCTGCAAATAAAATCACAGAATTTAAGGTTGCCGTATCCGATGGGAATATTTTTGGTGCCATTGATGAGACTGATAAAACCATTACACTTTACCTGCCATATTATTATGAACTGGATGTAATCGAACCGGTGATTAAACTTTCGGCAGGCGCTAAGTTGAGTGAAACCCTTGCCCCGGTAGAAGTATTGGATACCAAAAAAACTTATACCGTTATAGCTGCCGACCAAAGCACTTCGACCTACAAACTGATTATTAAACTAAATCAAATTTCGCCCCTGGTATTAACCGAGCTATCAACAGCTACTACTACATCAACAATGGCAGTTGGTGCTTATGATGTGCGGGTTCAGGGTAATTTTAATGTTTCTGATCTTAAAAAGATCAAGGCCTACCTGGTAGATAAAGCTGATAAGGAATATGAGTTAACGCCAAGTCTTTCGCTTGGAACACCAGGTATATCGGTAGCCATAATAGGTGGTATTAAGACTTATACTTATGGTTACCTGCAGGTTCCCCAAACGTTGGATACCGGAACTTATAAGGTAAGGGTAAAAGTACAGGCCTTAACTGCCGAAACGAAGTATCCGGTAAAGGTAGTTTATGGCAGGCCGGGGATAAACTACGGTCCGGTGACCGTTAAACAGGGTGAAACCTTTAAAATCAATTCCTCGCAAATTATATTCCACGATTTTAAGGAATTCTATATTATGGTAAACGGACAAAAAACGCTTTTGCCTATTGTTTCCTATACCCGTACCGAGGCTGTAATCCGCGTTCCTGATACCGTTCCGCCAGGGGTATATACGCCAACAGCATCTTTTGGTACATGGCCTTTATCAGCCCTAAACTGGTCTGTTACCGTAACTGCAAAATAATACTCATTTACTATTCAATCATGAAAAACGATTCGGGAAGATTATTCCCATTTATATAACAAAAATCATAAATCTAAAAAAAATGAAAATGAAATTTTTAAAACTTACGTTCGCAATTGCAACTTTAGCCATATTAGGAACCGCTTGTAAAAAAGAAGCCGTTCAACCAGACAATAAACTTGCCTTACAAAATGCTACAGCCGTTATTGCTGTAGATTCTACAGAGGCGGGAGTGGTAACCAATTCTTCAACTTCGCCTACTTCCTGGACTGCGGTTGGTTACGACTTATTGAACAATGTTGTTGCAAGTTCTGGAAACCAGGTTAATTTTGACAGCAACTTTAACGGAAACATTACCATTGCAGGAACAAATAGCCTTGGTTATTATGATTCTCCTTCAGTAACGAACGTTACTGGCATTACTTTACCCGATGTTTCTTCGGTTACATTGGGTGCAATTAGCACTTTGGGTAGCAATACCACAACGGTAGTGGGATGGTATAATTATGACCGTGTTAACCGTACCATTACTCCTGTGGCTCAAAGATATGCTGTTGTAGGTAACGGCTCAACAATTGCTGGTTCAACCAGACTTTATGTGGTTCAGCTTGATGGCGTAACTACATCTGGTACTTACAATACTACTGTAAACTTCCATATCAAGAGATTAAAATAAGGATTAGCTCAATCAAGGGAAGTCCTTAATTAAAAAGATTAAAAAAGGGACGAAAACACGACTTATCGTCCCTAAAAATCATAAATAAACCCAAATAAGGGAATAATCCCGAATCGTTTTAAAAATATCAGCCTTGGCTAAGGCCATATTTGCGGGCTCTAAAAATGCAAATCTAACAATTATTGATTATGAATACAATATATAAGCGCTTCTCTATCAGCTCGTATTATCTTTTACTTTTTTGCTTTATTAGCATATTCAGTGCCTGCAAAAAAGAATATGAAGATTTCCCTTATGCCGACATTGTAAGTTTTACGGTAAAAGATGCTAATGGTGAATCAATTAAAGCTGTAATTGATGAAAAGAACCTCACTATATACTGGCCATCAGGGCAGGCTGTGCCAGATAATATTATACCCACCATTGTGGTATCAGAAAGGGCAAATGTTAGTCCTGCTTCAGGCCAAAGTGTGGCTTTTAAAGAAACAACCAGGTTTGTGGTAACTGCACAGAATGGTACAACCAAAGAGTACCTGATTAAAAAGGTAATCAATCAACCGCTACTCAAAATAAATATTTCATCGGGTGTTTTGGTTTATAACACTAAAAACTTTGTAAACAGGGGTAGCAATATTAATGTTACCGGCGATAATATTATTGCCAATAAAGAACAAACTAAAGCTTTTTTGGTAAATACCGCTAACAATACGGAAAAAGAAGTTGCGATTGCAACAATAACACCAATTGCACTCAGCGTAACAGTTGATAATACTGTACCAGATGGCATTTATCAATTGAAGATCGTATCGGGGCAGAGAAGTGTAGTTTTAGAACGTTCATTCGGTGTAGCTAATGGCCGTCCGACTATTAGTCCTGTAGAATTGAGTGCCATAAAACTCACATTAAAACTCGGAGAAGAGTTTGTACTTACTGGTGCAAGCAGGATTGAACTGGTCAATAAATTTTCTATCCGCAATGCTGCTAATAAACAAATTTATGACTTGATTATCAAGGAAACCAAAACAGGTCATTTAACATTAAAAGTGCCCGATAATTTACCGATTGGCAAATATGATCTATATAGCTATAACTATCCTGCCGGAGAATATTATGCCGGCGGCCCGGTTAGCGGTATTTTCGATGATGTGATAACAATTGTTAATTAGGCTGTAAAGTGCAATACAACACAAAGATATATACCACGCTTCTTATGCTCATTCTAATAGGAACCTCTGCCTGTAAAAAGGTACAGGTTTCTATTGATGATGCGGACGAGATTGTTTCGCCAACAACAGGTACGCGCAGTCAGTTTACGCTCGATTCTATCTTTTTGTACGCCAAACAGGTGTATCTATGGAGCGATGCATTGCCAGGTTATGAAACGTTTAACCCACGACAAAAATACGGAGGAATCAGTTCTGATATCATTGCTTTTAAAAAAGAACTGTTCGATATTTCGCAGCTTAAAATAAATGTGACTACAGGAAACCCTTACGAATTACCTGTTTACTTCGAAAACCCAAAATACTCATATCTTCAACAAGGAAGAAGTTTACCAGGTACTAGTGCCGGAGTCGTAAATTCAGGCACTGCTGTATTAATTAGTAAGGTAATTACCACTGGAAATACGCCTATTGCTTATCTAGCGTTAGCTTCTTTTCCGTCATTAAGCAGCAGCAAAGCAACCTTAGATCAAGCTTTTGCAGATCTGGCTACTGCCAATCCAAAAGCTATTGTAATCGACCTGCGGAGCAATGGTGGTGGTTATCTCGAAACTGCAGAATATGTAGCCAATTTAATTGCTCCTAATGGTTTGAACGGAAAGGTGATGTACAGTGAGGTATTTAACCCATCCATGCAAAATGGCACCGTACCAATATTAAAACACCAGCCATATTTAGATGCTAATGGGAAAACTGCCATCTACAATGGACGTAATGCGACCATGGCCGATGTAGACTATACTATTGCTGGCAATACCTATGCATTCAGCAAAAAAGGAAATTTACAAACTATCCAATCGGCATATTTTATTGTTTCGGGCAATACCGCCTCGGCCAGCGAAATGTTGATCAGTTGCCTGAAACCTTATTTGGATGTTAAACTGATCGGAGAGAAAACCTATGGCAAACCGGTAGGTTTTTTCGGGATCAATATTGATCAGTACAGTGTTTATCTGAGCAGTTTCCTGATTAAAAATGCCAATGGCTGGTCGGATTATTTTATCGGTATGCAGCCTGATGTTGCCGTAAAAGGAGTAGATAATCCGGTATTGGGCGATCCGAGCGAAGGTTGTCTAAGCGCGGCTTTGGAACTCATCAACGGAACAAAAAAACTGGCCGTAAGCAAACTCGCTACAGTAGATCAAATTAAGACCAATAGAACCAATCTTTCACAGCAAACCGTTGTAGAAAGTATCATGTTCGAAAACAGGTTAAGATTAAGAAAATAATATGATAAGACTAAAACCTGATTCCACAATAATAAAAATAAGACATGTTTAAACTTTCCTCCATCATGCTTTTTCTTGCGTTTTTCCATCTGAAGGTTGCTGCGCAGGATTATGGAAGTTTAAAAGGCACGGTTAGCGACGAACAGGGCAAACCTTTAGGAGGTGCAACAGTACGTTTAGAACCTGATGGACATAGCACCGAAACCGATGCCAAAGGAAATTTTAGCTTCAACAAGATATTTACCGGTAATTATAGCATAACAGTAACAATGATTGGGAAGGCCAGTTACCAGAATAATATTAAAATCTGTACAGTTGCAAGTCTGATCATTAAACTATCGGGTGATGAACGCGAACTTAATGAGGTAGCGGTATCCGAAAACCGTGCTGCTCCCGATAACCTGATCAAGCTAGAACGTAGCGCAATGCCTGTTACGGTAATCAGCAGGCGTACCATCGAATTAATGGGCAGCCGCAGGTTGGATGAAGTATTAAAAGAACAAACTGGGATTGCCATTGTAAATAATATTGGTGGCGGTGCCCGATCGGTTGGGGTGCAGATGCAGGGTTTTAGCAGTGAATATATCATGATATTGATCGATGGTCAGCCAATGGTTGGGCGTAATAGCGGAAATTTTGATTTATCCAGAATCAGTGTTTCCAATATTGAACGGATCGAAATTATTAAAGGTGCATCTTCCTGTCTCTTTGGAAGCGAGGCGCTCGGCGGGGCGATTAACATCGTTACCCGCTATGGCGCTGTACAGCCGCAGGCATTGGTTGCAGCTAATTACGGAAGTTTGAATATTGCAGATATTACACTCGAGGGGGAAACACCTTTCGCTTCGCAAAGGGGATCGGCCAGTATCTCTGCAAATTATTACCGCACCGATGGTTTTAATACCAATCCAAAATACATCCAGCAGGGAACTACAGCGCCACCTTACGATAATTATGCCTTGCAGGGGAGGTTGAGGTACCGCTTAACGCCAGCGAGTACCATTGGTTTTAGCGGCAGATATGGGTTGAGAAAATCGTTTATGTCGAAAGATTTTGGTTTGGGCATTATTTCTGGCGACAGTCAGGATGAGCAGGATTTAAACCTTTCGGCCACTTTTGATCATCATTTCAATTCAGGGCTACGCAGCATGAGCCGTTATTATTTTACTAATTTCCGTTCAGACCAAAGTGTAGACTGGCAGCAGACCAATAGCAGCATTACCAAAGATATTTTTGTGCAAAACCTGCACCGTTTTGAACAGCAGTTTGCTTATGGTGTAAGTGATGAACTCAAATTTACGGGCGGTTTAGGTGCTGGTATCGAAACCATGAAGGATGTATCGCTCACCAATCCTGGTTCAGTAGGTACAGGTTTTGCTTTTTTGCAGGGCGATTGGCAGTTGAATAAACAACTGGGCTTGGTTGCTGGTCTTCGTTACGATTTAACCAACGCCTACGGCAGCAAACTTAATCCAAGTTTAGGTTTACAATATAAAATTGTGCCCGGTTTAACCTTTAAAGCAGGAGCAGGGACAGGCTTTAAAGCGCCTGATTTTAAATCGAGATACCTTGTTTTTTATAACCCGGCGGCGAATTACCTGGTTATCGGAAATGAAGTATTAAGGGAAACGCTAAACCAGTTAGATAAGCAGGGACAGATCAGCGAGATTAGGCAATTTCTGTTAAATCAATTGAACCAGAATTTGCAGGCAGAAAGGAGCACCTCGCTCAATTTAAGTTTTGAGTGGAAACCTAAAGATAATATAAAGCTAGAGGCCGGTATATTTCACCATAGCTTACGCAACCAGATCAACAGTATCCAGGTGGCTACAGGTAATGGAAACCGGAATATTTATACCTATCAAAACTTGCCCGAAGCTGTAAATAAGGGTATAGATGTTTCTTTTGCCATTAGCCCAATTAAAAACTTAGAACTGAGTGCCGGTTATCAATACCTGATTGCGAAAGATCTGAGCGTAACCGATAGCATTAAAGCAGGTCATTATCCCTATAACCAGAATATCCACGATCCCGCTACCGGAAATTCTTATGCACCAAAACCTGCTGATTATTGGGGGATCGAGAACAGATCTCGTCATATGGCTAACTTTAAGGCATTTTATAACTACCGTCCATGGGATGCCAGTTTAAATGTAAGGGTAAATTATAGAGGAAAATATCCTTTTGGCGACCTTAACGGAAACCAGTTTATCGATCGATACGACACCTTCGTAGATGGCTTTTTTATGCTTAATGCAGCTTTTGAAAAGAAACTGATGAAGCAGCATTTAAGCGTCAGGCTTACTGCCGAAAATATTTTAAATTATACCGATCGGCTCATGCCAGGCCAGCCCGGACGCGTATTGCTGGCAGGATTAACCTATCGTTTATATAAAGATTAATTATTCAATCACCATAAATTACAAAACATGTTAAGTACAAATATTAAAGACGCTACAAAAGCTGAACACCAGAACTTAGAAAAACAGGTTGTTTTAAAACTAAAAGCGATCAGAAGTAATGCTGATTATGCAGATCTGTTAAAACATTTTTATGCCTATTTCAGTCATATTGAAACAGCCATTAAGCCATTTATCACGGCAGAAGTTTTGCCTGATTATTCACAGCGTAGAAACTCAGGTTATATCAAAGCTGATATTTTGGAATTGGGCGGCGATATGAATGATCTGCCATATACCACCGTACCAAAAATCGAAAATGCAGTACAGGCTTTGGGTGCATTATATGTATTGGAAGGCTCGATAATGGGTGGCAGCATCATTGTGAAAATGCTCGAAAAAGGAGGGGTAACGAAAGGCGTATCTTTCTTCTCGGGTTATGGAGAAGCCACTGGTATGATGTGGGGTAGCTTTATCGCTGTTTTAAACGCACAGGCAAAAACAGAACAAGAGGAAGAAGAAGCCATTGTAGCTGCAAATGATACCTTTAAACATTTTGCCTATGTTTTCGAAAAAGTGAATGTGCAACCTGTCTAAACTTCGATAAGGTAAAATGATCTATACCAGTTGCTGAACGACAAACTGGTATAGGTTAAAACCTTTTTTAAGAAATTATAGTACCAAGCCTCAGTTCACCATCTGCCGTGACCCTGAATGTGCTGTCAGATCGTTTTTGGTAAAGCCGCAAAGGGAAACGGTTAGAAAATACATGCTGACAGAAACCCGGCCCATAGACATACGGTAACAACGCAAGTTCATTTTTTTGAAATGGTTTGCATATTAGTAGGGTGGCAGATATGCCATTCACTGATGAATCCTGCTATTTAAGATCAGGAACAAGAACAAAAGATTTACTCGATGCCTATTTTGTCAATTAAGTGCTTGGGGCAAGAAGAATAAAGCTAAACAAGAATAGATCATAAAACTGTTAAAGTATGATTATAGATCATTCATAAATCAGTAGATATTGGTTATCTTTAATTGATTTGGCGGCTATTTAATGCCGCATCAGTTTGATGAGCAAATTTTAAAATTATATCAGCTTAATTATTATGGTAGAAGTTAAATTAAATATCCAAAAAGAAGAACCTAGTGCATTCGAACTTTATGATGAGGGAGAAAAATACGGAGAAATGGTTTTTGATATCCAGGGAGAAAATCTAACGGTTTACCATACCGAAATTGATCCCGAAAAAGAAGGCAAAGGTTATGCAAAACTATTGCTAGATGCGATGGTAAATTATGTACGGGCTAATAACCTGAAGGTAATTCCACTGTGCCCTTACGTACATCTGCAATTTAAACGCCACGAAGATCTTTACGGTGATATCTGGAACAAAGTGCGTGAAAACGATTAATCAATAAATAATATTAGCATTAACTTCAGAAAGTTACACTAATATTTCATGGTTCTGGAAAATCGGCAAGAAATTGTATATGGGTTGATTAAACCTTTAAAAAGAACTAAAAGCCGGTTGTTTAGGACGATTTATTATTCAATGTGTATAGATAGTGCATCTTCATCTATTATTTAGCGGTTTTGCTCTATTTTTATTTCATTCGAAAGAAAGTAGCGATACTTTTATAAGAAGAATCAAATTAACGGGACGATTTAGAGATCTTATTGGGGTTCCTCAGCAATGAGGACCCTTTTTTTATTCAGGGTCCATAATGTTAAGCATATAGTTAATTGCATCGATAGAATGAAGTGCCATTGTAGATTGCATCGTAATATCTGCGGTTTCTGAAGCTCTTTTTAACATTTGTTTTTCATAGGCTGCTATGGCTTCCTTAGGGGTATTAAAGTGGTTTTTCTTGAAGCATTGGCTTAGTTCTAAAGCATCGAGCATGGCCATATTTACCCCTTCGCCAGCATAAGGCGGCATTAAATGGGCTGCATCGCCCAGCATGGTTAAATTGGAGACGGTTTCCCAATGCTGATCCAAAGGCATACAATATTGAGGCCGGGGAACAAAGGCTGTTGATGCATTTTCAAATAGTTCCAGCCACATGGAGTCCCAGGTAGAAAATTCATTCCTGAACCAGTCGATCACCTGGTTTTTATCTGAAAAATTAATACCCGACGCTTTCGCCCAGTTTTCTGGCGCATGACAACCCGTGTAAAACACCAAACTGCCATCACCTTTTGAACTTACGATCAGTGATTTTTCATCACCCATAGCGAATATTTTGCCGCCGTTTAAAAGCGCATGCATTTTCGGACAAGCAGTTGCCGATGAATAAATGGCGCCTTCAACAATGCTAATGCCCGAATAAAAAGGTTTAATAGGTGTAATGTATGGACGGATTTTTGAATTTGCCCCGTCTGCGGCAATTACTATATCAGCCTGCGCTAAAGTTTCATTTTTAAATCCGATCAACCATGAACCGTTGCTGGGCGTAAGTGTTTCAAAATGACTGTCCCAAATTACAGTATCTTTTATTAGCGAATTTAAAAGGATCTTTTGTAATGGACCGCGGTCTATTTCAGGCCGGAAAGCTTCTCTGTTTTGTATATCGCTATCTTCAAAAACGATATTGCCGCGCTGATCAATAATACGTGTACGATCTGCACCCGGACGATAATTTTCCATAAAGGCATCCATGAGTTTAGCTTCACGTAAGGCAGCTAATCCGGATTCCTCGTGCAGATCTAGTGTAGCACCTTTTGGTCTGGCATTTTTATCGTTGTCACGTTCGTAAACTTTTACATTGAAGCCATCCATTTGCAAAAGTCTGGCTAGGGTCAAACCTCCCGGCCCAGCACCTATGATGGCTATTTTTTTATCTTTAATGTTGTTCATTGTTTTTTTATTTAAGGATGCCTTTAATTACGATTTCGCAGGAGGCTAAAATAACTTCCTCGGTAATAATTTGTATAGGCCGATCTGAATGGTCAAAATATTCAGCTACCAGATCTTGGATCGGCGAAAATAGAAGTGCTCTGTGTACATCATGGGGGAGATCTGCAATCAACCCCGCTTGAACATTTGTTCTTAAAAAGATATGTATGGGTGCAAAAAATGCACCTTGTTGAATGTTTTTCTCTTGAAAAGCCTTATTTAAAAGAGGAGAAGATTTTCCATATCGGATTAAGGAGAAAGCAGGTTTATTATTTCTTAGGTAATGAAAGGTATTTAACCATAATCTTTTCATACCATCAGCAAAAGCTACTTTTGGATCAAAATTTTCCAATATCGCTTTTTCATACTTGCCCAATACTTCTTCGATAAAAAGTTTTATCAACAGGTCTTCCTTATTTTCATATTTGATATAAATGGTACGCGGCGATATATTGGCTGCCTTGGCCAGTTTCTGCATACTCAGGTTTTCCAGTCCTTCTTCAGAAATAATCTGAAGGGCAATCGATCTGATGGCTTCTTCTTTCGCTAAATTTTTTGGCCGCATAATTCACATAATTAAATATGATTCAAAAGTAAGTAAACGTTTGTTTACTTTAAAATTTTATTTAAATTAATTTTTGCTGACAAATAGATTTGAGCTTTTCTAACACGATCGGCATGCTGATCCGAAAGCTGTCGGGTTTATTTCAGCATCTATACTTAAATAATAGAAAATAGTTCAGATTAAAATTTAGAATGGGTACAATCATCACCTAATGATTATCCGGATATCTTAATTAAGTTTTGAGGAATATTAAAACTTATCCTTCATGCCAAAAAGGCCCATTAGCCCTCCAGTATGGATGGCCAATACTTTTTCATCTTTACCAATAATTCCTTGTTTCGCTAAATCTTGAATGGCATAAAACATTTTTCCCGTATAAACAGGGTCTAGGAGCAATCCGGTTTTTGCCGTAAAGGTTTTGATAAAGCTGATCAGTTCAGGAGTGGTTTTCGCATAGCCACCAAAATGATAATCAAGATGAAGTTCGAGGTGATGAGATATGGGGGCATATTTGTTTATTTCCTCTTCAATAAAGGAAGCGCCCTTTAATACGGGGATGATATGTAACTTGGTATTTAACTGTTGTTGTTGAATTCCCCTCAACAAACCTGCAGCTGTGGTTCCTGTTCCGGCAGCACAAAAAATGTGGTCGTATGGTTGCTCCAGTTCTTCAATTACCTCTGCACAACCAATAGTGGCTTCAAGTGATGCACCCCCTTCATTTATAAAATAAGCCTGTACGTCGGACGCAAAATATTGGTCAAACAATTGGTGTTTATCCCGATAACTTTCTCGGTCGGTAAAAATGAGTTTCATCCCAAATAAACTGCACAGCAATAATAGCTCATTCTTTACTGCTTCGCCACGTACAAAGGCCGTAGCGGTTAAGCCTGATCTTGATGCTGCGGCGGCAGTGGCTACAAGGTGATTGGAATAAGCACCTCCAAAAGTGACCAGATGCGTTTTGTGATCAGCTTTAGCCTTGGCTAAAATATATTTAAGCTTACGCCATTTATTGCCTGAAATATAAGGATCAATAAGATCATCCCTTTTCACAAACAAGTTGTTTAAAGGTGCAAATGCTATTTTTTGTACCGGGCTATATATTTCTTCGAACACGTGTAAAAATAAAAAACACCTGAGTATTTCAGGTGTTTTAAGCATTATTATATTCGAAAATTAATTATTTGCCGATACCAAGGCCTATACCTGCATTAACCATACTGTATTTTGCCTGGGTATATGAGCCGTAAAATTTAAAGAAACCAAACTTCAACTGAAAGCCTAAACTTCCTCTTACACCATCAATATCGGTTTGTTTAACCGAAATCGGATCAACATAAGTTGCCGAGGTTGTTGCACTTGTTGCAAATTTATAGGTACCTAAGGCTTTTAAATTGGTATTAGATGTTTGGTAACCAATACTGGCAAAAGGCGTAAAAAACAGGATCTTTTTGGAAACAATGGCATCAAAATTTACGCCATTGAATTTAGCATCAATACGCTGATCTGAATTTGCCACATTATCGATATTCAGGTCTAAAGAATATTTATACTGCGTAAAACCACCGGCAATGGCAATATCTACAGGAATCAGTTTTTCTGTTGTCGAACCCATAAATAAGGGTAAAAGTTCAATTTTGGCACCAAAACCGATCATCGATAAACTTCCCAGGTCATCACCTAATTTAATTTTAGGCATTGCCCTTAAAGTAACATCGATATTTTTAGGTAAGCCTAATGTTGCCTGAATTTGTGCCGAAGGCACCACATGGAAACCTACACCCTGTGGCAAATTGAAAAATTTACCTGTTGGAATACCATTGCTCGTGTAAACTTCCATTTTACCACCTTCATGGTCATCGCCAAATGCAGTAGGGCCTATAGATGATGCGCCTAGAGCAGGTTTAATATTACTTAAACCCAAGGTATTTACATCATAACTTCTGCCCGATTGGGGTACAAAAGCGCCCGAGGCCGAAACCCTGACATCGAATTTTAAAAAACCTTTCGATTGAGCGGTGTTCGACCACCCATCGGTTAAACCCAAGCCTAAACCTTTATACAAAGGATCAAAATAGGCATTAACAAGTTTGGTCGCATCTGCTGGCCCGCCCACAAACAAGTCTCCAACATCTTGTTGAGCATTTGCTTTTTGAGCCACTGTCAATAAAAACAAGGCACATAATACCTTTAAAGCGTAACATTTTTTCATATAAATGATTTAGGATGATTTGATTGTATTAAAGATAGGGTTGTTTTTTCGAAAACTGCAATCATTAAAAAATTCTTGAAGTTAAAAGTTTATTTTTGCCCCATGGAAAATGTGGTCGAATTGCAGGAATCAGAAGAGCAGGAATTGTATGAACATTTAAAAATTATTGTTGATAAGGGGCAATCGCTGCTTCGTATTGATAAGTTTTTGATGGTACGCGTAGAAAATGCCTCCCGAAACCGTATTCAAAATGCAATTGATGCAGGGAATGTACTGGTTAACCAGAAACAGATAAAAGCGAGTTATAAGGTTAAACCTTATGATGAGATATCTATCGTTTTACCTCACCCACCGCGCGATACCGAAGTTTATCCTGAAGATTTACCACTTGATATTATTTATGAAGATAGTGATCTTTTGGTGGTGAATAAAGCCGCAGGAATGGTTGTACACCCCGGTTTTAATAATTATACCGGAACTTTGGTTAATGCTTTGGCATTCCACTTTGAACAACTGCCTCAGTTGCCCGGCAATGATGGCCGCCCAGGTTTGGTGCACCGTATTGATAAGGATACCTCAGGTTTATTGCTGATCAGTAAAAATGAAAAGTCGATTACGCACCTTGCACGTCAGTTTTTCGACCACAGCATTACCCGTAAATATATTGCACTGGTTTGGGGCGATATCGAAAACGATGGAACGGTTACCGGTTACATTGGCCGAAGTGTGAAAGACCGTCGTGTGATGGATATTTACGATGATGAAGAAAAAGGGAAATGGTCTGTAACACACTATAAAGTATTAAAGCGTTTGGGTTACGTTACTTTGATCAGTTGTGAGTTAGAAACGGGGCGTACGCACCAGATCAGGGCGCACATGCAACATATTGGGCATCCGCTTTTTAACGATGCAATGTATGGTGGCGATAAGATTTTAAAAGGGACTACGTTTAATAAGTACAAACAGTTTGTAGATAATTGTTTTGAATTGCTGCCCCGTCAGGCATTACACGCACAAAGTTTGGGTTTTATTCACCCTACCACTAAAGAGTATATGTATTTTGAATCGCCATTGCCACCCGATTTTAAAGCTGGCTTAACCAAATGGGAAAATTATATCGCTACATCATAAAATATGCTTCAAGAGTACCTTTTATTTAATGATGAATTTCAAGCAGTTGATCTTCCGATTTTAACGGCCTCTAACAGAAGCTTCAAATTTGGCGACGGACTGTTCGAAAGCATGCGAATGATTAATAATAAATTGCAATTTGCCGATTTACATGCCGATAGATTAACGGCTGGCATGAAAGCACTTAAAATTGATGGTCATGCTTTAATGGATGATTATTTCTTACGCCAAAAAACGGCTGATCTTGCTAAAAGGAACAAGTGGAACGGTAATGTCCGTTTTCGCCTTTCAGTTTATAGGGGAGGAGCAGGTGTTTATACGCCCGAAATCAATAAAGCAGGATACATTTTAGAAGGCATTGCCTTAAAAGCATCTACATATGAGTTGAACAGCAAAGGTTTGATCATAGATGTTTTTGATGAAATGACCAAGCCGGTTAATAAACTCTCTAATTTTAAAACAGCCAATGCGCTGCTTTATGTAATGGCCGGGCTTTTTAAAAGCCAGAACCGTTTAGATGAAGCGATGATTCTGAACCAACATGGTTTTCTATGCGAAAGCATTAGCGCTAACGTTTTTGTGGTGTACAACAAGCAGATTTATACCCCGTCGTTAGCTGAAGGTTGTATAAGCGGTGTAATGCGTACAGCCATTATGCAGTTGTGCAAAATGAATGATATGCCTTTAATCGAAGCGCAGATTAATCCTGAAATATTAAAAGAAGCTGAAGAAGTTTTTATCACCAACGCTACGCAAGGCATTCAATGGGTAATGGGCTACGGCAGGAAACGTTATTTTAACGAGGTATCGAAATTTTTGATCGAAAAACTGAATGCTTTGTAATCTGGTTCATTGGTCATTAGGAGATTAGTGCCATTGGTTCGTCATCTCGACTGAAGCGTAGCGAAATGGAGAGATCTTACTTAACTCATTATTTTTTTGGAAAGCAATACCTGTGCTAATCGGTTCGGGCTGGTCCCGCCCTTTGCTTAATCCCAATTAAATTTCACTTCATAAGATAAACAATTCTTAATCGGGATAACGCTGTCGGTCGGGTTTATTTAACCCTAGACAGAAGCACTTTTGTGGCCACCTAAACCCGATCAAAGCGGGATGCCCCCCGATTTTACATCGGGTTGGCAGAAGCGGGAGCGGGGCTGAAATAACCAAAAAGCTACTGCAATTGCTTTCCTAAAAAGAATAACTTAAGTCGATCGTCATCCCGACTGAAGTGCAACGGAATGGAGGGATCTCTGAACTTGATTCATATCCGATACAGCTAAATAGATTTAGCTTCGCTGAGCACTACGTGGTTCTCGACTTCGTTGCACTCCGCTCGAAATGACGTATCTTTTGTCAGTCGTCATCCCGATTGGAGTGCAACGGAATCAAGGGTCTGTATTAATTATTATAACCGCATCCCCCTTAAAAAATCTTCGATCAGCATCCGTTTTTTACCTTCGTATTGGATATCTAAAAGCTTGATAAAGCCATCTTTTGCGGCAAATTTTAAATAAGTTTTACCGTCCGTTAAAAAGCCTCCGGCAACAATACCTGGTTCTTTATCTTCTATTTCGGCCTTAAATACCTTTAAGTTTTTCTCGTTGAGCACGGTAAAAGCAGTTGGGTAAGGGCTTAAACCGCGGATTAAATTGTGGATGGTTTGCGCCTGGTTGTTCCAGTCGATTTTGCAATCTTCCTTAAAAATCTTTGGAGCATGTTTTAAATCAGCATTTTGTGGCTGCGGCTGCTCTGTTATATTATTGGCTTCGATAGCACGTAGCGTTTTAACCAAAAGATTTGCGCCAACTACCATCAGTTTATCATGCAACTCACCCGCAGTTTCGTCGTCGGCAATGGGCACACTGTCGCTGAGAATAATATCACCGGTATCAATTTCCTGTTTAAGGAAAAATGTAGTTACGCCACTTTCTTTCTCCCCATTTATAATAGCATGGTTAATCGGGGCTGCGCCACGGTATTGCGGTAACAACGAACCATGTAAATTGATGGTTCCTTTAGCTGGCATATTCCAAACTATTTCTGGTAGCATCCTGAAAGCCACTACCACTTGTAAATCGGCTTGGTAAGATCTTAGTTCTTCAATAAACTCAGGGTTTTTTAATTTTTCAGGCTGTAATACAGGAATTCCTTTTTCTACAGCATATTTTTTTACTGCACTTTCATTCAATTTTTGGCCGCGGCCTGCAGGTTTATCTGGCGCAGTAACCACTGCAACTACATCGAAATTGGCTTGTACCAAGGCATCTAAAGAGGCTACCGCGAAATCGGGCGTACCCATAAAAACTATTTTCATAAAGAAAGTGTTGTGTTTCTAAAAATAACGTGGCTACCCATGTTAAAGTTTTGCAAAATAACTAAAAATAAACCCATACTTATAGGCAAAAAATGGTACAAGGCAAAGATGTTGTTCAGGCAAATGGATTGGTGTACGTAACTGATGCGCTACCTGGGATTTACCGTAAAGGAAAACCTGGTAAATTTCATTACGAAGATAAAGATGGAAACAAAATTACCGAAGAGAAACACCTCGACCGGATAAAAGCCTTAGTTATTCCTCCCGCATGGCAAAATGTATGGATTGCTAATAGACCCAATGCATACCTACAGGTTACCGGTATTGATGCTGCAGGCAGGAAACAATATAAATATCATGCAAAGTGGACCAGCCGCCGATCGGAAGCTAAATATTTCCGTTTATTGGAATTTGGAAAAGCATTGCCCAATGCACGGAAAAATCTGGAAAAAGACCTCCGCAGAAAAGATTTCGATGAGCGTAAAGTGTTGGCTATTTCGGTAGATGTACTTCAAAAAACGCTAATCCGCGTGGGTAATGAAAGTTATAAGCAATTGTATGGTTCTTTTGGTTTGACTACACTTCGCGATAAACATGTTAAAATAGAAGGAAGTAAAATTACCATGGATTTTGTTGGGAAAAAAGGTGTTCGGCAAAAAGTAGAGTTAAATGATCGGTCGCTGGCGAAACTGGTCAAGAAATGCAGAGACATTCCCGGACAGGAATTGTTTCAGTTTTATTCGAACGGGAAAGAACATAAAAGTATCGATTCAGGTAAAATAAACGCTTATATTAAAGAAATTACAGGCGATGATTTTACCGCTAAGGATTTTAGAACCTGGGGTGGAACCTTAGAAGCGTTGCGCCAGTTTTCGAAGTGCAGTGCCGACGAAAATTTTAACCTAAATTCAAAAAAGGCCATCGTTAATGTTTTAGATTGCGTAGCGAAAAAATTAGGCAATACCAGAGCCGTTTGTAAGAGTTCTTACGTATATCCGTTATTGCTCACCGCTTACGAAAACAACGAGCTTGGTAAATACATGAAAAAAATGAATAATAACAAAGTAACTGGTAAATCAGGTTTAGCACACGATGAGAAAGTTTTATTATCATTCTTAAAATCAAGTAGTAAATAGAAAACCCATTATATTTGTTTTTTTATCCCTTTATGCAAATTAACCTTGACGATAACACTGCTATTTTTTATACATTAATCGAAGAATCTCCAATGCCGATCGGACTGTACATTGGGGAGAAAATGAACATTAAAGTTGCTAATAAAGCAATGCTTAAAGCATGGGGGAGAGATCATTCGGTTATTGGACAAGAGCTTGCCATTGCTTTGCCCGAGCTTAAAGAGCAGCCTTTTTTAGAGATTCTTCAGAACGTACGCAAAACCGGTATTGCTTACGAAACCAAAGAAGACCGGGTAATGCTGATTAATGATGGCGTTTTACAGACCTTTTATTTCGATTTTATTTATAAACCCCTAAAAGACAATGATGGCACCGTTTGGGGAATTTTGAATAATGCTACTAATGTTACCGAACTGGTAAATGCCCGATTAAAGGTTAAAGCCAGTGAAGAACTTTTTCGCAAGATGATTCAGGATGCACCTGTAGCCATTGGCATTTTGAGGGGTGAAAATTTTATAATCGAACAGGCTAATGCAGATCTTTTAAAACTATGGGGTAAAACAGAAGAGGTAATCGGTCTTCGTTTAATTGATGGTTTGCCCGAACTAAAGGGACAGCCCTTTCCCGATTTGTTAACTCAGGTTTACCATACAGGGGTGGCCCACCATGGTTACGAGACAATGGCGAGGATAGAAAGAGATGGTGTACTTCAGGATTATTATTTCAATTTTGTATATGACCCAATCCGCGATCAGCACAATGAGGTGACTGGCATTATGGTAGTTGCGAACGAAATTACCTCACTCGTACATTCGCGGATGGAAATGGCCAAAAGCGAAGAACGTTTCAGGAATTTATTATTGGATACTCCAATGGCCACAGGTTATTACGAAACGGAAGATATTATCATCTCGCTGGCTAATGATGAAATGCTGAGGTTTTGGGGGAAAGATAAGGATGTAATCGGGAAGCCGATGGAAGAAGCCATCCCTGAATTAAAAGGACAACCTTTTATCGATATTTTAAAAGAGGTTTATCGTACAGGAGTTCCTTATCATGCCGATCAGCAGGAGGCGCTATTACCTGTTAACGGTAAGATGGAAAAGCTTTGGTTTAATTTTACCTATAAACCTTTGAGAAATGCCCAGGGAAAGGTTTATGCTATTTTACATGCAGCAATGGATGTCACGAAACAAGTTCAGCTTCAGCAACAGAAAGACGAGTTTTTGGGCATTGCGAGCCATGAGCTAAAAACGCCGGTAACCAGTATAAAAGCTTATGCACAGGTATTGGAAAGGATGATCAGGAATGAAGGTGATGAGAAAAAGGCTGGCATGGTACGCAAAATGGATCAACAATTGAACCGCTTAACCGGTTTAGTTGGCGATTTACTTGATGTAACCAAAATACAATCGGGCAAAATGACTTTTAATCCCGTAAAATTTGATTTTGATCAGGCTGTAGGAGAAATAGTAGATGAAATGCAGCATATCACTTCTAAACATCAGATCAAAACCGATTTAAATAGCAACAGTAGCGTTTATGCCGATCGCGAACGTATCGGCCAGGTGATTACCAATTTTTTATCAAATGCCATTAAATACTCTAATGATGCCAATCAGATCGATGTGCATACTTATGCATTGAACGATGAAGTCATTTTGTGCGTACGCGATTACGGAATCGGGATTTCGAAAGCGCTACAGCATATGGTTTTCGATCAGTTTTATCGGGTGGGTGGAAATCTGCAACATACCTATCCGGGTTTAGGCCTGGGACTTTACATTTCTGCAGAAATTATCAGAAATGAAGGGGGCAGAATTTGGGTAGAGAGCGAAGAGGGGCAAGGCGCCACATTTTATTTTGCACTAAAAATTTAATTACTCTAATTCACGGTTAAAGAGTTTAACTTTTTATTCTTTAGGTGCCTTTTTTATCGGATGAACAGGTTGTTCCTCAAGCTCACGCTGCTTTGCAGGGTTATTTGTTTTTGGCGCTTTATTGGGGCTACTGTCATTTTCATGCCTCACCGTTTTATGGTCAACAGGTTCTCGGCCTTTAGGCACTTCTTCCTGGTAATTGCTTCCTGGTTTATCGCTTTTAATTTTTGGACCGCTCATAGCTAAAATGATTGAATTTATGAATGATTGAATAGCACAGCGCTTATCAACTATCAATAATAACAAAGCTCTTTCTGTTAAGTTTGAAAATAATTGTAAGGGCAATTCAATCATTCAATCCTTCTCTCACTCAATCCTTAATTATAAAGCAAATATTTCTTACGCATGGCTTTGTAGGCACTTAGGCCTGGCTCCCAGCTGGCTCTAATTTCCGCTTCACTTTTTCCGTCTATTACCTGTTGCCTAAAATCTGCCACACCAACTAATCGTTCAATAGTCCCCATTTCTTTGCTCAGCTTGGTATTAAAGAAATCTTCTTTTCTCGGCGATGCCTGGTACAGTTCGATTAACCAGCTGATGTTTACCTGTTTCGATTTTACCAGTTTTGAGGTATCGTAAGTTCTTAAATCTAAACCATAACAAACCTGATCCTGAAATAATGGTGTTTCTGACATTCCTTTTATGCTTTTTGGCGTAAAACTGAAATCGAATTTTCCTTTAAGGTATGGTGCCCCAACAACAGTAAAAGGAAACATCGTCCCACGGCCGTGGTTTAAATAAGTGCCCTCAAATAAACAGGTAGATGGATAAAGTAAAATAGATTGCTGCGTATTCAGGTTAGGAGAGGGCTTAACCGGTAAGGTATACTCCATATCATGATTGTAATTGGCGTTTTTGATAATGGTAATTTTGCATTTCACCTTATCTTTCAACCAGCCTTCGCCATTTAACATCTGTGCATATTCGCCAACGGTTAAGCCATGCGCAATAGGGATGGGTTGCACACCAATACCTGATTTAAATTTTGGATCTAAAATCGGTCCATCAATTAAATAACCATTTGGATTGGGGCGATCTAAAATCAACAGTGTTTTATTGTTTACTGCACAGGCTTCCATAACGTGCTGTAAGGTATTGATATAGGTGTAAAAACGAACACCCACATCCTGGATATCGAACACCATAATGTCGATATCTGCTAAATCTTCAGCCGTAGGCGTACTGTGTTTGCCATAAAGTGAAATGGCTTTTATACCTGTTTTGGTATCAACATCATCGTTAACGGTAACGCCTGCACTGGCATTGCCTCTAAAACCATGCTCCGGACCAAATATCTTCTGGATTTTAACACCTCGTTTCAGCAGGCTATCAACCGAAGTCTGTGTGCCGATAATCGATGTGGGGTTAACTACCATTCCAACACGTTTTCCTTTTAAAAGTGGGAGGTATTTTTCGGTCTGCTCTGCACCGGTTTTAATTGTCGATGGCAGTTTAACAGTCCTGATCATCAGTTTTCTGTTTTCAGGGCTTTTCTTTCCGAGAACTTCCTGTTCGAGTGGTTTGGGTTGTCCGCAGGCTGATAATGCAATTAAACTGCTTAAAGCAAAGCTGATGTAAGTTTTCATTTTCTTATTATTCTAATCTTCCGGTATTATAACAAAACAATTTACAATATATTTCGATTATGCTATTGGTATTTTCTTGTTACAACTTAATGATTGATGTTTAAAGTTGGTTATTTATTTTCGAAAATGCCATTTTTAAAAAGGAATTGAGCATTTTTGTTAATACAAATTGATTAAATTGAATTTCGAATATTTCATAGCCGGGCGGATAGCCGTTAAATCTGAGCGTACTTTTTCAAAACTTATCGTCCGCATTGCAATAGCAGGCGTGATGTTGAGTTTGGCTGTTATGATTCTCTCTATAGCCATTATTAAAGGTTTTAAAACTGAAATTCAGGATAAAGTAAGGGGCTATTTGGGCGATGTGCAGATTACCCGTTACGATCTGAATAATTCTTTTGAGCATTCTCCCTTCGTACTTGATGGAGAAACCAAAAAAATGCTCAAAAACGATCCCAATATTGAATATTATTATCCTTTTGCTACAAAACCTGCCATCCTTTCGGCCAATAATGAAATTGAAGGCATTAATTTTAAAGGGATAGATAAAAACTATAAGTGGGATTACATTAAGCAGCATATCATCAGCGGAACCATTATCGATTTTTCTGACAGTACCGCTGCCATGCAAGAACTGCTCATTTCGAATTATACAGCTAATCGTTTAAAACTCAAAACCGGTGATGATTTTATCATGTATTTTGTTCAAAACCAGTTGCGGCCGCGTAAATTTAAAATTGTAGGCATTTACGATATTGGTGTAGAAGATATTGATAAGGGTTTTGTGCTGGGTAACCTGAATATTATAAAACGCCTGAATAACTGGGAGGCCAACGAAATTGGTGGTATAGAAATCAGGATCAATGATTTTAACAGACTTAAGCCTATAGCCAGTAATATCTATGAAAAGCTTCCACGCAATTTGCGCTCGTATTCTATCGAAGAAAATTTTCCTAATATATTTACCTGGTTAGGTCTTCTTGATGTAAACACCAATGTACTTTTAATCCTGATGTTAATTGTAGGTGTAATTAACATGGTTACCGCATTGCTGATTATGATTTTAGAGAAAACAAATATGATTGGAATGCTAAAATCTTTTGGGGCCAGTAACTGGAGTATTATGAAAATTTTCCTTTACAACGCAGCTTATTTAATCGGCATTGGCTTATTACTAGGAAATATTCTAGGCTTAGGACTTGGTTTTTTACAGCAGGCCACTCACATTTTCAAACTTAACCAGGCCTCTTACTTTTTGGCTTATGCACCAATAGAATTTCATTTTATTGATGTGCTGCTGCTTAATATCGTTACAGTAGTGGTATGTTTAACGGTTTTGATTATCCCTTCGCTATTGATCAGTAAGGTTTCTCCGCTTAAAGCAATCCGATTTAAATAAGGAAAAAACTTGGGTCACCGGACAGATCATTTTCCGATGCCCAAGCAAACCTAAACTTAAGCTCTTGTCAACTCAACTTTTACAGTTTGTGTACGATCACTTTTCTGAAGTTGAGGATATGGTGTAATGTCAATTAATTTGAGTGAATAATCTATGCCGTTAATTTTAATGTTTGCTACACTTGCTATTGTGCCACAATCTCCTTTGCATAAGATAATTTCCTGATTTATGTTATTGGCTGTTAATTTGAAATATGCTTTTGCTCCCCCGGCGCCAATGCAATCAGCATTTATTGGGCAACGGCTATCACTGATAGATTTTAATATTAATGTAGATGCACCGATTGATTTTGAAGTATTGATTTCAAAATCGTAATTCGTCGTTTTTGTTTCAGATTTCTTCTCACATCCAAAAACAAAAATAGATAAGACAATAAAGAAGAATATTAAATTTTTCATTTAGATATGGATTAATTACTTCTTTTTAAAATGTATTCATAATCTACGGTAGCATAGGAGGTAGCCGGAGAAAAATCTGTTTTTGCACTGAATCTTTTTCTAAGGGTTAAATCTACTCCGCTGCTTCTAATATCGTATTCGCCGTTTAAAATCATATTCCAATCAAAATCTGCTGTCCAAACGCCCTCATCGGTAAAATATCCGATCCCATTCTTAAAGTTATAGGTTCCCTTACCTCCCGATGGTTTCAGGTTAGCATCAGCACTAGGAGTAATGTTGAATTTCCCACCCTGTAACGAGATTGAAATTGGTCGGGTTACCGGCACAGACTTAACACTATTGGTAATTACCAACACACCTGTATAATTGCCATCCAATAAAACATCTACGTTTGTAGATTTTTTACAGCCTAAAGATAAGATCAGGGCAAAAAGAAAAATACAGATTTGAACTTTCATACCCCTAAAACGGAGTTCAAAATGAAAACGCTACATTTAAATTGAAATCCATTCTACACCTTGTGTATTATGGATAAATTCAGTTCTTGGCTCGAGGTTTAGATAAGGATAAGTGACTTTCGAAAGGTATAAGCCTGTAGGATGAGCGGGCAATGATAGTTTTGAGGATTGCAGGGTAATCAGTTCGCTTTCAAATTCGTCAAAGCTAAGCTCTCCTTTGCCAACCATTAGAATTTTACCCATAATAATGCGGATCATTTTGCCCAAAAAGCGGTTGCTGGCAATATGAAACCTCAGCCTGTCGCCTTTTGGATTTGCAAATAAATCAGCTTCCATTACATTGCAGATGGTATGTTCATATTTATCAGGATGTGTACAAAAAGCCCTGTAATCTTTGTATTGGGGTAATAATTTTACAACAGCTTTCATTTTATCAAAATCGAGATTGTTTAATTGATAAAAGGAACTTTGAGTGCTTAAAAAAGGATCTTTATAGGTATGGATAAAATAATCGTATTTTCGTTGTACAGCATCAAACCGGGCATGCGGTTTCCCCTCCATTTTAATAATGTCGAATACCGCGATATTATAAGGTAAAGCTTTATTTAGGATATAAAGCAGATCGAAATCAATCTCTTTTTCGATATCGGCATGAAAAAAGAACTGACTGGCATGCACATGCGCATCAGTCCGCCCGCAGCCATTAATAGCAGTCGGCGATTTTAAAATCTTCGATAGCGTTTGTTCAATAACTTCCTGAACGCTTTTTACCCCAGGTTGTTTTTGCCACCCACTAAAGTATTGGCCTTGATAGGCAATGTGAAAGAAATACCTCATTTTTCAGCTGCAATTTTACGGAAATTTTAGCAGCAGGAATATTAAATCATATTTTTGTGCGGTAAATTTTAATCATGAATTTAACAAACTGTCCTTGCGGAAGCGGAACTGCCTTTAACCAGTGTTGCCAGCCTTATCATTTAAAAGTGAAAGCGGCACCAACGGCAGAAGCCCTAATGCGTTCCAGATATTCGGCTTTTGTAGTTGCTGATGCAGATTATCTTTATGAAACCACACACATCAGTAAAAGAAAGAATCATTCGAAAAGGGCATATTTAAATAGTGCGAAAAATACCAGATGGCTAAAACTCGAAATTGTTTTTTCGGATTTTGATATTGTGGAATTTAAGGCCTATTACCTCAATAAGAAATTTCAGACTGAAGTATTGCATGAAAAATCTAATTTCAGGTTAGCAGATGGGAAATGGTATTATGTTGATGGGGAATTTTATAAATAAGGCTGAAATCGCAAAATTCATATAAAATTTGCGATTCCATTCGCAGAATTAATGTGAATTTTGCGATTTTACTCCTTTTAGCTATAATTTCTTTGCTTCGTTCCAATATACATCCATCTCTGCAAGGGTCATATCAGCCAGGGCTTTCCCGTTTTCTTTTGCTTTGGTTTCGAGGTACTGGAAACGTTTGATAAATTTTTTATTGGTTTTTTCCAATGCATTTTCAGGATTGATGTTAATGAAACGTGCATAATTGATCAAAGAGAAAAGTACATCGCCAAATTCTGATTCTGCTTTTTCGATATCGATGGCTGTATTATCGGCAACGTTAAATTCGGTTTTAAACTCCTGTAGTTCTTCTTCTACTTTTTCCCAGACCTGATTTTTATCTTCCCAATCGAAACCTACACCGCGGGCTTTTTCCTGAATGCGGGCAGCTTTAACCAGCGCCGGTAATGAAGATGGAACACCGGCCAATACCGATTTGTTGCCTTCTTTAAGTTTAATCTGCTCCCAATTGCGTTTAACATCTTCTTCGTTCTGCACTTCAACATCGCCATAAATATGTGGATGTCGGTTTACCAGTTTATCGCAAACCCCGTTTAAAACATCTGTAATGTTAAAATCATTGGTTTCGGAGGCAATTCTCGAATAAAAAACCAAGTGCATCATCACATCGCCAAGTTCCTTTTTAATTTCGTCTAAATCGCCCTCTAAAATAGCATCGCTCAACTCATAAGTTTCCTCTATCGTTAAATGGCGCAATGTTTCCATGGTCTGTTTTTTATCCCATGGGCATTGTGTACGCAGTGTATCTAAAACGGTGAGTAATCGTGTAAAGGCATCAGCTGGATTATTGGCACTGGCAGGAATTGGATTGTTCGGCATGTTTTATGGTTAAGCTATATTTATCGAACGCTAAAGTACCAAACCCAAGCGATTAAGAAAAGCTGAAAAGGTATTCTGAACCATAAATATTTTGGTCCCGGCCCTGGCTTATACAAATCTTCATAATTGATGCGGTGTTTGGCAGCATAAATATTGGCAGGTAAAATAGCAATGTAAAAAATAATTAGGGTTATCCCGGTAAAATATCTGGTGCTTTCAATCGCCAGGCCAAGGGCAAATAAGATTTCCAGAACACCGGTTAAAAGCACAATTTCTACCTTTTTAGGAATAAATAAGGGGACCATAGCAGCCATACTCGTTTTAAACTTAAAATGCCCGATAGCGGTAAAAAGTAACATCACAGCCATTGCAATATTGCCTGCAAAAATATTTCCCTTGTCAAAAGTAGTATGACCGCCAAAAGCCAATAGCGCAACATAAACAATGATTAATACGAATAAGGGTTTCATGAACGGTATATTTAATCTATTTTATTAAATTAAACGCAATTAAAATTGTAGCAACAAACAATACCAATAATCCGGATAAAAATACAAAGTCGGCAACTTTTTCTAGTCGCTGGCTTGCAGTTTTTTGTCTTCTCATCGAGATAAAAGATAAGATACAGCTGGTCATAAAAAACATGACGGCAGCCACAGCAAACTCATCAATTAAGGAACCATCGGTAAGTGCGAGTTTTTTTAAAGAAGTAAGCACAACAAAGCAGATGCCCAACAGATTGGCAGAAGTGCTTAAAATATGAGGCGATCTGTTCTCGGCCATATTAATCTTTTTCTTCTAATTTAATCTTTTTCGTAATCCGGTAAACACGTTTCTTTTTGTCGGGCTTATGCTCTTCGCCCATTAAAATGCCCCATGGCTTTAAATTATCCACTCTGTCGAAGATAATCTTTAGCATGGCCAGATAAGGTATACATAAAAACATGCCCGATATCCCCCATATCATTTCGCCAACTACAATACCAATAAAGGCGAAGAGCGCATTAATTTTTACTTTCGAGCCCACTACCAGCGGCATTAGTACATTTCCATCTATTGCATGTACGCCGACAAAGGCAATCAAAACCAGAAGCACTTTACCTGCACCAGCTGTTGCAAAGGTGATTAAACAGCTTACCAGTAAAGCAAAAAATATCCCTAAATAAGGAACCACGTTAAAAATGCCTGCCACCAAGCCTAACAGTACGGCGTATTTAACCCCTAATAAACTTAGTACGGTAATCATTAATATCGTAACAATAAGCATCTGTAGAAACAAACCGATGATGTATTTTTTAATGATAAACTGAATCTGACTAACAATTTCTGAAACTTTTTCTTTGTGTTCTTCTTTAAAAACAGCGGTTAAGAAAGTGAATAAAATACGGCGGTAATTTAAAATGAAGAAGGTAAACAAAAGCGTGAAACCCAAAAATAATAGGGTAGAAGATAGTGTGGCCAAGGTTGTAGCAACAATAGCAGCACTGGTAGCCAAAGCTTTTTCGGTGCTATCATTTAAATAATCGAGTTGTTTCTGAGAATTTACACCAAAAGTGTGCGAAATCCATTTCTGCAGTTCATGGTACGAAACATTAGCTTTTTCTTTTAACAATGGCCAATCGGCCCATAAATCGCTCAACTGATTGCCAAAGAAGTATATAATGCCGCCAATTACAGCAATCATAAGCACAACTGAAACAAGAGTAGATAAGCTTCTTTTAAACTTAAATCTCTGCTCCAAAAAATTGCCCACAGGCAACAATAAAATTGCCATTAAAAAAGAGAAAAGCAGGGGTGCCAACAGCGACTGCCCTAAAATAGCGATGTAGGTTAAGCTTATTAAACAGAAAAGAACCAGGGCAAGCTTAGGTAGGAACGATAATTTGTCTTTCATATGATTTAAATCCTGTTTAATACAAAATGCCCGATTAATTGTTTCACCAATCGGGCATTTAAATATAAGAGATTATTTTTAATAGATACTTGCTTTGTCTAAAAGTGAAATATCATCTGGAGATAATTTCAAATTCGCTGCATCTGTAAAAGATTTTAACTGGCTTAAATCGGTAACGCTTGCAATCGGTGCCGTAATTGATGGATGATAAATTAACCAGGCAAGGGCTACCGAAGCTGGCTCAACATGGTGTTTTTCTGCAACCTCATCCAATGCAGCTAAAATTTTAAAGCCACGTTCGTTCAGAAATTTTTTAACGCCACCACCACGCTGGCTTTTATTTAAGTCATCTTCGCTGCGGTATTTTCCTGTTAAAAATCCGCTGGCCAACGAATAATAGCTTACTACGCCCAAGCCATAATCCAGGCAGATTTTTTCGTGCTCCTGCTCAAAGTTTTCTCTATCGTAGAGGTTGTATCCAGGCTGGTAAACTTCGTAACGGGGCAGGCCGTGTTCAGTAGCATAAATCAAAGATTCTTTTAACCGCTCAGCAGAAAAGTTTGATGCGCCGATCCAACGTACTTTGCCTGCTTTAATTAAAGTTTCGTAAGCACTTAAAGTTTCTTCAACGGGAGTGTGCTCGTCGTCGTAATGAGAGAAATAGAGGTCGATATAATCTGTTTGAAGGCGCGATAAAGAGTGTTCTACTTCGTTTATGATATAATCGCTCTTTAACGATTTGCCCTGCCCCATATCAGCCCCTACCTTGGTAGCGATAATAATATCGTGGCGCTTGTTATGTTGCTTAAGCCATTTACCAATAATCGTTTCCGATTCGCCACCTTTATTTCCGGGTGCCCAACGCGAATATACATTGGCAGTATCGATAAAGTTAAATCCATTTTCTACAAACTGGTTTAATATTTCAAACGATTTTTGTTCATCAATTGTCCAGCCAAAAACGTTTCCTCCAAATACAATAGGTGCAATATTTAAATCGGTTTTTCCTAAAATTCTTTTTTCCATGGTATGAATGTTAATAGTATACTAACAAATCCTAATGCAAGCGGTTTTCGCGTGGGACTAAATTATATTAAAATAAGAGGAGAATAATTTTTGGAAGCAAAAAATTAATCAAATCGTCATCCGAGAATTATCGGATGCGAAGCTGGGCAAGCGCGAGCCTAAGCAATCTTGTATCACAAAGCCTATTACTTTTTTTAGAAAAGCAATACCTGTAATCAGTCGTCATGCTGACCTGTAGCGCAGCGGAAAGCTACGGAGTAAATTTAGTTCAGCATGCATCATGTTTCAAAATTACCAAAATCTTTTTTTGGAAAGCAAGGCCTGTAGTGCTTTGGTTAAACCCGTCCCGCCCTTTGCTTAATCCCGATAGATAAAGTGTTAGATACAATCATCATCAATCGGGATAACGCTGTCGGTCGGGTTTATTTTAGCACAGATAGTAGTACTTTTTAAGCTTCCTAGACCCGATCGAAGCGAGATGCCGATTTATTTCATCGGCAGAAGCGGGAGCGGGGCTGCAGTAAGCTAAAAGCTTCTGCATCTGCTTTCCGAAAAAAACTGATTTAACAAATCTTCGTCCGATAGTTATCCGAAGTGAGGCTAGATGAGGGTGTACTGAAGCAATTTTCTGTCGTAATTTCTGTAATTGCTATTGTTAAACCTTTAAACTTCAGCCCTGGTTGCCCTAAGCATTTCTCTTTTTCCGGGAGCACCAGGTAATTTTTCGATGGTAAATCCGCAGGCTTTAACGGCTCTTTTCAATTTTCCGGTAATAGCGTAGGTTACAAAAACCCCACCTGGTTTTAAGAAACTGCAGGCATGGGCAATAATTTCATCGCTCCACATTTCTGGCTGGTGCTGCACAGAAAAGGCATCGTAATAAATCACATCAAATTTTTGGTCGCTCTGGTATGCGGCCAATGTAGTATGTGGAATTTCCAGGGTGCAGAGCGAATTTAATTTTTGAGGTGTTTTTAATGCATCAGGGTAATTTGAAATAAAATCCGTCCATATTGCTTCAGGAACATATGCTGCATAACCGGTTTGCTCAATTACTGCTGCAGTAAGTGGAAAGGCTTCGATACTGGTATAGTTAAGTTTAATATTATTTGCCGCACAATATTCGAAACTTAAAATAAAGTTCAGTCCGGTGCCGAAACCAACTTCCAAAACGGAAATTTCAGTTAAATTAGTGGACACGAATTTTAGTCCAGCATCAATAAATACGTGTTTGCTTTCCTGTAATGCGCCATGTTTACTGTGGTAATGTTCGCCTATAGTTTCATTGTAAAGTGTATTCGAACCATCGGCAGTAGGCGTTATAATATTCATGAGCTAGGATTTAAAGGATCTTGGTTTTTTTCAAGATAATGATGCAAATATAGATATAGGATTAATATGATTTTTAGATTTCAGGATCATGGTGTAGATATGAATGCAGCATTTAAACGATTTCTGGATTTAGGAATAAACTATCCAGAGATAGGAGGAGGAAAGTTAACCCGCTTTAGTCTTTAGTCTTTTAGCTTTAGTCTTCGGAATCCCGCCCTCTGAATTCTCTCTCTTTGTCCTTTCAGCTTTAATCTTTTGTTCTTAGCTTTGGTCTTACCCTAAACCCTAAACCCTAAACCCTAAACCCTAAAAATGGATATCGAATCTTTCAGAGAATATTGTTTGAATTTACCTGGTACAACCGAAGGAATGAAATGGGGGCATCTATGCTTCATGATCGAAGAAAAAATGTATTTCATTATCGCTATTGATGAAGATAACAGTTTTTCTATAAAGTGTGATCCCGAAGAGTTTGATGCATTAACGGCTAGAGCGGGCATACAACAGGCCCATCATATGGCTAAACGACAGTGGATACGTGTTGATAACCTGGAGGTGTTTAATGAAACAGAACTGAAAAAAAGAGTGGCCGATTCAAGAGCTATGGTTTTAGCTAAATTACCTAAGAAAACACAGGCAAGGTACGCTTAAATCTGGCGCAGAGGCACTAAATAACTTCAATACAATTCTTATACAAGTTTCTTTCTACGGGAACTTATTGTTCGTTTTTGGTTTCCTCCTTTTTCGTATCGTCTTTTTTTATGCCTTTATCCGCATTCAGTTCTTTCGACTTCATGATATTAAAACGGTACATTTCTTCAATCCCAACAAGTTTCCGTGTACATTTATCGATGTCGGTTCCTTCTTCCCATAAATAAGGGCGGAAGCTATAAGTTTTGGTGCCATCTAAATTTGCAATAAACTGGTTCCAGCTGCTCCAACGTAAACCTTTATAAAATTTAGAAAGATCACTATCAAAACAAAAAACAAGAAACTCACCGTAGCCAGCACCAAGTGGCTGCCAGGTTAGGCTGTTAGGCTCCAGGTAATACACGTTTTTAATGTCTTTACCCAGGCCGCCGTAATTAATAGCAAAGAAACCACCCACAGCATCATCGGCAATTAACAGGTATGGGATGTTATCGCCATATTCTTTTATGGTTTTTCCTTTGTTCCATTCGGCAACATTCCGGCTCAATCTTTCGCTGCCCGAACCTAAAATTCTAATCCATCCATTATCAACCATAATGCCCCCGGTATTGTAAATTACCGAGCCTAGTGTAGCATAGGTCGTCATTTGCGCATTATATAAAACTTCTTTTGCTTTTGCAGAATCAACTGGCAGAATCTCCACCTTATTTTTGGCAGAATCGATCCACTTTTTTACCAATGGCCAAGCCGGATCGGTTTTATTTATTAACGCCTCAAGGCTTATTAATTTATTATCTTTATTGTCTTGGGCGAAAATCTCTGAAGAGAATAAAGTTAAACCAAGGAAAAAGAGGGTTTTGAATGCGCTTTTCATGAAAAAGGGGCTTATGTTTTTCCAAAGATAGAATGATAATTAGTAATTGCTGAAAGGAGTGGGATAATTTTTGATTAATCGTGCAGTCGGATGTTACCATCCGACTGATTTATTCAATATCTAAAAAGAATTGATTAATTCGATGAATTGAATTGATAATTTCAGCTAGTGCCAGATGTTAACGTCTGCCCCCCGCGCTAATAAAACAAAACGCCCCGATTAAATCGGGGCGCTTGTAATATAGGGATGATAAATAATTGATTTTAAACTGTTAAGTGGAAAAGCCTTAAAGCCTTCACCTTTTAACCTTCTGCCTCAATCTACCACATTCTAATCCTGTCTTCTGGTTTTTTATATAATTTATCGCCAGGTTTAACATCAAAAGCATTGTACCATGCATCCATATTTACAGGTGCACCAATAGTACGGTATGGGCCTGGAGAATGTGGATCGGTTTTAATTAACTGAGCGGCACTTTCTGGTAAAATATTACCTCTCCATACCTGCGCCCAGGCAAGGAAGAAACGCTGATCTGGCGTAAAACCGTCAATTTTCTCGTTGCCCTGACCTTGTTTAGTCATTTTAAAAGCAGTATAAGCTGCATTTAAGCCCCCTAAATCGCCAATGTTTTCGCCCATAGTCAATTTACCGATTACATGAACCGTATCCAATACGGTATAACCATCAAACTGCTCGCCCAAAGCTTTTGTTTTAGCATCAAATTTGGCTTTATCTTCAGCCGTCCACCAGTTTTTTAAATTACCGGCAGCATCGTACTGGCTTCCGCTGTCATCAAAACCATGGCTCATTTCGTGACCAATTACCGCACCAATACCACCGTAGTTAACGGCATCATCAGCATTTGGATCGAAGAAAGGAAACTGTAAAATACCTGCAGGGAAAACAATTTCGTTCAGGGTAGGGCTGTAGTAGGCATTAACGGTTGGAGGTGTCATACCAAAACGTTTGCGATCGACCGGTTTACCTAACTGATCAACCATTTCTTTATAGCCCCAAACACTTGCATTGCGTAAGTTTTGGAAGTAGGTGTCTTTATTAATCACCAAACCATCGTAGTTTTTCCATTTTTCCGGATAACCCACCTTTGGTGTAAATGCATTTAATTTAGCTAATGCTTTTTGTTTGGTTTCAGGGCTCATCCACTCCAAACCATTGATTCTGATTTCGAAAGCTTTACGCAAGTTCACAATCATCTGGTTCATGCGTTCTTTAGCTTCTGGTTTAAAATATTTGGCTACATAAAGCTGGCCCAATAATTCGCCAATAGTGCCATCGGTTAAAGATGACATGCGTTGCCAGCGTGGTGTTTGTACTTTCTGACCAGTTTGTGCCTGTGTAAAAGCGAAACTTGCCTTAACAAAAGGAGAACTTAAGCTCGATGCTGAGCCTTTTAATATGTTCCACTCCAAATAAGTTTGCCAATCGGTAACAGGAACCGATTTCAACATTCCATCTAGGCTTGCCATAAATTTTGGCGAAGAAACCAGAACAGTATCTTGATTTTTGATTTTGAATTTAGGTAAATAGGTTGTCCAGTTAATGTCTGGAGTTTTTTTGTTCAGTTCTGCAACAGTAAGCTTATTGTAGGTGGCGTAAGGATCACGCATTTCTAAACGGCTCATCTGTGCTTCAGCAAATTGCTTTTCAATATTAAAAACGGTTGCTGCTTTTTGTTTTGCTTGTTCAGGCGTACTTCCTGTTAAGGTAAATAGCGTAACCATATAGTTGTTATAAGCCTCGCGGATTTTAACACTACGGGTATCATCTTTCAGATAATAATCGCGATCGGGAAGTGTTGTGCCGCCCTGGCCAATATTCACCATGTATTTGTTTACATTCTTGCGGTCTTGGCCAACGCCCAAGCCGAACATTCCACCGCCTAAACCATTGGTTCGCATATAAGCAACCTGATCTAGCACACCCTGAATGTTTTTAATCTGCTTAATTTTCTCTAAATCGGCTTTTATTGGTGTGTAACCTAGCTTTTCAATGGTTGCACTATCCATTGCAGCCGTATAAAAATCGCCAACTCTGCGTTTCACCGAGCCTGCAGGAGCAGATTTATCAGCAGCTGCATCTTCAACTAAAGACTTTACTGCATTGATGTTGAAATCGCGAAGTTCGTTAAATGAACCCCAACGCGTTTCTTTAGCAGGAACTGGATTATTTTTTACCCACGTACCACTTGCGTAAGTGTAGAAATCGTCGCCTGGCTTAACGGAAAGATCCATGTTAGCAGGGTCGATAAATTTTTTAGTTTGTGCATTTGCAGAAAAGCCTGCAGCGACTATACCTAGCGCCGCAAAACATCTTTTCAAATTTTGGTATTTCATTCGCTTAATAAGTTAGTAATTATGCGAAATTTATGAAATACTAATTAATACTGGTGTTATATATTAAGAATATTACTTGTTAAACCAGTAGTAAATTTTTGCTAAACCAAGCCGTCTGATAAGTTCGGACGCTGAAAAAGAAATTTTAATAGATTTCATGATTTTAAATCTTTTATACACTATTAACATTTTTTAACAAAATTTATTGTGTCCTTGTAAAAATTATTGCTATTAAGAACGATTCGGGATAAAGCATTTTATTTTCCATAAATTTGAAAACGGTTATCTAAACCTGCGAGGTTTTATCGATAATAAATAAAAAGATGTTTAGCATACAATAGATATAATGAGCCACTCACACGATAAAGAAGATAGCTGTTGCAGCAGTAAAGTGCATTCCGCTCCAAAACATAACCACGATCATGCGCACGAAGAAGGCGACGAACACGACCACGATCATGGTGGAGATCCGTCGGCCTTGCAAACTTATCTGCCAGCCATTGTAACATTGGTTATGCTGCTGATCGGAATTGTGTTTGATAATCTATTTACGGTTCCTGCATTTCAGATTATCCGGCCTTATTGGTATATCATGGCTTATTTGCCTGTGGGCATTCCGGTTTTACGTGAGGTTTGGGAAACTTTTAAAGCCAAAGATTTCTTTACCGAATTCTCTTTAATGTCTATCGCTACAATCGGTGCTTTTGCCATTGGTGAATATCCCGAAGGTGTAACGGTAATGCTTTTTTATACCATCGGCGAGTTGTTTCAAATGGCTGCGGTAAACCGTGCCAAAAGAAATATTAAAGCATTGCTCGATGTCCGTGCAGATGTAGCACATGTATTCCGCAATGGAAAATACGAAGATGTTAATCCTGAAAAGGTAGAAATTGGCGAAACCATACAAGTAAAAGCTGGAGAGAAAATCCCCCTAGATGGGGAACTGATCAGTGATAAAAGCAGTTTTAATACTGCTGCTTTAACAGGCGAAAGTAAACCGCGTACAATTAATAAAGGTGAATCAATTTTAGCGGGGATGCTTAACCTGGATAAGGTAGTTGAAGTAAAAGTAACTAAGGCTTTTGCCGATAGTGCATTGTCGCGCATTTTGGAAATGGTTCAGAACGCTACTACGCGTAAAGCTAAAACCGAACTTTTTATCCGCAAGTTTGCTAAAATATATACACCAATTGTTTTCTTTTTGGCCCTTGCACTGGTTACTATCCCAATTTTGGTTTTAGGGAGCGAATACCATTTCCAAACCTGGTTGTACCGTTCACTGGTCTTCCTGGTAATATCTTGCCCCTGTGCGCTGGTCATTTCCATCCCATTGGGTTATTTTGGTGGCATTGGTGCAGCGTCGGCAAATGGAATTCTTTTTAAAGGCTCTAATTTTCTTGACTTAATTACCAGGCTGAATACCGTTGTAATGGATAAAACGGGAACCTTGACAAAAGGTGTTTTTAAGGTTCAGCAAGTAGAAAGCAGTATCGATGAAGCAACGTTTTTGAATTTATTAACTGCCGTTGAAGCGAAATCAACCCATCCAATTGCTAAGGCTATTGTAGAATACGCAGGAGTGAAAGAAATTCATCCTGCCGAAAATATTGAGGAAATTGCTGGAATGGGCCTAAAGGGATCGGTAAATGGCAAAGCGGTTTTGGCAGGGAACACGAAGCTGTTAGCGAAATTTAATATTGCCTTTGATGCCAAGATTACAGCTATTGAAGAAAGTATTGTGGTTGTTGCGGTTGACGAAAAATATGTAGGATATGTTTTAATTGCCGATGAAATAAAAGAAGACGCCGCAGAAGCCATTAAACAGCTCCACGAAAACGGAATAAAACAGGTAGTGATGCTGAGCGGCGATAAAACTTCAATTGTTAAAAAAGTAGCAACAGGTTTAGGTATTGATACTTATTTTGGCGATTTATTACCGGAAGATAAAGTAGCCAGACTGGAAGAAATTAAAAGCGACAAAAGTAAGGTGGTGGCTTTTGTTGGCGATGGAATAAATGATACGCCTGTATTGGCCATTAGTGATATTGGTATTGCCATGGGGGCGATGGGGAGCGATGCTGCTATTGAAACAGCCGATGTGGTTATCCAAACCGATCAACCCTCTAAAATTGCAACTGCGGTTAAAATCGGTAAGGCAACCAAAAAGGTTGTGATCCAGAATATCGTATTGGCATTCGCGGTAAAAGCACTGGTTTTGATTTTAGGTGCAGGCGGCATTGCAACCATGTGGGAAGCCGTTTTTGCTGATGTTGGTGTTGCACTTTTGGCCATTTTAAATGCGGTGAGAATACAGAAAATGAAGTTTTAATAGGTAATTTGTATGTGGAGTCTATAATCGTTTACCATTAAGAAGTTAAGGGCATTAAAAAGATTATGGTGTAACAGTCTTTATCTCTATTAACTTATTAATGGTAAGTAAGATATGTTGAAAAGTAGGAAGGTGGATTACTATAAAAATTAGTATATTCGTTTATGTCTAAGCCCATTCCATACCCGGTTTTAAACGATGATGAGCCTGTTAGGAAATTCGAAGAACTTGATGCATCATTAACTTATAGCTATTCTAATTATTTAAACTGGCTTTTTCCTGAAAGAGTAGAACTGATTAAAGGTAAAATCTTTAAGATGAGCCCTGCGCCTTCAAGAGTACATCAGGAAGTTGCTGGCAGTATCTTCTTAAATTTAGGTGTTTTTCTAAAAGATAAACCCTGCAAAGTTTATTCTGCTCCGTTTGATGTCCGCTTTCCAAAAGAAAGTAAAGCCGATAAAGATGTATATACAGTACTACAACCCGATATTTGCGTAATCTGTGATAAAAGTAAACTAGATGCCCGCGGTTGTATTGGCGCACCCGATCTTGTTGTAGAGGTTTTGTCTCCCGGCAATACCAAAATGGAGCTGCTCAATAAGTATAAGGTTTACGAAGAATTTGGTGTCAAAGAATATTGGGTGGTTAGCCAAAGCGATCAGAGCATCCTCATTTACACCCTTAATGATTTGGGCAAATTCCAGCCATCTAAAATATTTACCCACAGTGAAAAAATCACTTCATCGGTATTACCAGGTTTTGAATTGATTTTGGATGATGTTTTTGAGGATATCGGTTAGCCTACTCCTTTATTTGATCAGGAGTATTAAAAAATACAATTGCAATAAGCACACATATCAGTACAAAATTGTACTCTACACCATTTCTTCCTCCACCCACAACAAACCAACCCTCTTTAAAATGCACCATGATAATGCCCATTATCAATATAAAAATGGTTGCAAAACATGCCAGCCGGATATATTTGTTCATAACTAAAAGTACGGCGCAAACAACATGTGAAAGTTTAATTAGCCAGGCAATTGCTATCCCATAAGGTGCAAATCCAATTTTATTCAAATAGAGATTGCCAAAATCATTAATTCCGCCATCAAACATGCCCAACACACTGTGTGATAATAAAATGATGACTATTGATACACGTAATATGGCATAAGCAATTTTAGCGTTTTTAGTATTCATGGTCGTTTGAATGTTTTTCTATTCTAAAATACAATTATCTATTGAAGCGTATGTATTTAGCATATAATTTTGGTGGCATAAGCCTATGTTTTTAAACCTGATTGATTGTAAAGCCCCCTATTCCGATTTAAGCATTCATAATTTTGTTTATTGGTATGCTTGCTTGTTGCACAGGTTTCATCGGGAGCGGACTTGTAACGAAAAGCAGGATTCACTTTAAAATGGAATGCTACATCTGCTTTCCAAAAAATAAATACCGCATAAGCATAGATAATATTAAAACGCCTTGATTTTGCTTGAGTCTTTCAGCCAACTCTGCTTTGGTCTTTCAGCTTAAATAGCTATTTTTGGACTTTTAATATCATTCATGAGCATATCCACCAAGTACAATCCTGCAGAAACAGAAGATAAATGGTATAGCTATTGGCTATCGAAGAAATTTTTTCACTCCGAACCCGATGAACGCGAGCCTTACACCATCGTCATTCCACCGCCAAATGTTACCGGTGTGCTGCACATGGGGCATATGCTTAACAATACCATTCAGGATGTATTGATCCGTAAAGCCCGTATGCAGGGTAAAAATGCATGTTGGGTGCCTGGAACTGATCATGCCTCTATTGCTACCGAAGCAAAGGTTGTGGCGATGTTGAAGGACCAGGGGATTAACAAAAAAGATCTTTCGCGGGAGCAGTTTATGAAATATGCCTGGGAGTGGAAAGAGAAGTACGGAGGTATTATTTTAGAACAGTTAAAGAAACTGGGTGCAAGTTGCGATTGGGACCGTACGCGTTTCACGATGGAAGAAGATCTTTCTGAAGCAGTGATCGATTCGTTTATTCACTTATACAAAAAAGGGTGGATTTACCGCGGTATCCGTATGGTAAACTGGGATCCGGCAGGTAAAACTGCCGTTTCTGATGAAGAGGTAATCCGTAAGGAAGTAAACCAAAAATTATATTACATTAAATACCTGATTTCTGGAACGGAAGACCAGTTTTTAACGATTGCAACTACCCGTCCAGAAACAATTATGGCCGATGCGGCCATCTGTATCAACCCGAATGATGAACGTTTTATGCACTTAAAAGGCAAAAAAGTGTTCGTGCCTTTGGTTAACCACGAAATTCCGGTTATTGAGGATGAATATGTTGATATTGAGTTTGGAACAGGCTGTTTAAAAGTTACGCCGGCACACGATTTAAACGATTATGAACTAGGCGTAAAACATAATTTACCGGTTACCGATATCTTAAACGATGACGGAACTTTAAACGAACTGGCGGTTATTTTAGTGGGCGAAGACAGGTTTGTTGCCCGTAAAAAAATTGCTAAAATGCTGGAAGAGGCTGGTCATTTAGATAAAGTTGAAGATTATAAATCGCAGGTTGGTTTTTCTGAACGTACAGATGCCGCTATCGAACCAAAACTTTCCATGCAGTGGTTTGTGAAGATGAAAGAAATGGCGCAGCCAGCTTTGGATGATGTATTGAATGGTGAGGTAAACCTGATTCCAAATAAATTTGAGAATACTTACCGCCATTGGATGGAGAATGTTCGCGATTGGAACATTAGTCGCCAGTTATGGTGGGGACAGCGGATCCCGGCCTGGTACGATGATAAAGGAAATTGGGTGGTTGCCAAAACTAAAGATGAAGCATTAGAAGAATTCTGGAAGAAAAAACATTTGGACGAAAGCTGCTCAGAAACGGAAAAAGCTGGATTCAAACATCAGTTAGAGCCATTTTTAAGGCAGGATGAAGACGTGATGGATACCTGGTTTTCGTCATGGTTATGGCCGATTTCAGTTTTCGATGGTTTTAAAAACCCTGAAAATAAAGACATCAATTATTATTATCCAACCAACGATCTGGTTACCGCGCCTGAAATTTTATTCTTCTGGGTGGCCCGTATGATTATGGCCGGACATGAGTTTATGGGTAAAAAGCCATTTACGAATGTATACTTAACAGGTATTGTACGCGATAAATTAGGCCGTAAAATGTCTAAATCGTTGGGTAATTCACCTGATCCGATTGGATTGATCGAAAAATATGGTGCCGACGCCGTTCGTGTGGGTATGTTAATGTCGTCACCTGCCGGAAACGATTTAATGTTCGATGAAAGCTACTGTGAACAGGGACGTAATTTCGCCAGCAAAATCTGGAATGCTTTCCGTTTGGTAAAAGGATGGGAAGTTGACGAAAATCTGGCGAACCCAAATACCCAGGCCATATCTTGGTTCGAAAACCGCTTTAACGAAGCTTTGGTAGAAATTGAAGCCAACTTTAAGCAATACCGCCTATCAGAAGCATTAATGATTACCTACAAACTGGTTTGGGATGATTTCTGTGCCTGGTATTTAGAAATGGTTAAACCTGCTTATCAGCAACCGATTGATGCGGAGAGTTTTAAAGCTACAGTCGGTTTCTTTGAAAATATTATCAAATTATTGCACCCAAACATGCCTTTCTTAACTGAAGAGCTTTGGCATGATGATCTATTTGGCGAGCGCGGAGAAATGGACTGTTGTATTGTGGCCGAATTCCCGAAAGGCGGCGCTTTTGATGAGCAATTATTGAAAGATGCTGAGGTAATTAAAACCGTGGTAGCCGAAATTAGGAATGTAAGGAACCAGAAGCAGATTTCTCCTAAAGAAGCGTTGCCTTTAAGCATCAAAATAAATTCTGATCTTGATTATGAAAAATGGTTGAACATTGTTTTCAAATTGGCCAATGTATCAGAAGCTGAAATTGTAAACGACAAAATTGTTGGTGCAACTGCTTTTATGGCGGGCAAAGATGAATTTTTCATCCCGCTGACCGAAAATATTAATGTAGAAGCAGAACGTGAACGTTTAAATGCCGATTTAGTGTATTTGCAGGGCTTTTTAAAGTCGGTTGATGCTAAATTGAGCAACGAACGTTTTGTACAGAATGCAAAGCCAGAAATTATTGCAAACGAGCGTAATAAAAAAGCCGATGCTGAAGCTAAAATCAAAATTATTGAAGAAAGTTTAGCGGTTTTAGGATAATAATAACTTAACAGCCGTTGCGATCGTCATGCTGACCTGTAGCGCAGCGTAAAGCTACGCAGTAAATTAATTTCAGCATCTTTCCTGCTATTATATTTAGACCCTGAAATGAATTCAGGGTGACGACTCTCCCTAAAAAGCCTTTCAGATTATTTTCTGAAAGGCTTTTTTACTTATAGTTAATTAGAACTATCTCAATAGAAATAGATTATTTCAAACGTTTTCCTACATATTGATAAAAATAGGTTATTGCCTTAAATATTGGCTTTTTGGCTGTTTATTTAAGGTTAATGTGATTGTAAGCCGTTATTTTAATATAAGGTTTCAAAAATATTACTTGCGAATATTTAAGGTTTGTTTTTATTAACCATATTTTAGGTTTTATTTAAATGGTTTGTCAGATTAGCAAACTAAGAGATAATCTAACCTAATATCCCAAATGGAAAATTCCAGAAGAAAATTTATTAAACAATCAGCAATATTTGCTGCTGCAACCTACGCGGGTACAATGGGCATGAGTGCCAAAAGTTATGGACGCATCATCGGTGCAAATGATAGGGTACGCGTTGGTGTTGTTGGGTTTTCTGATCGCTTTAAAGAAACCCTTTTGCCTTGTTTCCTGAACCACAACAAGGAATTAAACTTCGACATTGTAGGTCTTTCTGATTTATGGAACTACCGGAGAGATTTAGGAATTGCCCATTTAAAAGCAAAATTTGGTCACGATATTAAAGCCTGCCGTAACAACGATGAACTTTATGCCACAAAAGATCTTGATGCCGTAATTATCAGTACGGCCGATTTTCAGCATGCACTTCACACCATCGAAGCTGTAAAAGCCAGTTGCGATGCCTATGTGGAAAAACCCTTTGCCGAAACCATGGATGATGCTAAAGCCGCATTTAAAGCCGTTAAAGCAAGCAAACAGATTGTACAGATTGGTTCGCAAAGAAGGAGTGGAGAGAATTATACCAATGCAGCAAAATTTATTCAGGATGGAAAATTTGGGCCAATAACTGCTGTAGATTTAGTATGGAATGTAAACCAACCTGGCAGATGGCGCAGACCAGACTTAGTAGCCAAATTAAAAGAAGAAGATATCGATTGGAAAAGATTCTTATTGAACCGCCCAACTGAAGCCTTCGACCCAAGAAAATATTTAGAATACCGCTTGTTCTGGCCTTATTCGTCGGGAATGCCAGGGCAATGGATGTCGCACCAGATCGATACGGTACACTGGTTTACCAATTTAAAACATCCGCGGAGTGTAGTGGCAAACGGAGGTATTTACACTTGGAAAGATGGCCGCAGAAACTGGGATACGATGGTAGCGGTATTCGATTACGGCCAGCCCGATACAACAGACGGTTTCCAGGTTACTTTTACCTCACGGATGCAGAATAGTGTGGGTGATGTAGGCGAAGTTTACTATTCGAACGGTGGTGAACTGAATTTGATTACCAATAAAGTATCGCCAAAAGGAGGCTTAAAAGAAAAAGAGGCTGCAGCCATGGGTTTAAAAGCCAATCTTTTGCCTGAGTTTGATTTAAGTAAAACCGAAATTAAAACGGCTACAGGAGCCAATATGGGTGGCGATGCGTTAACCTCTGGCCATATGCGTAACTGGATGGAATGTGTACGCAGTCGTAAAACACCAAATGCGCCTGTTGAAGCGGGTTACTCGCACTCTATTGCTAACATCATGACCAATGCTGCGGTACGAACAGGTGCAAAAGCAATTTTCGATGAAGGCAGACAAGAAGTAATTGCAAACGGAAAAGTATTTAAATATTAAAAAAATATCGTCATTGGGAGTGCAAAGCCATCGGACCTTCAAGAAAGATTGCTTCGTCATTCTTCCCCGCAATGACGGCAAAAAAACAAATCATGTTAAATTTTAAAAAATATAGTATTCTAGCCCTTTCGCTAATCAGTTTATCAGCCGCTGCCCAAAAAGCAAGGCCATTATTTGATGGTAAAACTTTAACTGGTTGGAAAGCCGTTGCAGGAGCCGCTCCATACAAAGTTGAAGATGGAATGATTATCGGAACGATGACCAAAGGCACGCCAAATTCGTTCTTAATCACCGAAAAAGAATATGGCGATTTTATTTTAGAACTGGATGTAAAACTCGAAGGAGAAACCACCAACTCGGGCGTACAAACACGCAGCCATATTAAACCAGAAGGAAATAACGGTAAAGGATTGGTTTTTGGTAGACAGGTAGAAATAGACCCTACGCCAAGGGCATGGACCGGGGGGATTTACGACGAAGCCAGAAGGTTATGGTTATATCCTTTAGAACTTAACCCATCGGCAAAACCATTGTATAAAAAGAATGAATTTAACCATTACAAAATCGAATGTATTGGCAACGAAACCAAAACCTGGGTAAATGGAACGCCTGTGGCCTACGTGATCGATACCTTGGATAAATCTGGGTTTATTGGTTTACAGGTCCACGGCATTGGCAATAACCTCGATAATGATGGCAAGAAAGTTTATTTCAAAAATATCAACATTCAAACAGCCGGGTTAAAAGCCAAAGCCTTTCCAAAAGGAATTTATACGGTTAATTTAACACCGAATACCTTATCTGCTTACGAAAAGTCAGAGGGTTATAAACTTTTGTTCGATGGTAAAAGCAATGCAGGTTGGGTTGGTGCTTATAAAACTACTTTCCCTGCCAAAGGATGGAAAATTGCCGATGGTGTAATTAGTGTGGAGCCATCAGGTGGTGCAGAATCGACAAACGGCGGCGATATTGTAACCAAGGATGAATATGCTGCTTTTGATTTATCGTTCGAGTTTAAGCTTACCCCTGGTGCCAACAGTGGTGTAAAATATTTTGTTACCCTGAGCGAAAAAAATACAGGTTCTGCTATTGGTCTCGAGTATCAGGTTTTAGATGATGTATTACATCCTGATGCAAAATTGGGCAGAGATGGAAACCGCACCTTGGCTTCGTTATACGATTTAATGACTTCGAAAAAAGAAGCCCGTTACCTGCGCCCTATTGGTAGTTGGAATAACGGACGTTTGGTTGTGTACCCAAATAACAAAGTAGAGCATTATTTAAATGGCGTAAAAGTTTTAGAATATACACGCGGTTCAGAAGAATTTAAAAAACTCGTTGCTATTAGTAAATATAAGGATTGGAAAAACTTCGGTGAGGCACCAAAAGGGCATATTTTGTTGCAGGATCATGGCAATAAAGTAGATTTCAGGACCATTAAAATCAAGACTTTATAAGTTTTTGATTTGAAAAAATGAGCGTTGATTTAACATGGCGGCCGGTAGTCCTGCTTTCGCTTATAGCCTTGTTCGTACCTCACTGCGGGCTATTTAGCTCAATCGGGTTTATCATTAGCGTTTGTGCCGGGAAACAACCCATAGGCACTAAATGATGTTAATTAGCCCCGACATATGCGGAAATACTTTTTGTGCATTTTCGTTAATGTAGTAGATACCGGCAACAAAAAGATTGCAGCATTGGCGGGACTACCACTAAATTGCAGCATTATCCTGGCGCTCCAAATCATCATTTTAAAAAAATAAAATATTAACATACCATGCATCGTCGATCTTTTGTAAAACATACCACTTTGTTAGGCTCTGGTTTGCTTTTGGGTAATCAGGGCTTTGCTAATTTAGTGGCTGATGAAATTATTAATGTGGCAATGATTGGTTGTGGCGATCGTGGCAAAGGTGTTTTGTCGGTAATTAAATCAATGCCTGCAAAGTATAAAATCAAGGCTTATTGCGATTTGCTCGATTTTAGGCTTAAAGAAACCGAAAAATATGTTCCTGCGGATGCAAAGGCCATAAAAGATTACCACAAAGTTTTAGACGATAAAACAATTGACGCGGTTTTTATTGCCACACCTTTAAATGAACATTTCAGAATTGCCAAAGATGCGGTACTGGCTGGCAAACATGTGTATGTAGAAAAAACCATGACCTACAATATTGCCCAGGCACTCGAACTTAAAAAACTGGTGAAACAATATCCCAATCAGGTTTTTCAGGTGGGGTATCAATATCGTTATTCGCCTTTGTACTTTAAGGTGAAGGATATGATCCAAAGTGGTTATTTGGGCAAGGTTAGCCAGATCGATTGCCGTTGGGACCGCAATGGTAATTGGCGTAGGGCAGTGCCAGATCCAGCTTTAGAACGCAAAATTAACTGGCGGATGTACAAGGAATATTCTGGTGGTTTAGCTGCCGAACTTTTATCGCACCAGATCGATTTTATCAATTGGGCTTTTGAAACGCAGCCTGATGAAATTATGGGATCGGGAGGGATAGATGTATTTAAAGACGGGCGCGAAACCTACGATAATATTCAGGCCATTCTCCGTTATAACGAAAAAGGCATGATCGGCAATTTTGGAGCCACTTGCGGTAATGCACATGATGGTTACCTGTTTAAGATAAAAGGCACTAAAGGTTCGGTTTCTTTGCTTACCAATACCGGTTTGTTTTACCCTGAAGAAAGCATTAAAAAAGAATTAGGCATAGTTGATGGGGTAACCGGAGCCACAAAGATTGTGGTCAATAAAGATGGCGGAATCCCGATTTTGGATAAAGCCACCATTGATGGTACAAATTATGCCTTAGATGAATTTTATAAATCGATAACAACCAGGAAAGAACCTGTATCGAATATCAATACGGGAACGCAAGCGGCTATCTGTGTGGCCATGTGTAACGAGGCGATTTACAGTGGTAATAAGCAGTTTTGGAAATCTGAGTATAGCGTATAAGTGATCTGTCATCTTCACAAAAATGTATTCGAAATATCGTCATCTCGACTGAAGCGCAGCGTAATGGAGAGATCTGCTACTGTTGTTTTTTCCTATTGGTTGGTATCTCAATGGCCAAGAAGAATATTATTCTACTTTCATTTTATTTTGCCCTTCGACTCCGCTCAGGGTGACAAAAAAGGATTTTCACGTCAATCAGGTTTTTTCTATTGGTTGGTGTACCACCGACCAAGAAGAACTATTATTCTACTTTAGTTTTGTGAATGCGGATTAAGTTTCGGTCGGTGGGACACCAACCGATAAATGAATCCAAGAATTATGTTATAAAGATCCTTCATTGCATCCGATAGCTGTCGGATCAGGATGACAGAAAACCGTGTTTACCTAGCAAAATTATTTTGCTATAGCCCCAAATATTCTGGCATTTCCTGTACGAAGTTAAAGCTGCCTTTTTCAATATCCATCTTCGCATAAACATGTTGCAAACCATTGGTTAACACAATCCATTTCGCTTGATGGATAGAATTGTACCGCGATGCCTGATCGAAAACCGATTGCGTAATCTTTACCTTGGGTGCCTTACACTCAATTAACATCAGCTTTTCGCCGGCCGTATTGTACACTAAAATATCACTCCGCTTTTGTAATTGGTTTAAAACCAAACCGCCTTCAATCTGGATCAATGTGCGGGGGAATTTCTTTTCCAAAACCAGGTTTTGTATAAAATGCTGACGTACCCATTCCTCGGGTGTAAGTACGAGGTGCTTTTTCCTCAACTCATCGAAAATAAAAACCACATCATCTTTTTGGGTAATTTTAAACGGATACGGAGGAAGGTTAAGTGGAGTAGGAGTAAACATTTTCTCAGTTGGCGGTTATCAGTTTGCAATTGGCAGTAATCAGTTTTCAGTTAACAGTTGGAAGTTCTCCTTTAACAATGGAACAGGCTATCAATTATCATTGTGGCAAAGTTAATTAATTCTAAGCGATGCGAGGAAATTTCCAATCATCTCACATCTCAAATCTAGTGTCTCAAATCTCAGCTCTAATATCTCACCTCTCTTAAATTATAAACATTTGCCTAAATCCTTAAAGCTAAATCGTAATTTTACGGGCAATGACTGCTGCCGAAATTATTAAAGATATTAAAGCCCGAAAATTCAAACCTGTGTATTTATTGCATGGCGAAGAATCTTATTATATCGATCAAGTAACAGATTATATTGAAGATAAGCTGTTGAACGATGCCGAAAAGGGCTTCAATCAGACGGTTCTATACGGAAAAGATACGGATATGGCTACCGTTTTGGGTGCAGCAAAGCGATACCCGATGATGTCTGATTATCAGGTGGTAATTGTTAAAGAGGCACAGGATTTAAAGTGGGGCAAAGAAGATTCGAGCAGTAAAGAGGGCGAATTTGTGCTCAATTATTTCGAAAAGCCCTTGCCCAGCACCATTTTGGTATTGGCTTTTAAATATGCCAATTTCGATAAGCGCAAAAAAATCTACAAAGCCATTAATAAAAGTGGGTTGATTTTTCAGTCAGATCCTGTGCGCGATTATAAACTGGTGCCCTGGATCGAAGAATTTATTAAAGATAAGGGTTACAAGATCGATCAGCAGGCATCGGCTTTAATGGCCGAATATTTAGGAACCGACCTTTCTAAAATTGCCAACGAGATCGAAAAGTTAATGCTCAATGTTCCAAAAGAAACAACCATTAATACCGACCTGGTTCAGAAAAATATAGGCATTAGTAAAGAATATAATGTTTTCGAACTGCAGAAGGCATTGGCCATCCGCGATGTGCTGAAATGCAATAAAATTATCAATTACTTCGCCAGCAACCCTAAAGCCAACCCAACGGTAATGGTTTTGGCCAATTTAGGCGGTTACTTTACTAAACTTTTAAAATACCATTACATCCCAAATAAGGCCGATGCGGCATCAGCTTTGGGCGTGCCTCCATTTTTTATTAAAGATTATGAGGTAGCTGCAAGAAATTACAACACCGGCAAAGTTTTTCAGGTGATCGGCTTACTCCGCGAATACGATTTAAAAAGTAAGGGTTTAGATAGTACCGGAAATGTTGAAGATGGAGAGCTGTTAAAAGAGCTCGTTTTCAAAATTGTACACTAACCTTTTTTTCGCAAAAGCCTGTTTTATATTACCTATCAAACGTTTGCGCAAATTTTCTGGATTTTATTGTAATTTAATATCATTATTTTAGAAATCGATACCTCATTAACAGGTACTAACCATTTCTAAACACAAATGAAAACTAAAATCCTTTTACTGTTAGTGCTTCAGTGCATTGGGAACTTTATTTATGCCCAATCATTAAAAACTTATAATCTTTCCTTTCCTAAACTTGCCAATAAATGGGACGAAGCCATGCCCTTGGGGAATGGGATGTTAGGCGTATTAATATGGGAAAAGAACAATAAACTACGCCTTTCATTAGATCGTGCAGATCTGTGGGATGAACGTAAAGCGCTGGATATTTCGAAAATTAACTTTAAGTGGGTAGAAGAGCAGGTTCATCAAAACAACTACGCTGCCGTTCAAAAAATAGGTGATGAGCCTTATGATAACAGTCCATATCCAACCAAATTGCCTGCGGCGGCAATGGAATTTGATATTGCTAAATTAGGTAAAGTAGTATCGAACGAATTGGATATCGAAACGGCTTTAAACACGGTTAAATTTGATAATGGCACTGTTTTTAACTGTTACATCCATGCAAAGCGGCAACAGGGATATTTTAGTTTCGAAAATCTTAAATCTACGGCAATCATACCTAACCTGATTGTGCATAATTATGCCAATAATCTGATAGAAAAAGGCGATAACAGCCACGCAGGTGAGGGCTTGCAGAAACTGGGCTATGCAAAAGGAACCGTTAACAATACGGTAAATAGTATCCGTTACCGTCAGCCTACTTATGATGGCCATTATTATGAAGTGTTGGTTAAATGGACAACAATGGAGAACGGCAATGTAATCGGTTCCTGGACCATTAGTAATGATAAAGCGGCAAAATTACCTGCTATTTCTTCAACAGCGAAAGAGCCGACGGGCTGGGATTCTCATACTGGATGGTGGAAAGATTTCTGGAATAAATCGAATATCTCTGTTCCGGATCAGCTTATTCAAAAACAATATTATTTAGAAATGTACAAATTAGGGTGTGTAGCCAGAAAAGGCGCACCCGCCATTACCCTGCAAGCCGTTTGGACCGCAGATAATGGCAGCTTACCACCCTGGAAGGGCGACTTCCATAACGATTTAAATACCCAATTGAGTTATTGGCCAACATATACTGCTAACCACCTGGCCGAAGGAGCCACTTTTACCGATTGGCTGTGGAAAATCAGAAAAAGTAACCTGACCTATACCAAACAGTATTTTGGTGTTGAAGGCTTAAATGTTCCTGGTGTAGCCACCTTAAATGGTGACCCAATGGGTGGCTGGATCCAATACTCGCTTTCGCCAACCGTAAGTGCATGGACCGCGCAACATTTTTATTGGCAGTGGAAATATAGCATGGATAATAGGCTTCTTAAAACCAGGGCCTATCCGTATATTCATGAAGCGGCAACCTATCTGGAGAATATTACAAGGTTGAAAGACGGCAAACGTTCACTGCCTTTAAGCTCTAGTCCTGAATATAACGATAACAGTGTTAAAGCCTGGTTCTTAAACTGGACTAATTTCGATTTGGCCTTAGCCAAGTTCTTATTTAAAGCTGCGGCAGAAGTAAGCCGGGCAAAAGGTAAAATAGACGAAAGCAAACATTGGACGGAAATACTGAATCAGTTACCAGATTACGAAATAAATGAAACTGGTTTTACCATTGCACCAGGATTTAATTTAGCGAGCTCACACAGGCATTTTTCGCAGTATATGGCCATATATCCACTCGATTTATTGGATATTAACCACGAGCGGGATAAAAACATTATTGGCAATTCTTTAAAACGGCTGGAAGAAATTGGTACAAGGGCATGGTGCGGTTATTCTTTTAGTTGGATGGCTTCTTTGTATGCGAGAGCTTACCAGGCCGATAAAGCCGCAAAACAACTGGAAATTTTTGCTTCAAATTTCTGCTCACCAAATAGTTTTCACTTAAACGGCGATCAGAAAGGTGGGCAATACTCTGATTTTACCTATCGTCCGTTTACCTTAGAAGGCAATTTTGCCTTTGCACAGGGCGTACAGGAACTTTTACTGCAAAGCAGAAATGGGTATATGCAGGCATTCCCAGCGGTACCACAAAGCTGGAAAGATGTAGCTTTTAATAATCTGCGTGCTGAAGGTGCCTTTTTAGTCAGCGGAAATAAAGAAAACGGTGTGCCAACAACAGTAAAAGTATATGCAGAAAAAGCGGGTGTACTTAGAATTAAGCTGCCTTTTAAAACTTATGTGGTAAGGGATATACCTGCTGAGATTGTAAAGATGGGCGATGATGGAATTGCCGAAGTCACCCTGAAAAAACGACAGACCATCGTTTTTGAAAACGGATATGAATAATATCCTTAACTAGAATGATGAATTAACCGCAAAGAACGCTAAGGGTTTCGCAAAGTAAGCAAAGGACTATTGCTGATGTTATTAAGCGTGAGGGATAGAAGCGAAAAGCCCACAGCGAGGCACGAGCGAGGACTTGCAGCGCATAGCCCGACCCCTTGCTCAGCTTGGGGGCACGCCCAAAATACACGATGCATCAGTATAAATTAAAGTATATTTTGTACCACACGTTACAGTACTTGGAGATGCAAAGAAGATCATTTTTAAGCAACATAACGATAAATTAATAATAACTGTTAGGGTAGATAGTAAATCCCGTTTTACCAAAGTATATAAAATAACAGGCATTTTGTAAATTTACGGGTATAGGGTACGCATCATACTCAGCTCTAGCAAGAAGCTAAAAACGTTAATAATAAGCCTTTTATATACGATTCATATCAAAATCATCAATGAGAAAAATAATATTGATCACTGCGCTGTTATGCTGCAAATTAAGTTATGCCCAGCAAAAACCCAATATTGTAATCATCATTTCTGATGACCATGCTTTTCAGGCCATTAGCGCTTATGGTAGTAAATTAACGCAAACACCAAACATAGATCGTATTGCCCGGTCGGGGGTAACCTTTAACAAAGCTTATGTAACCAATTCTATTTGCGGACCAAGCAGGGCCGTTATATTAACAGGATTGTATAGCCATAAAAACGGCTTTAAAGATAATGAAACCTCTCATTTTGATCATGGACAGGATAACTTTGCCAAACACCTTCAGTCAGGGGGCTATCAAACTGCATGGATAGGCAAGTTGCACCTGGGTAATAAACCTCAGGGATTTGATTATTACAGCATTCTGCCAGATCAGGGGCAGTACTACAACCCCGATTTTATCGGTATGGATGGTAAAACCGTGCATAAAGAAGGTTATGTAACCAATCTCATAGAAGATGCCGCTGAGCAGTGGTTAGATAACAGAGACCCATCGAAGCCCTTCTGTTTGGTTATTGGCCACAAAGCCACGCACCGTACCTGGCTTCCGGATACGGCTGATATGGGGAAATTCGATAAAGTGAAATTCCCTTTGCCTAAAAATTTTTACGATAATTATGTAAACCGGGAAGCGGCAAAAGTACAGGATATGACCATTGATAAAACCATGTTAATGGGCTACGACCTGAAAATGCTTTCATATAGCAAAAATGGAGAGGGTAGCGTTAACCGAATGAACTTAGCACAAAGAGCCAGGTTCGATGCCTACTATAAGCCAATCGAAGCCGATTTAAAAAGCCGGAATTTAACAGGCAAAGCCTTGGTAGAATGGAAATATGAACGTTATATGCGCGATTATTTAAGCACAGCAGCATCGCTTGATCGAAATATAGGCCGTACGCTTGATTACCTTGAAAAACACAATCTAACTAAAAATACGATTGTAATTTATCTTTCAGATCAAGGCTTTTATTTGGGCGAGCATGGTTGGTTTGATAAACGTTTTATGTATGAAGAATCTTTCAGAACACCAATGGTGATGCGTTACCCGGGGGTGATTAAACCGGGAAGCAAAAGCGAGGCTTTTGTGATGAATCTTGATATTGCGCCAACTTTGCTTGATGCAGCCAACCTTAAAGTGCCACAGGCTATGCAAGGGAAATCGATGTTGCCTTTGTTTCAAACAAAAAAAGTAGCATTCAGGGATGCCATGTTTTATCATTATTATGAAAACGGCGAACATTCCGTATCGCCTCATTTTGGCATCAGAACCGAACGATATAAATTAATCCGCTTTTACAAACGTGTTAATAGTTGGGAATTATACGACCTGAAGAATGATCCCTCAGAAGAAAATAATTTATATGGTAAAAAAGGATATGCAGGTATTGTTGCGCAATTAAAAGGCAAATTAAACAAGCTTATCGATCAATATGACGACCAGGATGCCAAAGATATTATGGCAGAACTTTAAATATCTGTTGAGGTTGCTGCCAATAATTTAATGTCGAAGGTAGCCATTGCGCTATTGAGCGCATTTGGCTGTTTTGTGTTTTTATTGGCGATATTGAGGCTTCAATCGTGCAATTTTTCCAAAATCCTGTGCGCCTCTCCGATCTTTTAAAGGTAATGTTTTGTTAAATTTAATCAGATCATCCATTATTTCCGGCCAGACACCACGATAAATGGTCTGCTGATTTCCCTTCCGTTTTGATCCATTATCGTTTCCATCATTTTCTTTACTTCAATATTCGCAAACCCCGATTGTTTGAAAAACGATTTTACTTCATCAATCTCATAAAATGTAAAATCGAGCTGTGTCCAGGGCAGGTCGCCACCAAAATTTTTTTCAACAAAGCCAAGGTTCATTTTTCCCCCAGGTTTTAACACACGGTAGCTTTCAGTTAAGTATTTTAGCGGATCCGGCCAGAAATAAATGGTATTTGCCGTAAAACAATAATCAAAGAAATTATCCTGAAAATCGAGTTTATTATCCGTTGTTTTAATCAACTCTACAGCATTACCATCAGCCTGGTAAGTAAAAAAGGCCTCTTTTATTGCAGAGTCGGTAGAATAAGTGCCAGAATAACTGATATTTTCTGCTATTTGAAACAAATAAGGAAGGTGTTCGATGTCCGCTGGGCTAATTTCCAATACTCTTGCATTCGTTTTTAACGGTAAATCTTGTATGAGTTTAAAAATTAGGGTGTTTTTGGGTGGGAGAGCGCCAATTTTTTGGTCTGGCGTTAATGTGTTCAGGTCTTTTTGCTCCTCCATGGTATCGTTATTAGTCTCTTGCGGTGCATTTCGCAATTCGGGCAAAATTGAAAAATAGCAGCTGTACGCCTTTACATCAAAGGGATTTTCTTTTACACAAAACCGAATTGTGGATAACCCCATTACTTTAGCTGGGCTTTTTTTGTGATAATTGCCTTTATGGGAATCAATGTTGGTAAGGATTACGGCGCCTGGAAAAAGGTAGGGGGCAGCTTTGATGATCTTCCTGCTCGGGATGGATTGGTAACAGAAAGGAAGGAGAAATACAGTTTTTCTTTTAGCGATGCCGAATTGGTGCAGATCAATATCCCCGGTATCTATATTGTGTATGGCGATATCATATTTAAACAGCAACAGATGTATTTCAGGCCCACTTACGATGTGCCCGATATGGTTAAACTGCGTTTTACGCTCTCCGGCAATGGCACCATCTTTAACAGGGTAAATAAACAGCAGTACATCTTTAATTCCAACCAGCAGAATATTATTTACATGCCTGAGCTTGATGGTAAAGGCGAATACGATACCAGCCATAGCTACCGCTTTTTTGAGGTCCATTTTGCTAAAGAAAAGTTTTTGCAACTGGCAGAACATTCTACCAAAGCATTGCAGGTTTTGGCAGATTATGCCGATACCGGTCGTTATACGCAACTGGCGGAGCAAAACCTTCCCATTTCATGGGCCATGCAGCACTGCATCCGCGATATTCTCGATTGTAATTACCCAGAAGGCCTGAAAAGTATGTTTATCGAATCGAAATGTATTGAACTGCTTGTGCTACAGGCCGAGGCTTTTGAACGTGCCATTAGCCAAAAACAGCCAGCCGCTTTACATTCTGCTTACGATAGGGATTGCCTTTATCAGGCAAGGGATTACCTCATTGCCAATATCCATCAGCCACCATCGGTTGCCGAACTGGCTAAATTATGTGGCATTAACGAATTTAAACTTAAACAGGGCTTTAAAGGCCTGTTTGATAACAGCATATTCGGTTATCTGAGTGATTATAGACTCAACCATGCAAAAGAGTTGCTGCTGGATGGTCTGCCCATAAAATCGGTGGCATTTATGCTTGGTTATTCATCTGTACAACACTTCAGCAATGCTTTTAGAAAGAAATTTAGCTTAACACCGGGTAAGCTGAAAAGTTAAACCGAGTTCTTGCTAAATGCTTATCATGTGAAACACAGATATTCAGTATAGTTTAGGCATTTTGCTAACCAACTTTAATAAAACACAGATTTTACCCAAGCACGCCTGTCAATCCCAGGGGCCGGGAAATCAAAAAAACAGTAGCACAACAGTATAAATGGCACTATCAAACCTATAACGCAGTGGTTTTGTGTTTCATGTTTGCAAAAACCTTTCACCTAGCTCTAACAAACAAAACAAAGTGACGCTGTTTTTTTGATGTGTATAAGGATTGTGTAAAAGGCCCATTGCTGGATTGACGAAGCATTTTTGCATACTTTTGATGCTTCAAAAGTTTGATGCCATGCGGCATAGAGCACTAAAATAATTTCAGTGTTAGTGTCTACACATTGGGCTAAAAGTGAAAAAAAATAATTGTTAATTTTAGGTGATATCTGATCAAAAATTCCCACATACTGTATAAAGCATAGTAATCATGACAGCAACATCCACTAAAGAGCAGCCCAGCCATCGCGAAGCACTTTTTATGAAACTCTACAAAGAGGCTTTTCCTTTGGTGGCAAGGCACATAAGCAAGATGGGCGGATCATTTGAGGAAGCGAAAGACATTTTTCAGGATGCGCTGGTGGTGTATTACGAAAAAGTACAGGTTGCTGGCCTGCGGCTGAAGTATCAAGAGAAAGCTTATTTATTTGGGATTTCCAAATATTTATGGATCAAACGTTATAAAGAAAACGACAAGCATTTTTCCCTTAATCCACTTGGCCTTGTCCTTAATGAAGAGATCGATTTCGCAGATACCGGATATGAAGAAGTTTCTTCGGGGAAACTGATGCAATTACTGGAGCAGGCCGGACAGAAATGTATGCAGTTGCTCAGTGCTTTCTATTACGAAAAACTGGATATGGAAACACTGGCAGGGCGTTTTGGCTTTTCGGGGGCACGCTCTGCAACCGCTCAGAAATTTAAATGCCTCGAAAAAGTGAAAGAAACGGTTAAAGCAAAATCCTTAAAATATGAAGACATCGTTGAATGAACTCCGTTTAATAGAGCATTATTTGCTGTCGGACGATAAGGATGGAGAAAGTTTCCTCTTCGAAGCCAAAATGATCCTGCAGCCTGAGCTAAAGCAGCAGGTTTACTGGCAAAACAAAACCTATCAAATGGTGCGTGATTATGGCCGGAAGCAGTTGAAAAATGAAATCGATAACATACACGAAACGTTGTTTAATACCGATGCGCATCAAAGCTTCAGGCAAAAGGTAATGCGTTTGTTCAGCAAATAAACAATCAATTTAATTTATCAATCATGCTCCGTTATCGGGGCAGGGGCATTGTTATGCCAAAAATTTAAAATCAATATGATGGATATAAACAAAGAATTCCGCCTTTATGCGGTAAAACACCAACGCTTAAATGGCCTTTATGTAGATCAGTATATGGGCAGAACAGCTGCTTATACCATGCCTGTTGCCATGACACCCTATATTACGGAAGAACGCCAGCTGAATGTGGCACAAATGGATGTTTTCTCCCGGTTGATGATGGACAGGATTATTTTTTTAGGGGAAGCCGTTGATGAACGGAATGCAAATGTAATACAGGCACAATTGCTTTTTTTGCAGTCGGTTGATACCAAAAGCGACATCCAATTGTATATCAATTCGCCCGGTGGATCGGTGTATGCAGGCTTTGGCATTTATGATACCATGCAGTATATCGCGCCAGATGTAGCCACCATTTGTACGGGCATTGCACTTTCTATGGGTTCGGTATTGTTGTGCGCGGGAGCTGCCGGTAAACGTTCGGCCCTGCAGCACTCGAGGGTCATGATTCATCAAACCTCGGGTGGGACAGAGGGAACCGCCATTGATATGGATATCAGGATCAGGGAGGTGTTGAAAGTCCAGTCGGATCTGTACCATATTTTGGCGAAACATAGTGGCCAAAGTTATGAGCGGATAAATGAAATTGCCAGTCGCGATTATTGGATGACCGCCATCGAAGCAAAGGAATTTGGAATGATAGATGAGGTGTTAACGCGTGGGGAATAGGGGTTTTTGATTTAAAATGAGTTATTAAAATATCTTACACAAGTCTTGGAGCTTAGGCCAAAAGCAAAGGCCTAACTTGTGTTTAAACGATCAATTAATCTCTGTTTAAATGCAGGTCATGCAATCTACCAGCGCAGATAGTAAGACTTGCGCTAGTAATGATGCCAATTAGGTTTCGGCCGGTGGGAGACCAACCGATAGATGAATAAGTACTTCAGATCCAATATCGCCAAATACAAGAAAAGGCAGTTTTAAGTTCATCTTTCATTTATAATGTCGACCGGTGTACCAAATGAACCCTTATTTTTAATGAATTCTTTTCATCTTCGGTCAGTTCGTTTGTGCCGAGTGCAATGTCTTCTCATATTTTTCCGTCTTTTCGTTTAAGTGCAAATTCAATTGTTTCAATTTTTTGCTTCTTGTTCAGGCCTAACATTGTATCGAATTACTTTTAGTGTAAATGCGGAGAGAAAAAGGTAAAATCGTTGTCTCTAATAGAGGGTTGAGACGGGGTTGGTTCGGAGTTGGTTCGGACTTCTGACAGGGTTGTTACAATTGTACCCGAACAAAACCCGAAGTAAATCTGTAGATATCACCTCCTAATTGTTAACCTCTTTAGTGTCGGAAGTGTTCGTGTACAAGGCAGCGTGATGAACGGCTTGTGTATATACCGCATCTAACTCGTTAACATTTTTAATGAGATTAATGTATTGACAGCACAAGCCTTAATGGCGCAAGGGCTTGGGGTGATGACTTGTGCATTTACCGTACACAATTCGTTAAGCTAAGATCCTGAATCAAGTTCAGGAGGACGATTCTTCGAGTGAAATCGTCTTCTCGACTGGAGCGCGTGCCTTTTTCGGGCAGCAGCGAAACGGAGAGATCTTTGAAATCAGGTTTTATTGATCAATCTAATTTTAGGAGGTTAAATATTCTCATTCTAGCGCGAGTCTTAGCGCTCATAGCCTTAAGCCTTGGCCTGACTTGTGTTAAAAAGACTTTCAATTAAATCACTCATCAAAGCACAAGTCATCCAGCGCGCTAGCCTAGACACTAAGACTTGCGCTGGTAATGGGATTTGTGTTATTCTAAATCCTCCAGTTTATAAAATTTAGGAAGAACGATTCGGAATAGAATTTATTTTTATCCTATCAATTGGGGAGAATATTGCATTAAAAACTATTCGCTTGCAATCGGTTTTAACTTTATCCCTAATGGATTTGTTATAATAAACTCAGCCATTAGTCAGCCTCTTAAATTTTACTAAAAAACAATTTCAAGAACCTAATGCCGTAATTTTAGTATCACAAATAATTGATTTTATATAATACCTTTTTTATAACCTCGATCACCTAACTCATGATTTAAAAACCATAGAGCCAAATGATCTAGCCTAAACTTTTTAATTAATGAATGTCTAATTATTCGCAGAAAGCGACTAAGAACCAGTTTTTGCGAAACTTACAATGAAACAATTATTTATTAAAAATCGGAAAACTTAGCGACACCCTTAAGTGGATGGACTAGGAGTGTAAATTGCAGCACGTTCTTCTTTTCCTTTAATAAAAATTTAAGGTCGCGAAAAACCATATCTAGGAATTCCAGATCTTTATATTGGATAGAAAAAGACCTTATTTCCTTCCCTTCAAAGAATTTTTCGATTATTGACTTTTCTGACTCGCTATAATTGTACGAAAGCTCGTGTCTGGTATCATCAAAATAGTTGTGAAAATAAATCTCATGAAATCCCTTTCCCTTCTTATTGAAGAAAAGTGTGTCATCATCTTCATCATCGAGTTCAGTTTCGTTATACCCCAATAGAAATTCCCTAAAGAGGTCAATAAAAGACTTTTCTGCTGTGAAAATTGGTAGTACTTCCATTTATTCTATCCCCATATTTTTTAAAGATCGGTTTCATTTTGCGGCCGGAGACTTGAAAATTTCCTTATATGCTACTAAATGATTGCCTTTGAACCTCTGATAACATCAAAATAATTTTCAACTAAAGTACCGTTTATCTACAACAATTGGCACTGTGCATTATGGAGAAGCCCTTTGTTGGGTAACTGTATCCGAAATGCCCTAAAGAAAGACTGGGTCAAAAAGGGAATGCCTTTGCTGGCAGCAGAATTATCCAAATCTAAATAGCGGACCATAGTTTCCTTTCTAGATACAACTTAGGCCAAGGTATGATAAAATCCTTCTATATTTTTTAAGAGTATGTGTTCCTGGTGCTGTGGTCAGGGTCTCTATTAAATGTAGATAGCATTATATTCCCTTATTAAACCGTCTAATTTTTCCTGGAAACCTTTGCCAAGATATTCGCTGTGCAAAGTGGAAATGACATCAGTCGTAATGCCGTATTTTTTTGCCAAAATAGAGGTTATCTATTAACGAAAGTCCCTGTTCCAGCTCAGCACCTTCCCAGTTTTTTAGTATAAATTCCCTCAGCTTGGGAATAGCTTCGACACGTTCTTTACCATGATAAAGTCGCCCTCCGTGGGGAACTTGCAGCCGCTAAGGTCTATTTCCACATCTAGCGCGAGTCTTAGCGCTCATAGCCTTAAGCCTTAGCTTGACTTGTGTTAAAAAGACTTTCAATTAAATCACTCATCAAAGCACAAGTCATCCAGCGCGCTAGCCTATACACTAAGACTTGCGCTGGTAATGGTTGCAGTCAATAGTTCAGACCTTGTAGTCGGTAGTTCAGAGGTTGCAGACGGTAGTTCAGACGTTGCAGTCGATAGTTCAGACTTCGCAGTTGGCAGTTCAGACTTTGTCGTCGATCGTCAGTTAGTCATTGTACCACCATGAGCTTGTTCTTTACTATTATTTAATTTCATATTTCCGTGTTTATGTATCCTTAACTTTTTACGGTTTTTTATTCGTACTGTTATGATATATTTCCTTTTTCAAACTATTGGTCTATTTGGTTTGTTATGTTTTTGTTTATTTTATTTATTTCGTTTATTTCGTTTGTGTTTTTTGTTTAACTTCGTAGAAAATTGCAGCATGATTTCAACCGATCAAACACGCCGTCCTTCCAAAACAGAGCAGAAGATGGCCATAGAATCTTTACCAGCTTTATCATCGATACTCTCCAATATCCATTCTGAACAGACTGAAATTGAGATCGAGGAGACGGGCGAACGCATTAAGATACCTGCCAGGGCTTTGGTATTTCTTGGCGATATTTTAAAGGCTATGGGTGAAGGCAAGCCTGTTTCTATAGTTCCAATGGCAACAGAGGTAACTACCCAGAAAGCAGCCGAAATATTGGGATGTTCAAGACCATATTTAGTAAAATTACTGGAAGAGGGGGCTATTGAGTTTATCAAAGTGGGCAAACACCGCAGGATAAAATTCGAGGATGTTGTGGCTTACAGAGAAAAGATGAAAGTGCAGCAGAAGAACAATATTATCGACATCATGAGCGCTGACGAGGAACTCGGATTGTATGATTCATAGTGTAAGGTTTAAGGCAGTACTGGATACCAATGTCATCTATCCAGTTGTGATCAGGGACCTGCTTTTTTGGTTTGCCCATTATGATCTTTATACGCCCAAGTGGGGTACTAATATTTTCTGTGAGTGGAAAGAAGTGATGCTCAGGCATGGCGTGGAAGAAAGGGAAGCTGAAAAGCGGGTGCAAAAGGCAAACCAGGCTTTTCCAGATGCTTTGGTGGGTAATTATGAAGGTCTTATTTCGCAGCTTCAACTACCGGATGAGGATGACCGTCATGTGCTTGCGGCTGCAATTAAAACGAACGCAAATGTGATTGTTACCAATAACCTCAAGGATTTTCCAGAGGAATATCTGGACACTTTCGGCCTGAAGGCCAAAAGTGCCGATGATTTTCTCACCGATATTATCGATCTGAATCAGGAGCAGGCAATTAAGGCTTTCCGCGAGATGGTGCTGAACCGGAAGAATCCCGCAATGGATGAATATCAAGTGCTGGAAAGCCTACGTAGGAATGGGCTTATCGATACTGCAAATTATTTGCATGCGCTATTGTAAAATCCTAGTAACATCCTTATTAATTAAAGCGTTGCAGTCGATAGTTGAGGTGTTGCAGGATATTAGTGTTCATACTCTTTATTACAAGTAAAGCACCACCAGTATTCTCTATTCGTATCTCTTAATAATGATTCTGATTTTTGCCTGCACACGTTACAAATATGCATTAGCCCTTCATCTTCCAAAGCCAAATAATTACAGGTGTAGCAACCCCAGTTAGTTTTAATATACGGCTCATCTTCAATAGCCCATGTAAAGCTTGTAGTGCCGCATTTAGGACAGATATGTAAGGACATAATTGCTAATATAATGATTTACATTTGAGGTTAAAAGGTTAGCTTACTGTCAAGAGGATAGTTTGGGATATACTTATACTTATTAAATTTATAAAACACCATCTCATCAAAAGCACAAGTCATCTACTCGTTGGCCTAAACACTAAGGATTGCGCTAGTAATGGGGCTAGTAACGTAAACTGATATTTAAAACTTCTTCTTCCCGTTATGGAGATCCTTTGGTGCCTCGGATTTGATGGAAACGCCTACCTCTTTGTTCTGTATACCGTATTGCTTCTGAAGATCTTCTTTGGTTAAGACTTTGATTTCTTTAAAGACTTTATCATCAATTACAGCTAAATTTCCCTCAAAGTTCTTATCCAGAATTTTACCGTTTAATATATACTGAACAGTCGTATCTTGACCAGCGACAGGTACTAATGCACTATACTCAGCTGATTTGCTGCGAAAGTATCTCCAATATCTTGATTTGGCGAATGAAATTGTTTCTATATATACAACTCCGTCCTTGCCATCCTCACCAATTATATCTATTGCCTCTTTGCCTTTTAAAACCGTAACAATTGCTATACTGCTCGGGTCATACTTCATCAACTCACTTTTATCAACATTAACGCTATCCATAAAGTAAACTGGCTCGGCACCGAGTTTCTTGAGAGCTCGTTTAGGAGATTGGCTGAAAGCCACTATTGTTGTTAAAGTAAAGACTGTTGTAAAGAAAAATTTAGATGAGCGCATATGGTTCTTTTTAGTATTGCGAGTATATTGCATTCCGCAGAAACTTGCAATAAGTGATTTGCGTACCGAACGAGGCTCATTGCAGTAAAGTTCTTAATAATGATGCAATATTATAGTTTGAAATAGATAAGACAAAACCTTAGTTGATTTTAGTAATCTCACTTTTTAGTATCAGAGAGCTAAAATTTGATGTTGCGCTTATCTTGTAGACGTTACCATTGTAACTAATTATATTAACTGTAATAAGTGCATTTTTAGGGGTGTTAGGAAATCTCTTAAAGTTATTTGCATCAGGCTTTAAGGTATATGAACAATTGCTAATCCATTCAATACTATAAGAATTGGGAACGGTTGAACCATCATAATATTCATATTGATGAGTTGCGTCACGTTTTATTATTAATAACTTCCCCTTATATATCATCTTAAACTTTCCCTGTTTGAATTTTAGACAGTCAGAGGTTTGTGCTTTTACACTATTGAAAAAGAAGAATCCAACTATTGTGAGAATGAAGTGTTTTAGAATCACTATGTCGATGATTTAGATGTAAGGCAAATATATGGTATTAATAGGAGCCTGACTAGATTTATCCAGGATAAAGCGAAGCGCTTAATCTCCTTATATTTCCTCCATTCTTCCTAACCTATTTCCTATTCCGTTCTGTTTTGTTAGTTTTGAGCTTTAAATAAAGAACAAAATGAATCATTGGTTAGTAAAATCAGAGCCTTTTAAATACAGTTGGGAAAAATTTAATCAGGATGGCCGTACCTTTTGGGATGGTGTTCGTAATTATCAGGCCCGGAATAACCTAAAAGCCATGCAAGAAGGAGATTTGGTGCTTTTTTATCATAGTAATGAGGGTAAAAATGTAGTGGGTATTGCCAAAGTGGTGAGGGAGTTTTACCAGGATCCAACTACTGATGATGCCAACTGGGTAGTGGTCGATTTATCGCCTGTAGAAAGCCTGAAAAATCCGGTTTCATTGGAGCAGATCAAGGCTGAACCGAGTTTGGTTGATATTTCATTGGTGCGTCAGGGCCGTTTATCGGTAATGCCGCTTAAAGCTGCTGAATTTGATAAGATTTTGGAAATGGGAAGCTAAATCAGTTTTCAGTTAACAGTTGGCAGTTAACAGTTGGCAGTTTTTAGTTAGCAGTTGACGGTTTTCAGTTGGCAGTTTTCAGTTAACAATTTAATAGATTAACACGCTTAAGGCGGAGTATAAATCGTTGGAATGCTGATTATGCTGATGACCTGCAGGGTCGTAAACGAAAGCAGATCGCAGGATTTATTGATTATAAGGTAAAGGTTCGCAAAATTATTTAGATCTCCATTAAGGGATTTTGGCGCAAGTTAACTCAGAAACCTGAAAATTCTTCAAATTTTATTATATTGATAAAATATTGATAAATCTTAACGCCTTGATATGAAAACCATCTGTTTTACGCTCCTCTTTTTTCTTTCCTTTACTTTGGCAAATGCTCAGGGTATAAAACCTTACATCGCCATTCTAAAAACCCAAAATGGTAAATACAAAGGGATTTTATACAAAATAGATTCAGTAAATGCGATCCTGAATCATGACGGCGAATTTATTGAGGTTCCGATTAATGAAATTAAAATTGTACAGATCAGAACGATTAAAAAGGGCTATAAAGGAATGAGTTTTATAAAAATAGGTGAAGATCGGGCAGAAGAATATAAAATGAATACAGCTGGTAAAATGGTTGATAAATGGGGTAAGGAAGAGCCGGGTCTGAAGGAAGATGCGGCAGCAACTGCATACTCTGTGGTTTTTACAACACTTGCAAATGCTATTGCAATGCCTATCCATGCTATTAATCCGAATCTGGCACGTTTTAACTTTAATAAAATAGATAAAAATAAGTTAAACGAACTCAGTTATTATTCCATTTACTATCAGGCCAATCCAAATGTGCTCGCCGAGCTGCACCAGCTAAAAAGCATTTCAGCTACGTTTAAGCCTTAGCGTGTTGCGGGTAGCGTTGGGAGTTTGGCGTAGAATGAAGCTAATCTGTCTAGATAGATCTCTCCATTTCGCTGCGCTACAGTCGAGATGACAATCATTCTATTGGAATTTATACGGTTTAACCTAATGAACCAATGACCAATGGACTACTAACCGGTTTAAACAAATGACGACATATCTGTCCAGATAGATCTCTCTCCCGAAAGTTCGGGACTGCACTACAGTCGAGATGACGATCATTCTACTAGAGTCTATACGATCAATCCAATGAACCAATGAACCAATGACCAATGAACTACTGAACCGATGACTACTGAACCACACTATTTCTCTTGCTTAAGGTTATCCCCAGCGTCATTACAATACTCGATCCCAGTACAACCAGGAACAAAAACGGCGTGCCCACTTCAGGTATTTTTAAGGAAGCTGGCAGGTTGAAATAAAGCAAAATGCTGATCAAACCACGGGGGGCGATGTATAAAATCGGACTCAGGTTTTCTTTTTTGAATATTTTGAGAAATACCACTCTGATGATGTAAATCGATATCAAAATGAAAAGGCCATTGGCCAGTACAATTTTGTTATTTAAGTCACCGATATTCATCGTAAAACCAAAAATAACGAAGAAAAAAGTACGCAGAATAAAAGCGCTCTCGGCCGATAACTGATAGAGCTGGGATAAATCGGCAGTTAAATTTTTGTATAAAAAGATACTTCTAAACCAGGCATTCTCAATCGTATCGGCATTATTCAGAAACAGGCCTGTGCTCAAAATCAACACCAGAGAGGATAGGTGGTAAGACTGACCAATGGCATAAACCAGAATCAGTATGGCTATAATTAAGAAGAATTTAATGTGGTGAACCAATCGGCCCATTACGTATAACAGCACCACACAGGCAATGGCCGATAGTAAAAGGATGAGGAAAGTACTTAAACCCAAACCAATAAAAGCAGATGTATTGATCGAATGGTTGGTAATGGCAAAATTGAAGATGATAATTCCTAAAATATCAGAGAAAGAAGATTCATAAATTACAAATTCTTTATCGGTATTGTTTAATGCCGCTGCCGAAGGGATGGCAATAGCCGAGCTGATTACGCTAAAGGGAATGGCATTTGCAATACAGGTATATAAATCGTGATGCGTGATCTGGTAAATAATGCCTGTGATTACTATAATGGTTCCAATTAAAATGCTTAGGGCAGAGAAAAAAGCACTGCGAATAACCTTGTTTTTATGCCGGTCGTATTTAAGTTCGAGTGAGCCCTCAAAAACAATCAAAATTAAGCCTACAGTACCCAGTGTTGGTAGGATAGAGAGGAAATTGAAGGTTTGTATCTTCAGGTTATCGACCAGCAAACGTAAACCAATACCTAGAAGGAGTAACAACAAAACCGATGGTACTTTGGTTTTACTGGCCACTAAATCAAACAGATAAGAGAAAATAACTAATCCGCTTAAAATAATAAGAATGGTATAGGTTGTCATATTTTTCAGCGTGGGGTAAACCGCTAAAATAAAACAATCATGCTAAGCAGAAAGAAATTTAATGTAAAAATTATGCTTTAAAGAAAAGAGCTTTCAGTTCGCTGGCATCATCAGGGTTCATTTTTCCACCTAACACCAAACGCAATTGCCTGCGGCGTAGTGCACCATCAAATAGATCAATTTCTTCGGGTGTTTCTGGTATTAGTTCTGGCACAGGGATGGTACGGGCACTCTGATCTACTGCAACAAAGGTATAATAAGCCTCATTACTTTTTTGGCGTGCACCACTTGGAATATTCTCTGCCCAAACATCCAAACGAACTTCTACTGAAGTATTAAAAGCCCTGGTCACTTTGGCTTCAATGGTAATCACATCACCTAATTTAATGGGTTGTTTAAAAGAAACATTATCAACCGAAGCCGTTACTACAATACGGTTACAGTGTTTTTGAGCCGAAATTGCCGCTGCAATATCCATCCAATGGAGCAAGCGCCCACCCATTAAGTTGTTTAAGGTATTGGTATCGTTTGGTAATACCAATTCGTTCATGATGGTAAAACTTTCTCTGGCAAATTTCTTTTTTAAACTCATTTGATGGCAAAAGTAAGTAAAATGTGGGTAAAATGGTATTGCAAATAGATGCTGGCGGATTTAGAAGTTGTTTCTGCGGCGATCTGCGTAATTAGCGGGAAAGACATAGGCAAGATTGTTCCCGCAGATTAAATGGATTTTCGCAGATTTAAGTTGTTTCTGCGGTGATCTGCGAAATCAGCGGGAAAGACATAGGCAACGTGGTTCCTGCGGGTATCGGCGAAATCAGGGGAAAAGCATCAGTAAGAATCAGTAAGATTGTTCCCGCAGATCAAACGGATTTTCGCAGATTTATTATTTTGTTTTCTGTGAAAGCAGCGGGAAAGATCCTCTTTTTGCGCATAGCTAAGCATTATGTTTGCCACGGAAGCACGAAAAACACGGAAAAACTTTAATCTCCTCTTTGATTTCTGTGTTTCGGTGACTAATTAATTTTTGCACGGGCGTTATGTGTTAAAAGCGATTCCTTAGATCCTGGCGGATTGGAAGGATTTTTTTCTGCGGTGATTTGCGAAATCAGCGGGAAAGACATAGGTACGTGGTTCCTGCGGGTATCGGCGAAATAAGGGGAAAAGCATCAGTAAGATTGTTCCCGCAGATCAAATGGATTTTCGCAGATTGGAATAATATTTTCCTTACTAATCTGTATAGTACTTTACCTTTTCGATTTGTATTGGAGATTAGTTATAGGCACTATGCTATGGTTGCCTTAAAAAACCACAGGCTGTAGCGAAGAACGCCGTCAATCCCAAGTGGTGGGGAAATCAAAAAACAGGTGTACAAAAGAAAACACAGCACTACCAAGCCTTAACGCAGTGGTTTTGTGTTCATAAACGATAATTTAACTTCGTTGGAAATTTGAACACAAACCCCAGGAGGGCTCAATCAGCCCATAGAAAACGTAAACAAAAACTGATTAAACGAAGCGCCGCTGTTTTTTGATGTGAATGGGCTCTGCGGAGCCACCTTGCTGGATTGACAAAGCGCTTTGGGTACTTTGGCGCGTCAAAGTACAATGCCTCCGCGGCATAGAGCGTGAAAATTATATATTAATTATTTTGTTTTCTGCTGTGATCTGCTCAACTAGCGGGGGATGAGCAAGCTGTTCTGTAATTTATAATTAAAAAGATTGCTTCACTCCAACGCAAGGCCCATTCTTCAGTTCGCAATGACGAAAACATTGTTCTTGTAATTCAAAAACAAATTCATCAGCTATCATGTTATCATACAAAAAATCGAATTAATGCAAAACCAGACCCTGATCCAATTTTTCCATTGGTATTATAACGAAGAACAAAATTTGTGGACTAAAGTAGCTGCCGAAGCAAGTCATTTAAAAGAAATTGGAGTAACTGCTGTTTGGTTGCCGCCAGCCTATAAATCAAATAATGCGGCTTATGATGTTGGTTATGCCGTTTACGACCTTTTCGATTTGGGCGAGTTCGATCAGAAGGGGAGTGTGAATACCAAGCATGGCTCTAAAGATGAGTACATCAAAGCTATTGAAGAACTGCACGACAATGAAATTGGAGTCTTGGCCGATGCGGTTTTTAATCACAAAGCCGGGGGCGATGAACTCGAAAAAATAGCCGTTAGAACTGTAAATCCAGAAGATAGAACCGAATTTACCAGCGATGTTTTCGAAATAGAAGCATGGACGAAATTTACTTTCCCGGGGCGGCAGGGAAAATATTCTGAATTTATATGGAACCATGAATGCTTTAGTGGAGTAGATTGGGCAGAAGACCTCCAGGAAACAGCTATTTATTCGATTCAGAACTATTTGGGAGAAGGTTTTGAAGAGGTTCCTTCTACAGAATTTGGAAATTACGACTATCTGATGTTTAACGATATCGATTACCGCAACAGGGCCGTAATTGAAGAATTAAAATACTGGGGCGAATGGATAGTGGAAACCACCAAAGTAGATGGTTTTCGGTTAGATGCAGTTAAACACATCAATCCGGATTTTATTGTAGAGTGGATCGATCACCTGAACCAAAAATTTAACCGCGAATTTTTTATCGTTGCCGAAGATTGGAATGTGGTAGATAGAGAAGGACAATTGAAATACATTGAGATTACAGGTGGGCGGACACAAATATTTGATTCGCTTTTGCACCATAACTTTTTCCTGGCGAGTAAGGACGAGGAATTTGATATGCGGACCATTTTTGATGGAACCCTGGTTCAGGTAAAGCCTGATCTGGCCGTAACATTTGTTGATAATCATGATTCGCAACCTTTGCAGGCGCTAGAATCTTATGTCGATTTTTGGTTCAGACCTTTGGCTTATGCCATTATCCTATTGCGTGTACAAGGGATTCCGTGTTTGTTCTTTCCTGATCTGTATGGAGGGATTTATGATGATAAAGACAAAGAAGGCGATGAGGTGCATGTGGAGCTGGTCGCAATTCCTGCAGTAGAAACCATGAGTAAAATCCGTACAGCCTTTGCTTACGGTGAACAACGCGATTATTTTGACCATGGCATTTGCGTAGGATGGACCCGCGCCGGTGATGAGGAACATGAAAATAGTGGTTTGGCGGTATTGTTAAGCACAGGGGAAGAAGGCTTTAAAGAAATGGAAATTGGTAAACACTTTGCCGGAAAAACCTTTGTTGATGCATTAGGGTATCGCCAGCAGGAAGTAACCATTGATGAAAATGGTTGGGCGGAGTTTCACTGCAACGCAGGAAGTGTTTCAGTGTGGGTGTTGAAGGTGGGGTAGGTATTGCAATCCGTCAACGCCATGGTCTGTGTCCTCACAGACCATTTATGGTTATTATTGGAGATCACTACCAACCCTTGGATAAACGTTGATATTGTGTTCTGTGGGGACACAGACCACGGAACGGTACTGTCAATTCCATGCCCAGGCTCAATATCTATCCACGCGTCATTCCCGTGCAGACGGGAATCTTAATGCGACTTACGAACTCCGCTGACCTTTATTACGAGAAATAATGTATTTTTAAGATATGGAACGCGGTGGTTGTGTTTACATTATGACAAATGCCTTTAACACGGTTTATTACATCGGTGTTACCTCTGACTTACACTCAAGAGTAATTGATCATAAATGCAAAAGATATCCAACTTCCTTTACTGCCAAATACAATTGTTTAAAGCTGGTATATTTTATGTTTTATCCTGGCATTGAGGAGGCAATTGCTGAAGAGAAGAAATTAAAGAAATGGAATAGGGATTGGAAAATTAAGTTGATCAGCGATAATAATCCTCAATGGCTGGATTTGTTTAATGAGGATTTGTGACTTTTTAACGTTAACACATTTTGTTATCTTTTAAAGATGGGAATCCTAGAGCCTGGCGTGATGCATTACGATTCCCCTGCAGACGGGAATCCTAATACAGCTTGCAAACCCAGCTTAATGCTTTAAGATCCCCAATCAAGTTGGGGATGACGATCCTTCTAATGTATACCTACAAAAAATTATCTTCAGCCCTGTAAGCCGAAATAACAGCCAATTCGCCCTCTTTTCCACCTTTCGAATTGCCGTGCTCCATGCCCATTACCCCTTTATAACCTTTTTTATGCAAGTGTTTGAATAGATTTTTATAATTGATTTCGCCTGTTGTAGGTTCTTTTCGGCCTGGATTATCACCAATCTGGATGTAGGCAATTTCATCCCAGCAACGGTCGATGGTTTTAATTAAGTCGCCTTCCGTACGTTGCATGTGGTAAATATCGTATAGGATTTTACACGAAGGACTTTTAACTGCTTTGCAAACGGCATAGGTTTCGTTTGTTTTTTGAAGGAAAAGCTCCGGGGTATCGCTCAGGGTTTCCAAAACCATAATTAAACCGTGGGGTTCGAAAATTTCGGCTCCGGCACGCATGGCATCAATTACATTGGCAAATTGATTGCCATAAGGCAGGTTGCGTTCATAAAACCCAGGAACTACGGTAAGCCATTTTGCATTGCAACGTTTTGCGGCTTCAACCGATTTTTTGCAGGTTTCTACAAATTTGTCTTTAAATTCCTTTTTGCCAGTGGTTAAAGAGGTTTTCCAGTTATCGCCACCATCTACCACAAAAACGCCCATGCGCATACCCAGTTTTGCCAGCAGGTTCCCAATTTTTTCCTGTTCTTCTACTGATCGGTTTAGGTAGCCGTTATCTTCGATAGCACGGAAACCTTTATCGTACATAAATTGGATCTGATCTAAAAAACTCTTGCCCGCATGGTTTTCGAACATGCCCTGGTGTGGGGCATAATCCATGTTAAAAACCTTATCACTTAATGCATTCGACTTTTCAGCCGCAAAAGTATTGTTGATTCCTGCCCCAGTAGCAATTGCACCGGCAGTGAATAAGCTGTTTCTTATAAATTCACTTCTTTTCATCGGTTTGTTTTTAAACGATAGGTATTTTGTGTAATTAATTTTTTAAACCCCGTAGTTAAGGTATCAGCCACTTTGCCATCTTTTTGATGGTATACAAAATAAGCTTCGAGGTTTTTTCTGCTTTCCACAAAGGCAATGGCGTCTTTAAGGTGCATCGCCATTAAGGCATTGTCGTAGCCATCGGCTGTAATGGCATCATTAGCATATACTGTTACGCTGATCATCTCATTATCTAACGGATAACCTGTTTTGGGATCGATCAGGTGTGAAATCTTTTTCTTTCCGTTCTGGTGGAATTTCCGGTAGTTACCAGAGGTGGTAATTGCTCCTGAATTGATGGCGGCGATATGCCTGATTACCGGCGTTCCATCTTTATCCGGACCTTCAATACCGATCTTCATGGTTTCGCCATTGGGTTTAGGCCCTGAAATCCGGATTTCGCCCCCCAGTTCGGCAACGTACTGTTTAATTCCTTTTTTTTCGAGATAAGCGGCAATTAAATCAACGCTGTAACCCTGGGCAATTCCGTTTAAATCGATCTGCACACAAGGCTTTAGTTTGCTTAATAAGCCGTTCTTTAATGTTAGGTTTTTCATGCCCACACAGGCGAGTATCGATTTGATGACTGCTGGATCGGGTTCGTTTTTGGCCTCTTTTGGCCCAAAACCCCAGGCTTGTACTAATGGCGCAACCGTAATATCGAAAACACCTTTTGTATCCCGATTGATCTCGAAACTCCTTTTGAGCACATCATTTATAAATCGGTCGGTTTTGATTTCCTTTTTGGCAGCATTAAATTGATTTATCAATGATCCCTTTTTGTAAAGCGACATCGATAAATCAATTTCGTTTAATAAACTATCTATGCCTGCCTTAGTGGCTAAACTATCGGTAGCATAGTACATTATAGCATAATCGGTTCCCTGTGCATAACCATTGATTTTATATTGCTTCACTTCTTTTTTCAAGGAGAAAGCAAAAATCAGTGGTAACAGGAAAAGCAAAAACCTATAACGCATCAGTTTAGTTTTAGATCACCTTTGCTTGTCCAGGCATAGCGATAGGGTATAGTCCTTTTTCATCAGGCATTAATCTTGGGTTCGCATCCCATGCAAAACGCTCCGGCATTAAACTGATGTTCGAAGCTAAAGCTTCATCCCATTTAATGGTTTGACCAGAGTAAGTAGCATAACGACCGATAATTGCAGAGAATGTACTGGTTGCAGCATAGTCTACATTACTGAATCTATATTCTCCCTTAGAAACCGCATCGAACAGTTCGTCGTGTTCTGTTTGGTAAGGATTTGCATTTCCTTTGGTATTGTGGTTATATAGTTCTTTGCCACTATAATCTTTCATAATGGCCTGATTGCTGCCTGAAAGATAAATTTTGCCTTTGGTACCTTGAAAAGATTCATCTACACGGTTACTGATACCCTCGAAATGTCGGCACTGGCTATTAATTACCGCACCATCTGCATAAGTTAATTCGATGGAGTGGTTATCGTAAATCTCTCCGTAATCTTTCCCTGTTCTCCAGGCACGGCTACCTGTTCCCTGTACCGAAACCGGATGTCCGTTTTTTATCCAGTTGGCAATATCGATATTGTGTACATGTTGCTCAACGATATGATCGCCACATAACCAGTTGAAATAATACCAGTTTCTCATTTGGTATTCCATTTCGGTTTGGTTTGCTTTACGCGGACGTACCCAAACGCCACCACTGTTCCAGTATACCTGCCCCGACATGATATCGCCAATGGCACCATCGTTAATGCGTTTCATCGACTCGCGATAGTTGGTCTGGTAACGGCGCTGTAAACCGACTACCACATTTAATTTTTTCTTTTTGGCTTCTTCGGCTGCGGCCAATACCTTTCTAATGCCCGGTGCATCTACAGCAACAGGTTTTTCCATAAAAACCTGTTTGTTCTGTTTAACCGCTTCTTCGAAATGGATCGGGCGGAAGCCCGGAGGCGTGGTTAATAGCACTACATCAGCTAATGGGATGGCTTTTAAATAAGCATCGAAACCTACAAACTGGCGTTCTTTTGGAACATCCATCTTTGCGGCAAATTTTCCGCTTAATGATTGGTAACTGCTGTCCAGGCGATCCTGAAAAGCATCGGCCATAGCGACCAATTTAATATTGAATTTAGTGCTCAAGGCCTGGAAAGCGGCTCCTGTACCACGGTCGCCACAGCCAATTAAGGCAATTTTAATCGTGTCAGAGCCCGAAGCATAAGCCCTGGCCAATGGAATACTGCTTAACATTGCACCGCCTGCGAGCATTGCAGTCGCTTTTAAAAAATCGCGACGATCTTGTTGGTTGATTGGTTTTTTCATGTGTTTAGTTTTTATTTTGGTTAGATAGTGTCGGTTAAAAGTCTTTTATAGGTTGTTTATTGTAATAAGCATCAATTTCGGCTTTTGATGGCGTTTTAGCTGGTCGTACTAAACGCATGCCTACAAATGGCGCTTCGGGGAACCACCAATTGCTTTTCGGAATCTGTGGATCTAATTGTTTCCAAGATGGATCTGATGCCAATCTAGCTGTTGAAGTCAGGTTGTTTGGCGTTTCATCATAAGAGCCACCACGAACTACATTTGGGTAGAGTTTTTCGGGAACTGCCACAGGATTTTCTACAATTTTATCCTTGCTTTGACTATAGAAATCAGCTATATATTGGTCGTAAGTCCATTCGCTAACGTTTCCGTACATGTCAAATAATCCCCATGCATTTGGTTTTTTTTGCCCTACCTGATGGGTTTTATTGTCGCTATTGTCTTTATACCAGGCATAATCTCCTAGTTTGGCTGCATCATTGCCAAAAGAATAATTGGTTTCCGTACCTGCTTTACAGGCATATTCCCATTCAGCTTCTGTTGGTAAACGGTAGAAAATTCCTGTACGCACATAAAGCCATTTGCAAAATTGGATGGCATTGTATTGCGTCATTGCTACTGCTGGCTGGTGTTCCTTACCCATACCAAAAGTCATATCGAGATAAGGTTTTGTAGGTCTGGTTACCGCATCTACCTCCGCTGGAATAGCACTTATGCTGGCTTGTTTTTCGTAATCGCGATAAAGGAAAGGTTCGAAAATATCCCAGGTTACTTCGTGTTTTCCGATCCAGAAAGCATCGAGTTTAACCTCGTGAACGGGTTGTTCATCGGGTTTACCTGTTTTACTTCCCATCTTAAATCTGCCTGCTGGTATAGCCTGCATGTCGAATTTTAATTTTGTTCCATTAATGGATTGCGTGTACGATTCACTAGAAGTTTGTGCTGAAATCTGTGCACAGGGATAGGCAATTAATGCTACGGCAATTAACTTTTTAAACATAATTTTTGGTTAGATACACTTATTTTCTAGGTGTTTATCTGGTTGCTTTCTGAAACGCTAAAGTAAATAACCACATTTAAAACAAAGAAAATTTATGTAACAATAAAGGTAAGTATTGTTATATTAAAAGTCAAGTTGACAATTAATTAAAGTGCTTAATTCTAGCGACTACCGTCTGTCTGAAACCTTGTTACTCAGGTTGGTATAACCGATCAATGTATCCCATCGCGCTCCGGGGCGGCGATAATAAACAAAGATCTGGTAGCTGTTTTCGGTCTGGAAGAATGCACCTTCGAAAGGTTTGGTTTCCATTACCTTGGTGTCTTTATTAAACCAGGCAAATTCATAATCGTATAGGCCCTGTTTAAGTATAACATTACCGTAAAACTGTTTCCTGTTGGCATCATAGAGCAGTTTGTTTTCATTGCTCATGGTATAATTGTTAAACCGGCCAACAACATAAGCATCGCCATTCGGGCTGGGGGTTGGAGCATTTAGTGTAAATAAAACACTCATGTACTCTGCTTCTGTTTTATCGTCGCGCCCGTCGGTATTGCGGATAAAAAAGTTTCCGTTTTCATCGTACTGGTTGGCAAATGCACCAACAGTTCTGGGTGCATCCTGAAAAAGCATCACGTTTACGGATTGATTGTCACGGTAAATATCTTTAACATTATCAGCCTTGTAGCGCAAGCTCCTTGTGTCAAATTTTCTGAATTCGTTGTCTCCCCAAAAATCATTCGTATTGAGGTCGTTATAAACCAACTGGTTTGGTCTTACAAATGAAGGTTTGGTATTAACCTGAATAGTATTGGTATTGAAGTTTTGCATCACTACTGCTTTTATATCCTGGTAGGGGTTTGGGATGGGAAATGCATGGTTAATGGTGAAATTGATTTTTTGTTTGTAATTCCTGTTTTCCACCTGCATGGAATTGTTTACTTCTGCCGCTACAGCAACCTGACTATCGAGGATGTAGAAACGTTGAGAAATAACAGGTTTGTTTTTATCGCCATCTAAATAAACTTTTAATACGTAGTTGCCCCCAATTTTTGGTTGGATTTGGGTATTGGGTAAACTGATTTCGTAATGGGTGTATTTTCGGGCGGTATTAGAAGAGTAGCGATAATTAATGATGCGGTCATCATTGAAACTTCCTAAATAATCTATACTGGAAATTTTCGAAGTTTCCCATTCTGCAGTGCAGTGCTCTATGGTGTACCAGTAGTTTTGGGTACCTGCAAGTAAATCGTCGAACGAAAAAGTTATCGTTTCTGACGAATTGAGCATAACTACAGGTAGGCTCTGCTCTTTATTGCTGTTATAGCAAAGTACAGTTTTAATATTTGGAAGGTAAATTTTATTCCCGTTGATAAACGTTTTGTCGTTCTGTGCGAAAGCCAGGGTAGAGATGAAAAATAAAACCGGAATTAATATTTTCTGCATGGTTAAAAGTAAAGTTTTATTGGGAAGTGGCAAAATTGGGTTGTATGTGTTGTCGGACATTGCTATCCGAAAACTAGATTACCGTCATTTCGAGCGGAGAGCAACGCAGTCGAGAACCACGAAGTGCTCAGCGAAGCTAAATCTACTAAACAGATCTCTCCGTTCCGCGTTGCTTCAGTCGAGATGACGCAACGATATCTGTGGTGTCAGATATTACTATCCGACACTAAATGATGAATTCATAAACGAAGCCAGATGGTAACATATGACTACACATTGGATGTTTGCCACGGAAGCACGGATGGACACGGAAGCTTCCCCGCGTGCCGTCATTTCGAGCGGACCCGGTAGCTATCGGGTGCAGCGCAGGCGGGATCTTATCCGTGGTGTCAGTTATTACTATCTGACACTAAATAATGAATTCATAAACAAAGCCAGATGTTACCATCTGGCTGCACATTATTTCTCTTGGGGCGTCATCTCCTTTGGTTTATCAAACTGATTTTTCTTCTTTCAAATAGTATTACAAGAAGAAAGCTTGGTAAGCGTTT